>NZ_JAZAYT010000034.1:0-457209 GCF_036321945.1 Flavobacterium facile
ATTATTACTGTGTGGTTACTCAAAGTGGTGTAGGTTGTAATGTAACTAGTGCCGTATCTCAAGTAATCATTGTAGCTGCGCCTGCTATTACTACACAACCTGCTTCTAGCTCGGTTTGTGAAAATGGAACACCTACGCAATTAACTGTAGCTTACACAAACGGAACTGGAACTCCTACTTATCAATGGTTTAGCAATACTACTAACAGTACAATTGGTGGAACTCTAATCTCTGGTGCAACAACAGCTTCTTATAGCCCACCTTCAACAACAGTAGGTACTTTGTACTACTATTGTGAGATTACTTTCTCTTCGGGTGGTTGTACTAGTGTGCTTTCAAATACTGCTGAAGTAGTGATTAATCAAATTCCAGTTGTAAATAATGTTGCTGCAATTATTTGTAGTGATGAACAGTATATTTTTAATTCGACAAATTCAAATGATGTATTACCTGCTGGATTACAATATAGTTGGAATTTAACATCAATGACGCCAGCTGGAACGGTATCAGGTTCGGTTAACAATGGGACTTTACAAAATCAATTTAGTCAACAATTAGTCAACAATTCTAATGGTATTACAACATTAGTTTATGAAGTAACCCCAATAGCTGGCATTTGTACTGGTAATCCATTTACTATTACGATTGAGGTATATCCCAGACCAGATGTTACATTTGATCTTCCGATACAAACCATATGTAATGAAACAAATACATCATTAGTTACGCTAAATTCAAGTTTGCCAGGAAACATTACTTATAATTGGACTGCAACAATTCCAACAGGAATTACTGGTGCGTTAAGTTCTGGGACAAACACTATACCTGTTCAAACATTAATAAACACAACAAATGCTCCATTAACAATTACCTATAGTGCTACAGCTACATTTAACAATAATGGATCTTCTTGTGAAGGAAATGTTTATACCTATTCTATAACAGTTAATCCTACATTCACATCTTCCGGAGTAGTTTCAAATTACAACGGATATAATGTAAGTGTTTTTGGTGCAAACGATGGATCAATAAACCTTACTACAGTTGGTGGTTCGGGAACATATACTTATAGTTGGACTGGACCAAACGGATATACTTCAACAAATGAAGATGTATCTGGTTTATTTGCTGGAACTTACACCGTAACAATTAATGATGGTTACTGTGCTCCAATAATTTTAACTTTCACGCTTACACAACCACCTGAATTACTAATTCAACCCGATTTAAATCTAACGATAAATTTGATTTGTTATGGAAATAACAATGGTGCTGTTGGAGTATTAATAACACAAGAATCTGTTCCTCCTTATGATTATGAATTATATAATAGTAGTGGAATACTCGTAAGTTCTATTATAGACTCTACTAACTTAAATCCTCAGTTTACAGGATTAATTGCAGGGGTTTATTCGCTAAAAGTTATTGATGCAAATGGAGGACAAAAAATAGTGACTGGACTTACAGTTACTCAACCTAATGATATTGTAATAACGGCAACTACAACACCAATCACTTGTTATGGCGCCAACAATGCCTCAATAACATTGACAGTAACAGGCGGTACTGGTCCATACCAAGCACAATGGGATAACTTAGCTACTGGGTTTTATCAAAATAATTTAGCTGCTGGTAATTATTCCATTTTAGTGACAGATAACAATGGTTGTACCAAAACAATTGTAGTAAATATTCCTGAAGCTCCTATTTTTACAATCAATCCGGTAGTTGTTAATATTTCATGTTATGGCGCAAATGATGGTAGTATCAATCTAAATTTAGTTGGTGGAATTCAACCGATTTCATTAACTTGGAATGATGGAAGTACTGCTGGTTTGGTACGAAATAATTTAGTCGCGGGCACCTATACGGTAACCATTATTGACTCAAAACCATGTACCATTGTTAGAACTTTTATCATTGTTGAACCTCAACCTTTAGTTTTAAGTGCAAATATTCAAAATGCATTAGATTGTAATAATGCTAATAGCGGAGCTATTAATTTATTAGTGTCTGGAGGAACTCCCCCATTTACTTATAGCTGGACAAATGGTACTACAACTGAAGATTTAATAAATATACCTTCTGGAAATTATGCTGTTGTAGTCACTGATTCAAGAGGATGTACAAAAACAGCACAATATAGTGTGAACCGTCCACAACCTTTAACTTTAAATGTTGAAACGGATACGAATGTTAATTGTGAAACAAGAGAAATTAGTCAAATTTTTGAAGCTCAAGTTTCTGGAGGAGTTCCTCCAATTCAATTAAACTGGTCAAGCGGAACTGTTAGCGGTTCAAATAATGAATTTATGACCACAGACCAAGACGGACTAGTTGTTTTAACTGCAACAGATGCATTAGGGTGTACAACAACTTATAGTTTAAACGTTGATATACCTGTTTTAGGAAATGCGTCATTTAATCAAAACTCATATGGTTATACTACTTATGGGATATATTCAATTTTAGATCCGATTCAATTTACAAATACCGCCACAGGGGATTATGTTAGTATATTATGGAACTTTGGTGACGGAACATTTTCAAACGAAGAAAATCCAATTCATACTTATGTTCTGGAAGGTGATTATGTGGTAACACAAACCGTGACCTATCCTTTTGGTTGTGTATATGTTCATACTATAAGTTTACTAGTTGAAAAAGGATATCTACTTGTGGTTCCAACAGCATTTACACCAAACAATGACTCACTTAACGACACGTATCGACCGGTTACTAAAGGTTTAAAAAATGTTAGGCTAACTATTTATGATACATGGGGATCTTTAATCTATTCAGAAACGGGAGATGTTCTTCGCGGTTGGGATGGAACGATTAAAGGTGTTAATGCTGAAAACGGAAATTACCATTGTAAAGTAAGCGCTGATACGTTTTATGGAAGTATAATAGAAGCGGAGGAAACTTTTGTCTTAATTAAATAAGAAAGAAAAAAAATGAAATTTAAATTATATATATTACTAGTTTTTGTGAGTGCTTTTATTGAAGTTAGGGCTCAAGACCCTGTATTTACACAATTTTTTTTAGTACCAGAAACTATAAATCCAGCATTTACTGGTGCTGCAAGTTCGTGGAATGCTGGTATTATTCATAGAAGACAATGGCCAAAAGGGAACAGACGAATTGATTCGCAATATGGATTCGCAAATAACTTAATAACCGACAATCTGGGTCTTGGAATCACTTTACTAAATCAAAAGGAAACTTTTACGGATTATAATTACCTTCAATTCAATGGAGCGGTGTCGTATCGAGTAAATCTTAATTATAATTGGAGATTAAGATTAGGAATTGAAGGTGGATTTGGACATAAAGATTTTAACTTTGGCAATTTATTATTAGAAGATCAAATAAACATCAATGATGGTTCAATTTCTGGAAGCAGTATTGACCCTGGCTTTTTAAGATCTAATGATCAAATTAATTTTGTAGATTTTTCTTTTGGAGTTTTAGTAGAAGAGGAAAATGCTTGGTTTGGAGCAGCCTTAAAACACTTAAACCGACCTAACATTTCTTATCTTGAAAACAAGAATGTACCTTTAGACTTGTTTTTATCTGTTCATGGGGGGTATTATTTTGCTTTGGATAATTCACCCACAATGATTTTGCCTCCTGATACCGATTTATTAGTATCTTTTAATTACATGAGACAATCTCAATTTAACCGATTAGACATTGGTACTTCTATAGAAATGAATACGTTTTCATTTGGTGTCGTTGCAGCTACAAACCCTGAAGGCAGAAGTTCTAATAGTCATATTGTTACTTCCCTTAATCCTTTTATTTCTATGAGAGCTGGAGAATTTAAATTTGGATATTCGTATGATATTAACACCTCAAGATTTGGCCAAAATCAAGGGGTTCATGAACTTACTTTGACTTGGCAGTCCAAATATACTTGTAGAGATTGTGATAATTATCGAATGAAACTAAAAGATATTAGATGGTAAAATAAATAAAGGCTAAAGAAATAATGAATTGACAATATTTCTTTAGCCTTTAAAATTTAGTTGAATTGATTATTATAATTATTCTCTTAAAATCCCATCTTTTTAAGATTCTTTCTTTATTAATTTATCGTTTGTGTCTTTATATCGAATGATACCCGAAATTTTTTAATAATTTAAAATGAAGCCTTTATTATATCATCAATCTGGTATTGCGCAAAAACTTGTTTCCATTTTTTTTCTACATCTAGGCTTATCAATAAGGTTTCTTCATTAGCTACTTTTTGACCTTCATTTTTATTAAATGATAAAAAATTAAAGCTGCCATGAATGTAATAATCATTGTCTTTTATCACTAATTTTTTATGGGATCCAACCATTTTTTTATTACCGGTCTGTTCAAAATGTGTTGGTAAATGAATGAATTGAAAATTCTTAAAGGTTTGGGCTAACCGTTCCATTTCTTTAATTGCTTTTACATCATGTTCATCATTCCCTTCAATACCATATAATACACAAACATTCACTTTTCTTTTTAAGGCTATTTCTATTTCAGGAATGTAATTTAAGGCCGCTCTTTTTATCCATGGACTCTCAATTAATAATTTATCTTTTGCGCTTTGTATTGCATTAATAAATTTCGCTTTGGTTTCCCATATAGATAAAGTTTCAATTTGGGATGTATTCGCTATAATTGGAACTCTGTCAAAAGCAATCTCATTATTTTTTGTTTCTAACTCAATGTTTGCAACGATTGCTCTTTCTGAATCGGTAAAATCATAAATAATATTTGGGTATTCTTGTGAGAGAATTTTGGTTAGTCTTTTATCTAGTGAATACTCTTTATTTCTGATTTCAATTCTTGGTTCCAATTCATTTTCTTTTTCTCTTGTTGGAACATATTCAATTAAATAATAATCGTTAAAAACTTCTTTATCAAACTTGATTTCATTTTCATTATAATCTACTAAAAATGCTTTTCCTGCTTTTTCTTTTTTATAGATGTCACCCAATTGCTCACTTTTCCCTTTTAATAATTCTGGACTCTTATTTTTAAAATTTATTTTAGGCTGTATTTTATTTTGGAAGGAGTTGGTAGTATAAATTGAAAGATCTTTTTGTAAAACCTCATCTGTATAAGCATCTAAATAGAATTCAAAATCAACTTCTGAAAGAATTTTAAGAATTGAATTATCTTTTATGAAATGTTCACCTGCTTCAGTAATCATCCATTTACTAGATATAAAATCTAAATAGCCTCGTTCTCTAAGAAAATAAAGTTCTCTTAAAATAAAATCGTCTTTGTCTAATCCTAAAAAATGCGTTAACTCATTTTCTGTGTTAATTCCGGATTTAATTGCTTTAATAAAAATAGCATACACCTGTTGAATAGCTTCTTCTGGTGATTCATTAACCGTGGCAGTAATCACTATTTTTCGATAAGGATACGCTATAGGAATAATTTCATTAATACGGTAATTACTTGGACATTGGTCCTCTAGTTTTTTATATATTTCTTTACTATCCATTAGAAAATTTGTTCCATATTTGTAACTATCCATTCTTTTTTAATTTCTTTTAAATACCTTCTTAATGCGGGTATTTCTCCTTTAAGATGTGGCGCTTCCGCTGACATTAACCAATTGTAATTTCCAATAATTATCAATAGTTTTTTTTGACGTGATAATGCTACGTTAATACGATTAGCATTGGCAAGAAAACCTAAAGTGTTTTGACGACTTCTTACTAAATCAAAAATGATTATATCTTTTTCTAAACCTTGAAATTTATCAACTACGGATAATGTTACATTTTCCGATTTAAGATGTTTACATTTTCTGTAATCTAGATTTTTTGATAACACATTTTTAATTTCACTTACTTGAGCAGAATAGCCGGTAATAATCCCAATAGAGTATTTTTTTACTATTGGATGTTCGTCTAAACGTTGTAAAATTTCTGGAATTAATTTGGCACTTTCTTTATTTTTAGAAGAACCATTACCATTCGTTTCACTTTTATTTTCATTGCCAATATCTATAAAAATGATAGAACTGTTAACTTTTAAATCTAAATTATGTTCTTTTTCAATAGGTCTTTTGGCTGGTAAAATTGGTTCATCTCCATAAGGTTCGTAAAAACACTTTGAAGTTAAAACAACTTGATCGTGTGAGCTTCTTCTACACACTTCTAATTGGCTTTTAAAATCGTCATCAATATTTGTAATGATTTGTTCAAACAAACTAGGCCTGTTGAAATAGTCATCAAAACTATCATACTCCTCTTCTTTCTTAAAGTTTTCTCTTAACCATTTTTCAACTTCTCTTGTGCCTGTTAGCATAGGTCTGAGTTGCCTGTGGTCTCCAACTAAAATGGCTTTATTGGCTAATACAAGTGGTATGAGTGATTCAGCCGTAGTTGCTTTACCACTTTCATCCATAATCACATAATCAAATTCAAAATTGTATTTAGCATATTTTTTTGAAGCAATATGATTAGTAGTTGCTCCAATAACTCGAATACTGTCAATTAATTTTTGACTTAAATTACTATTTTCATTTAATGAACTAATAGTCGCTAACCAATCTTTGTAAAGCCCTTGTTTTGTAAAATAACTTGTAAAATCTATTCTAGTTTTTTTGGAAAGTGCTGAAATAAAATCAGTCTCATTTTCTAAAGTTGCACTAAAGAAACTAAGTATTTGATTTTTAGTTAGGAGTTCTATTAGCTTGTTTTTCTTAATTTCCCAACTTTTATCGGTTGAAAGAACTTCAATTATAGGTTCTAAATAATCAGCCTGATTTTTAACTTCAGATAAAAAAGCCTCTTTTATTGGTTTCCAGTTTTCTTTCGCTTTTTTTCTTACTTTTTCTTTCCAACCTTCAATTTTTCTCTCTAATGTATGTTTTGCTAAACTTGGTTTAGGTTGTCTTACACCACTTAATCTTACAAGTGGTATGTCTTTTTCTAAAAGATTATCCAATACATTATCTACCGCATCATTAGTTTGAGACGTAATTAAAATCTTTGCATTAGGTTGTTTGTTTAAAATTTGAAATACAATTTCGGTAATTACAGTAGTTTTTCCTGTTCCTGGTGGACCTTGAATGATGGTTAACGGTTCTCTGTTTAAAGCATTAATAACCGCTTTTTGTTGGTTATCGCTATATACAAATGGATTGCCTTTATCATCTGTTTGATAAATATCTTCAAGAGTATGTATATCTAAAAACTTACTTTGTAAATCTCTCGGATTAAATAAATAGTGAATTAAATCTCTGTTTTGAACATCATTGAATTCTACTTTTTTAATAGCTTCTAATTGGCGCTTTTTTTCTTCTTCTTGTTTGCTAATATTTTGAAATAAGAATCCTTTTGAAGGAAGTGTTTCAAAAGATAAATTTTCACAATCTTTAAATTTTATGATTCTTAGTTTAATATCAAAATTATAAGCTATACCTGAAAATTTAAGAGGCTTTTTTATTTGTTTTTTATCCGCAGTTTCACTTAAAATATATTCAAATTCTTCTGGATGCGGTGGTAATGATTGATCTATATGATCAAAGATTAATCCTTGTTTACTATATTTTTCATTATCCGCTACTTTAAACCAAACCTCATCTTCACTTTTCTTTTCAAAACTAGTGTACACTAATCGAAGTGAGTTTTTTTCAATTACTTCGAGTTCTTTTTTGATTAAATCTTTGTAAAATTTTAATTCTTTATTGATTTCTTGTTTTCCTTTTTTATAACTGCCCTCTTTTTCTTTTTCTTTTAGTATTTTTTTAAGTGTAGCCGTTAAATTAAAAGTTGTGTAACTGTAGCTATCAAATTTAACCGGTACGCCAATTTTAGCCGCATTTTTTTCAAATGCCTTTTTGTTTTCGTCTAGATTGTCTTTTTTGGAATAGTTTCTAATAAGCAATTGTTTATCACTAACTAACCACAAACAATGCAAATAATAGTTTTTGGTATAAATATCTAATAAGTAATTCTCTTTAGTATTGTTTTGAGATTTGGGTAAAACATTTATTTTTGGCAACCATTTTTTATCATCAAGACCGTTTAATTCCTTAATTATTTCGTTTGTAAAATCTCCTTTTACTTCTATTGCATTGGTTTTTTCAAAGGGACTACTAAACAATATGGATCCAATGTCTTCTTTTAAGTTCGAATAATTTATTCGTTGGTCTGGAGCAATTTCACAACATTTATCAATAAGCTCATTAATAGATGAAAAATTTGTAAGTTCTCTTTTTTCAAAATACCATTCCATTATTTTACCAATAGAATAAATATCTGATTGGTGTGGAAAGCCTTTAGTAATTTTTCTATCCCATTTTTCAGGTGCGGCAAAATCTCTTGCAAATATTTCTAATTCTTTTTCTTGACTTAACGTAGTGGCTATATCTGCAATTCCAAAATCGATTAGAAAGAAATCTTCATTTTCATCTATTAATATATTTGCGGGGTTGATATCACCATGGGTTATTCTATAGACCTGATTAAGTTCTTTTAAACAAGCCACACTATTTTCAATACCCTTTAAAAAAACAGTTGGCTTTAATGATTGAAATTCATTTTCTAAGGTTCTTGCTTGTATGAATTCAAAAATAATACAATAGGCTTGTTCGTTTTCGTCCCAATCGTAGGCTACAATTTTTGCTAAATTTTTATGTGTTGCTTTCTTTAAATTTCTTAATTTATCAAACAGAATTTTACTGGCTTGAGAATTTTGTTCAATACCTTTTATCCATTTGGCAAAATATTTGTTTTCAAATTCGTCTTCTACAACAGCAGTTATTGAATAACCTCTTGCTTCTTTTTTTCGGCAAATTTGGTATTTTTCTAGAATCATATACTAGTTTAAATTTTTTATTTTTTTATCGAAGTTGCTATAACTTTAATAGAGGTCCAAAATATTAATTTTTTTTGTAAGAAAAGCTTTTTTTTATGAATAATATAGATTGACATACCTACTAATTTTATAATAGAAAAGAAATTAGTAAAATAAAACAAATGGCGGCAGATGATTTAGAAATAATTGACAAAAGAGGTTTTTTGTACAGGTGAATGAGGTAATTAAATTGGACTGAATTTAAAGAAGTATTTAATAATGGTTGTATAGTTGAAAACACAGGTGACATGTCAGGTAAAGTATAGAAAAAACTTGACATTTAAATTAAATTAATTATCTTTGTTTCTAAATATGAAAGTAACAGATAAAATAGTAGCTAAAATAAATCGAATAGATACAGGTGATGTATTCGGATATGATACACTTGGATTAACTTCAGATGAGATTATTGCTGGCTCTAAAGCATTAAGCAGGTTAGTTAATAAAGGAGTAATTAAAAGAGCTAGAAAAGGTTATTATTATAAGCCAAAAACTTCTGTTTTTGGTGAACAAAAACCGAGAGAAGATGCACTTCTTTTTCTATACTTATTTGAAGGAAAAAAGCAGGTTGCTTATATTACTGGAACTCGATTATACAATAGATTAGGTTTAACCACACAGGTTCCTAGTTCTATACGTATTGCTTCATTAGATAAACAAGTTAAAGGTAAAGTAGGTAATGTTGTGATTAAGCCTGCTAAAAGTTATGTAAAAGTTACTTCTGATACTATTAAATATTTAGAACTATTGGATGTTATCAAAGATTTGAATACCATACCTGACTTGCAAAAAAGTGATGGACTAGTATATATAAAGAAAGTCATTTCTAAATTTGAAACTACTGAAATAAAAAAACTAGTTACTTATGGAACGGCTTATCCTCCAAAAGTTAGAGCCTTACTTGGTGCGCTTTTGGAAGCGATGAATATTGCTGCTGCTAACCTTTCTCTTTTGAAAAAATCGATAAATCCTTCGAGTAGCTATGAATATGGTATTACTCCTAAAATGCTTTCGACTGCTAATTCCTGGAATATTATATAATGAACTTACATTTAGACAAAGACAACTTTGAAAGTGCTATAATTGCTGCAGCTGACTATTTTAAAATTCCTGAAATTTTTATTGAAAAAGAGTATTGGGTTACTTACGCTTTACATGAATTGTTTCATTCTGAAGTTAAAGACTTAATTGTTTTTAAAGGTGGTACTTCGTTATCAAAATGCTATGGCATAATTAAGCGGTTTTCAGAAGATATAGATATAGTCGTTGTAAAAAAAGATGGTGATAGCGGAAATGCTTTGAAAGAAAGATTAAAAAACATCACCAATGTGATTGACAAATCTATTCTTGATGTTGTTCCGGATGATCCAAATACAAATAAAAAAGGGAGTATTAGAAAAATTATTTATTCCTTTCCAAAAGTTGGTATGAAAGGTCAATATGGAGAAGTAAGAGAAAATATTGCTTTGGAAGTTTCACATCTTGGAAATACAAAACCTAGTATAGTAAAACCAATTTGTACACTGATTGCTGATTATATTAAAACAACTCCAAATATTGAATTAATTACTCAATTTGGATTAGCTGATTTTGAAGTGAATGCATTATCTATTGAACGTACTTTTTGCGAAAAAATAATTAGTTTAGTACGATTTTCTTATACTGAAAACCCTTTAGATGATTTATCAAAAAAGGTTCGTCATACTTATGATTTACATCAATTATTACAATTACCAGCTATACAAGGTTTTCTAAAATCCTCTAACTTTGATGTCATGTTACATCAAGTGGCTAAAGATGATGATAAGGCTATACCTAATGATAAAGATTGGTTGTATGTTCATCCTAAAGAAGCTTTGCTATTTAAAGATACTGAAGTTGTATGGAATACATTGAAAAAAGTATATGTCACTTCATTTAAAGAGTTAGTTACCGGCACACTTCCTGATGAAAATGATGTTTTAAATTCTTTACTATTCCTTGCTGAACGAATGCAAGATATTGAGTGGACTATAAAGAAATAGAACCTTTTTTAACACATAAATGATTGTCTATGTGTGTATTCCAAATTCCTTAAAAACACTAGATTCATATAACCGCATTACTAATTTCAAAACAATTTTGAAACGTGAGTAACGAGTCTTTCTTCTTACAAACTAAAACTTGATTTTTATAAACCAGCTTTTCCAAAATAGTCTGTTCGTTCGTTTGGAGTAACTTGAATTCTAAATCATCAATACTAAAATTATCCGTATAAATTTCGAAACTTCCAATTAAACCTATTTCTTTTTGTTCAATATAAAAACCCTTTTCTAAATTTAGATTTGTCTTTTGAGTTATTGTTTTATATAAAGGAAAAAGTAATAGTTCCTCCTTTAAATCATTGATTTTTAATTTTTGTACCTTCTTGTTTTTATACCAAATTTCTATTTGATTTTTTGGCGAATTAATAAGTCCTTCTAAACAATTTCCTTGTAAATCATCTATGGATTGGATTGATTTATTCTTAAGGTAATAGTAGAAGAAAGGATCAATAAGTACTTCTGTTAAAGGTTGTTTCATTTTGGTAGCCACTTCTTCAAAAGTATGTAAAAGTGCATCTGAAAACTCTACTTTTTTTAGTTTCCAGGCTTCTCCTAAAAGGTTTATTTTGAGTTTATTTTCTAACAATGATGTGTATTTAAATTTTCAGTTTTTCCTTAAGTTCTAACAGCAATTCGTCATAATTATCTGTTTCTGCAATTCTTGAAAACAACCATGATAGTATTTGTATTTCTCGCTCCCATTTCTCACAAAACCCACGCAAGATTAATATGAATTTTTCAAACTCGAATAAACTTTTAAATGCATAACGACCACAATCTACTTCAATATCTTCGTAGTTTGAATACTGTGAAAAATGTTCCGTTGCTTCGAAACTACCGTCATTAAAAACAGAAGCATGGCCACAATAATCCTTAATGGATTCCTTATTAACTACTCCATTATGATACCCAAAAGCAAAAAGCTTTTCTAAAATCCAGAATCGTTGCGTTAATTGAGCGTTGTTTATATTATACTCTTGAATGGGAATTATTCCTTTTAAATAATCTAAAAAGATATCTCTTATTTTAATGCCTAAATTTTCAATTCTTTCAACATCTTCTTCCTTGTCAAATGTGGCATACTTTTCAATAAAACCACTTAACATTAAATAATTAATCAAACCAATTTTACCATAATCATCGACTGTGATGTCAATGTCAATTTCTGTTTGATGATGTCTTTTAAAATAAGGTTCGGGTTCAATTATACCATCACGCCATCTATTTCCAGAATCTGCAAAATAAATTATTCTACACTTTCCAAAACGTTCATAGCTTTTAATAGCATTCAAGTCTTCAAAAAAAGAATCTCCCAAATAACTTTTATAAGAAATCTGTTTCCTATTAAGTTTCAATTTATCGGCATAACAATACTCCTTATAATTCTTGTATTCCCACTTAGGCAATTTGTAGAGGTTAAATGTGCTATCATATTCAAAATCTGAGAATTCGTTAAGATAAATAAAGGAAGCCACATCACAAATAGAGACTTCTTCAAATAAAAAATCATATTGATTCTTCACAAAATTAGAGGCATCATTTGGCAAACCTTTCCATTTTGTAAGAAGTACTGCTTCTTGTTGGTTTTCTACATCTTGAAAAAAGAAAAACAAGCTTTCCCTATCCATTTCAGTGAAAAACTGACCATAATGTAAGTCTTCAGGTTGCTGATTGGGAGTTTTAACATGTTCCCATTTTCCAATTTCTTCATCAAAAACCTCCAAAAAGCAGTAATAGACTATCATAATAATTAACTCCTTTTATGCCAAGATCTTCCTTTGTTGGATGAATAATATAGTCCTTTTGAAGTCGTAACAAGTAATTCTTTTCCATTATGAATTAAATCTTGCATTATTCCCATCATGGAAGATGCACTGCTTCTATTATGCCAGCTTCTACCATTATTGTTTGAATATTCAATACAGTTTTTTGAAGTGTTGATACGAATTAACTCTTCTTCTAGTTGGATCATTTGTCCCATAATTTTATGTTTTTAATTGTTATAAGACAAAATTACCTAGAGCATCAGTCAAAGTATGACAGTGTAAAAATTAGGAATTAGGAATCTCTGATAAATTAATTTTACTTTTAAAACCAGTGGCGATTATAATAATTCCAATAGCATTTTCTAAATTGTTATCTTCTGTAACATTCAAAATTATATTTGGTTGATTAGTTGATTCCTTTTGGATATAATCACTTATTTCACTTATTTCATCTAAAGTTATTTCTTCCAAACCAATACTGATTAACACTACTATATGTTCACTATTTGTAATTGTAGCGCCTTTCTGTAAAGGGGAAAGCAAGGCCTTTTTTATAGCTTTTTCAGCTCTATTATTTCCTGATGCAACTGATGAACCAATGAAAATGTCATCATTATTACTAATTATATTTTTAAAATCTATAAGTAGTGTTTCTGAAAGTATTAGTCCCATAATTTTGTTTTTAAGTTTATATCACACAAAATTACTTGGAGCCTCAGACAATAGCTGGCATTGTAAATTTTTCATAAAAAAAAAACGACACTTAAAAAAGTGCCGTTTAGATAATATTTAAAGCTCGAAAGTTATTGGCGGATTCGTTAAACCATACTTTTTATCAAGTACAGAAGCATTTATAAACTTTGTTTTCGATGAAGTGGTTTGTCCATAACCTTCGTGTATGTGTCCGCATATATGAACTTTTGGTTGTATACTTTCAATAGTATGTAATAAATCTTCACATCCAACATTTTCTCCACGTGTGGTTTTATCTAATATACCAAATGCGGGACCATGAGTAATCAGGATGTCAGTGTCAAGTGGAATTAATTGCCAATGATGCGCAATTTGTGCTCCGCGAGGTCTATTAAAAGCCCAGTCATAAAACCAAGGAGTAATTGGAGAACCCCAAATTTTAAAATATTCAACTTCTACTCCACTGTCACATAAATAAATAATGTTTTCTGGAATGATCTTTTGAATGTCTTTATCTGAAGTTTCTTCAAAAAAGAAATCGTGGTTACCAGCTATGAAAATTTTGTACTTGAAATCTAAGTCTTTAAACCAATTCAGAAAATCCAAAATTTCACTTTCTTTACCACGTTGACTTATATCACCAGCATGAATGATGACATCACCTTTTGGTAAGGTCAAGTTTTTATGTTGTCCGTGGGTGTCAGAAATGATTACGAATTTCATGAGGTAAAATTATTTGTATTTAATTTTTGTAATGTTCATTTAGTATTAAAATCATTTCTTCTTGATGTTGTTTAATTTGTTCGGTATTCCAATTAATACAATTAAAAATTTTAGCAGTTTTTAAAGAATCATAATATTCCTTTGCTTTAAATCTATCTTTTTTTACAATAAAACTATGATTACTATATTCTGAATTTTGTCCAACTGATAATAAAGCTAAATTGCCAATAGAATTTAACCAATCAATATCATCACCTAAATCATTAAGACTTATTTTGTATTCTTGATTTTGCGGAAAAACATGTTCAATAGAATTTTTTGAAGTAATTCGATATTTTTTATACTTAAGGTCATTTTTATCCCAATTTTTCCAAAGTAAATATTCTAATTTATAAAACCAGTAATGATCAAAACTAGTGCCTCTACTTATATTTAAATCTGAAGCTATTTTTTCAAAATTTGGCATCAAAAATTGATTATTTAAAATATTCCAAGTCATTTCTTTTTTGTTACCTGGAATCATAATATTGTCTATTTTTTCTAATTCTTTTAAAATAGAAACATCTGTTACTGTATGATTTTCAATTAAAAAACTTAAAAAAGGTGTTAACCAAAATTGAGTAGGCATATTATTAAAATACAAAACCGATTGTAACATTTGAATGCTTGAAAATTCTTTTTCGCTTCTTGAAAAATATGATTTATCGTTATTTTTAGAAGTATTGATATATGATAAAAGTAGTTTTTCATCTTCATCTGTACTTTCATCTTCGTCTTTTAACCATTTTACAATGTGTTTGTCAAAATTGTATCTGATTTGCCAGAGTAATTCAAAGAAATCTTTAACATTTTTACTGGTTACTTCTTCATTTTCATTTTTAAAAACTTGCTTCTCGTGGTCAAAAATTTCTAATAATTTCTTACTATCCATAGAAATAATATCATTATTTGAATGAATTTGTTTTTTGAAAATTCGCAAAGCGTGTAACAAAAACAAATTAAATGTGATAATAGAACGACATTCGGTATTACTATCAGATTTGTTTTTTGTTTTTATTTCTACGCTTGTATCAAATTCTATTATTTCTGAAATAGTAATAGCTTTTTCAATATTTAATTCTTCGAAATCCGAATTGTAATTGAATTTTTCTGCATTATATTTTTTAAAATCAATTTCAGTCACTTTGCTGGTGTCATATGGAAATGAAATTTTAACATTACTTTCAAAATAATTATTCATGTTTTCGCAAGCTTCCCAAATTTTTGCATAAATAATTCTTTTATCTTTTTCGATTATTTTATCTAATAGTCTAGCTTTAAGAATATCTGATTGTTGCAATTGTATACCGCTAGTTCCAAGTGCAACAAACAAGGCGTTTAAATCAGTATTATCGGGTGCTTCATTAAAAACAAACATCACTTTTTCATAGATATAATCTCCAAAAGCTTCCAAGTTTATTTTATTTTGGCTTGCTGTACTTGAATTTAAAATCCCTTTAATTGTCTCAATACCAGCAGCAATGTTTTTTAAAAATTCAAGTTTTTCAACATTTTCAAATCTTCTATGTGCTGAACCATCTAATTGCCCTTTTAGATATTCGTAAACTTCTTTTCTAATATCAAAATCAAAGCGAATGTCTTTGTTTTTTTCAATTCTTAAGTATTCGGTTAATTTCGTTTTAACATTTAATAATTCAAAACATAAAGAAATTAGCCAAAATGTTGTAAAACGTTGTTGTCCATCTATTACTTCATATTGATTGGGTTTGTTTTCATTATTTGATTTTATGGCATAAGTATTTCCAACAAAATATTCAGTTGTGTCAACTTCAAAATTATGTTTTAAATCTTCTAACAATTTTTTTATTTCTGTATCATCCCAAACATAAGGACGTTGATAAACAGGTATTAAAAATTCAAAGTTTTTTTCTACTATTGATTGTATATTGATTGTATTTGTTATAAAGTTCATCCAGTTATTTTTTTAGATAGTTTTTGATAGCGATTATTAAATCTTGGTCGTAATTTTCTTTTGAAATGGTTGTTTCAGCATTATTTTTAAAAAACAAATGGATTCTTTCATGAAAGCGTTGTTTTACTCCTGAAATTTCTTTAGTACTTATTTTCACTTCATAGGTTTTTAAGAAAATCAATATTTCTTCATAAGTATAAGCATTAAGTATCCGTTCAAAAATCAAGGTTTCTGTTATGTAATTTCTAACGGTTGCTTCATAAACTCTAGAAAGGTCATTTAATCGTAAACTATAAATAAAGCGAAAAAGATAAAGCGAAAATTCTAATACATTTTTCCTACCAAATCTGTCCACAAAGCACAGTAAAGCGAGTTGATAAAAATATCTTAAATCGACTGTACCATCAATAATATCTATAATTTTTTTATTGAAATATGAATATTTATTTTTAATTACTTCATCTGATTCAAACAAAAAATTATAATCATCAGTAAAATTCAACAAGTAATTTATATAATTAACACCTTGATTTAAAGGTTGTCTAATAGCGTATTTATCTGCGGTTATTGTATGTGTATTTTCTTCAATCTCTACAAAAGAATAACCAATATCTCTATTGCTTTTTTTAGTTTTATCAGCAAAATCATCAGTTAAAACGTTTTTCCATTTGTTATCATCTGTAAACTTATCTGGAACAAATTTAGATTTATTTAAATAATCCATTCGTCTAATTTTACTCAACATTCTGTTTACCGTTTCGAGGTTTTTTTGTTTTTTTTCCCATTTTAAAGCATATGAATTTCTTTCATCATTTTCAGAAATACTTCTTAAATGATGTGCTTTTAAAATATCGGTCCCACCCAATCTTTTTCCACCTGTATTTAAGGTTTCAAAAAAATTGTATGCCATATCTTCACTTTCTGTTATTACAATTGTTACATTTATTTTATCAAAATCTATTAAATTTAACTCTTCTTTTTTACTTTTAAAAGAGATATAATTTTCTTTAATATGATTTAAAGTTATTGGGTGATTATATGTAATATTATATTTTGAATTTACATTATTTACAATACTCAAAATTTGCATTGTGGTTATGCGTTGTTGTCCGTCAATAATATTGTATTTTTCACCATCGTAATGCAGTACAATACTTCCTAAATAAAAATTTGGCTTATTATCAATTCTGTTTTTATGTTCTGAAAATTGAAATAATAATTTATTTATTTCTCTTTCTGTCCACACATATGGTCTTTGGTATTCTGGAATGGCTAATTGATAATTACTTAACAAATTTTCTAGTGTTATGCTATCTACTTTAACTGCGTTCATAATTAATATTTTATAATTATTTTTTATCTATTTTTTAAAAATCTCAAATACAACTCCGCACATGCTCTAGCATCGCTCAAAGCATCATGATGATTCAGTGGAATGTTGTGTTCTTGGCACAAATTAGCCAAATTTGATTTATATATTTTATACGTGCAAAATTTAGTATACTCTGGTGTGGACATATTATAATATTCCAATGTTTTACTCAAAACTGGAAAATCAAAACCAAAACCATTATGAGCAATTACATTTTGGTTTTTAATATAGGGTTCTATCAGATGCCAAACTTGATTAAAAGTTGGAGATTGACGAGTATCTTTTGCTGAAATACCGTGAATAGTTGTAAAATTGGACCAATAATAATTATCAGGCGGTTGCACTAAAATATCTAGTTCTTTAGTAATAATACCATTTTCAACTCTAACAAGTCCAACTTGACAAATACTCCAACGGTAGCCTTGGGCGGTTTCGAAATCTATGGCTGTAAAAGTATGCATCTTATTTATATAGTTTTATCATATTTGTTACTCGGTCTTTGATGGTATTGCGTAATACTTCTGGTTCGATAACTTTTACTTCGGCACCAAATCGCATTAACTCCATAGTAAAATCATTCGTAGGATGAAGTAACAATTGAATTACCAATTTTTCTTGCGTATCAGTTATTATTTTTTGCGAACTATGCAAAGGAAATGATTTAATATAGTTTCCTTGTTGCCAAGAAAATTCCAATATTACCTTTTGTTCAGGTGCATAGGTTTCTACTCCAAAAGCATGTTTGTAGGCTTTTTCAACATCGAAAACAACGGGTTTAAATTTGGTGCCTGAAATTCTTAAATCTGAAATTCTATCGAAACCAAAATTCTTGATACTACCATCTTTGTTATCTTTAGCAATTAAATACCAACGATGTTGCGATTCTTTTATTGCAATTGGTTTAACTGTTCTCTGGGTAATTTCCATGTCCCAAAATTTGGTATGTGTAAATGTGATTTGAAAATTGTTTTGAATCGCGTATAAAATCCCACTTATTAAGTGGGTTCCAGATGCTTTTCGACTTTCCAAATAAATGCTTGTGCTAATTTTATCTCCTTCCTTAAGCGCTTGATGGATAGAAAAAGCTTCGACCATTCTGGATACGGAAGGATCTTCAATTTCCTCATCGATATAATAGACTTTGTCTTTTCGGTTATATTGAATCAATATTCCGAACAAATCGAAAATGTCTTTTTTATCTCTATCGAAAGTACGAATAGAAAACTCGAACTTATCATCTAAATCGTCATTTTCTAATCTTTGCATCACATATTTATGCAACTCTAAAAAGTCACTTGGCACCGTTTTTAATCGGTCAATAATGTATAAGTAGCGTTTATAAAATCCAACTTTTGCCATACTAAATTATTTATATTTTGCTAAAGTAGTATTTTACTCTGACAAAATGAGGCAGATAAAACCAAAGCTAATAAAAGATTATTTCTTTTTTTAAATTACACATGGGTTCAACTAAAAGCGTATTGGCTGAAACCGAAGTGTGCAATATTTTTTGTTTTTCGTTGGTCCAGTCCAACGTTAAAGCTCCTGGGTTTATTACTTCCAAACGGTCACTTAACAACATAACTTGTACTATTCCATTATTTGTATAATCTCTTTGGCAATGGCATTTAAAATGGCTTCCGATACAATTTCTTTTGGGATTTCATATTTTCCAGGAAATTCAATTTTTTCTGTTCGAGTTCCTACGGAATAATACAATTTTGACAATACGAAATCTACTGCTTGATCTAACAATTAAAATGCACTATCAACTCTTCAACAAACTTCTGCAAGCCAATCCAACTACTACCGCTATAAAAAAACTTAATAAAGTGCCTACCAATACATACTCCGTCTTTTTTCTACCTTCATCATCAGCGTCTTTGCTTATTCTTAAAATAGATTTACTTGCCAACAAAAAGCCTATTGCTTCGTACTGATTTAACAATATAAAAAGCAAAACCAAAAGTCTTTCCGAATACCCTATATATTTACCAGCATTTTTAAGACTATTGTCCTTTTTTATTTTTTTTCTAAAAGTGTCTGTTACTTTTCCTATTAGTATGCCTGTAGGTGATAATAAGGCCAAAATTGCTGTTATAATAAATAGATTTCTCTTTATCAGTACAACTTCTTTCAACCACAACAGGAAATTATCATAAGTAAATTGAAAAATCACCCATATCACTAACAGTACTCCAATGTGTAATAATTGGTCAATTAAAAATAAATCTCTTTTTTTTCTGCTCTTTTTTTCAGTAAGTTTTCCTTCTTGTTTTATTTTCCAGTAATCAATTATCCCATGAGTAATGGCTATGAGAAAAGCGGCTCTCCATTGAAACCATTCTCCTATTAATAACACAAGCGGAATAACAAACGCTACACACACATGCAACCAAAAGAATTTTGATGTGTGTTTATTTTCATTTTTATCTTCCACCCATTTTGTCGGTTGAAAAAAATAATCTGTCAACAAATGAGCCAACAGCAATTTTATAGCCAGTACTTCCATAAGTAGTTATAATTCTCTTCCTATTAATATCTCATAGCGTTCTAGCAAAGCCTCTATACCATACCATCCTGCTCTTTTTTTCCTCTGATTTACTGCTGATTGTGATATATTTAGTTTAAAAGCTATTTCTTTTTCTGTCATTCCCATTAATAAACAATACATCAATTCTGCCGAAGTGATATTCCAACTTAGCAGTATTTCATCAAGCAGTTTAAAAGCAACATTCAATTCTTCATCAAGCGCAATGGTATCACTTTTTAAAGTAAATATTGTTTTCTCTCTTTTCATTTCGTCAAGTGTTCTTCCTGAATGACTATAAGCCCTTCCCATTGACTCATCAACTAATGATCTTTTATTAGTAATATTACCTAGTCCAATAGCCATTCGTATGTCTATTATTGGTCTTTTTCTTTTATAAGAATCCGTTTCAAAAGTAATTTGAGTAACTGCTGCTTTTAATAACAACCCTATTTTTAAAGCCTCTTTCGGATTTTTTATTTCTACTTGTACTGAATCACCTCGATATATCTTAAAATTATTTTCAAGATTATCTCGCACACCCTCTATGCTTTCAAATAGTTTTTTTATTTCTATTAATACAACATTTTGTTGCTCCTCACCGAGCTTTGTATAGCCAATAATATCTGCACTTATAACCGCTTCCATACTCTTTTTTTTATTCGTTAGCAATTGCTGAGGTAATTGTAACCTATTAGCCACACGACTTATTTTTAACAAATATAAGTCTTAAAACTTATATTTTAAAATTATAAGCCTTAAAACTTATAAAAACACATTATAAGCCTCAAGGCTTATAATACAAATACTATATTTTTATTCCACCTTTAACCTCTCATCATAGGATAATGCATACAACTTGTAAACTAAAGTATTCAAAATATAATTCATTAACATTTTAATTAAGTTCTTATTGAATAACCTCAAAATTTGAATTGCTTTATACTATTCATTCTTGTATTACGCTATACAAGCATTTTCGTTTATCTTCTCGATGATGCTTATTACTTTGTGTGCTTCACTATCTTCAAATATTCCAATTAATCCCTGATCATTCATATCAGTGAATGGCGATTCAAATAACATACTTGGTTCGATGGTTCCATTTTTACTTGTTTTTAAAACCAATTTCTGGTCGTTCATTACTATTTGATGATTTCCTTCCATCTTTGAGTTAGTTGGTTTGGAAAGTCGGTTTTGATTACTATGTATCTTTTAATTGTTTAATAATTTTGATGGTCCAACAACAGAATAAATATAACAAACTCTTCTTTCCGGATCATTTTTTGTAGAAGCTGAAATACCTGGTGGTAATTTTTCACCATAACCTTTTGCGTTTATTTTCTTGAAGACAATGTTTAGTCTTTTGTTTTCTACTAGTTCAAAGAATCTATTTTCCAATTGTTTTTTTACTTCCAAAGCTCTATCTTTTGAAAGTGTTAAATTTAATTTAGAACCTCCAACTGCATCAGCATACCCATCTATATCGATAACTACCACAAATACATCATTTTCGAAAACACGTTCGTTGCAAGTGTTTAAATAGTTTTTCCATCCGTTAACTTCTATCTCAATAGAACTTGCTATTTCGTCTAATTCTTCTTTACCTCTTTTTGTTAAGTTAGACTTACCTGTATTAAATGAAACATCACCAAATATTTTATTAGTTTTAATTAATAACCTATTTGTACCATCAATCAGCTTACACTTTAAATCATTAATCTCAGTAAGAATTTCTATCATTTTTTGATGTGCATCAGTATCAGTGTTACTGATATTATTTAACCTACTTTCTAGTTGTTCAATTTGCCTGTTTATTTCTTCAATTTCTTTTTTAATTGCATTTGTAGTTTCTCCATCATTATTAATTTTTGGAATAGCAGCTAAATTAATTTTCTCTTTTCTTAATAATTCTGTAATTACCGCTTTTTCAACTACAACATTTTTTTTATTTAAAATATTAGTTTTTACATCACCACCATTATCATAATATTTTGGTTTGTAAGTTTTTACATCATTTCTATTTACAACTTCTCGAATATGATCATAATCTTTTAAAGTTAATGTTGAAGAGCAAGATATTGTTAAAAATACCAATGTAAGTATAACTAATATTTTTTTCATGAATGCTATTTTTTTTAAGGACATTTTTCTGTGAATTTAGTTTGAATTTGTGATGTGTTAAAACCATATTTATTTAAAAATGTAATAATACTATCTTGTTTACTACAAATAATTGCATACCTAGCTACTTCTGATTTATCTGGGAAGTTATTTGATAAATCATCATATATGTTTGAAGCCATTTCTTTTAATTCCGAGCTAGAACATTTTGTATAATTGGGTAAAATTTCTTTTACAAAAAACTTCGTTTTTAATTCGTTTGATTTTTTTTCAGAATATTCATTGAACAAACTACTTACGGAAATAGTTTTTGGAGTACTAGGCATTACAACTATTGTAGATTTATTACTTTTAACTATCTCGTTTTTATTATTTACAACTTCAATTACTTTAGGTTTTTGTTTTTCCAATAGTTCATTATTGTCAAACGAATCATTATTTTCTACTGTAGCTTCATTATTCTCAACTTTTGGATCCACTACAGTAGTTTCTTCCTGATTCATTAAATAATCGTAGATAAAAAACATACTTGCAAATAAAAGTACTGCACCTAAGATTACGAAAAGTCCGTTTTGGTTTGATTTCATATTATTATATAATATTTAATGTTTTTGTAATCGCATATAGAAAGCAAAAAATAAAAACACATATCAAAAATTTAATAATAATTTCAAAAACGTCTTCAAGTTTTGATAAAAATACTATTATTAGAATTAATAATACTAAAACTAATAGTATTAAAAATATTTCTGCTAAACTCATTTGTAATTATTTAATTGTTAATTTTATTTTTTTGGTGCATCTTTATTTACTTCTTCTTCCTTTTGTTTAGGTGTTTCAACCTTTTTTGCTAATTTACAAGGAAGATCTTCTTCTGCTACGTATGAAATATAGTTACTTTTTGCTTTTTCTATTATTTTAACTAAATAGGGGTATTTTGAATAACTATTTGCTTTTTTTAATTTTTCGAATTCGTTTTTTACTAAAGGATTTTCTGGGCGTCCTTTTTTAAATAATTCTTTCGATAATTCTTGTTTTAATTCGCATGTAAATTTTGAATAATTTTTTAAAACGCCACTAAAGTCAGATTTTTTCTTTTCTAAATTTGACCCCAAATCAAAAAATATTGAATCTAATTCTTTAATTAAATTATTAATTTTAACTTCATCAAACTTAGTAGCTATTGCTTCATCAAACTTTGGTTTAAAAGCAAATAATTTTAAATAACTGTAGTTAAAATTTAAAGCTTTTTCCGCTAATTGTTTGTCTTCAGAACTAGTTTTAGTACCTTTTATTATTCCCTTCAAAATAAGATTATAATTATGGTAAACATAATCATCTTCTTTCTCTAAATTCGTATTTTTAAAAACATTAATATCTTTAGAATACTTTTCTTTAAAATTACTTAAAAAGAATTTATCGTTTGTTAAATTAATAATTTCTATTAATTCTGCATTTTCATTTTTTATTTTTTCTATTATAATATTTGATTCATTAGATTTATTTTTGTTTTCTATTATTATTTCCAGTTCTTTAATTTTAGTATCTCTTAAAATTAATTCTTTTTTTAAGTCATTTTTGCTTAATTCATCGTACTTTGTATTTTGAGCATTTACATATACACTCAAAAACATAAGGAATATTATTTTTTTCATATATCTTTTCTTATTTCATCAAAATTAATTTCTGTTGTATCTACTGGAGAATTTAAATAATTAAATTCAAACTTATCAATATCGTCTTTTAATTGTTTTTTAATATTTTTAAATTTTTGCTGATTTTTATATTTTGAATCAAAACCAGGCATGTTTTCTATTTCATTTAGATATAACTTTAATTTATTTTCATTATAATTATAAATGTCACTTGTAAATGTTTTAATTTTATTAGGTAACGTTTCCGAATAATAACTGTATTTTATAAGTTGACCATTATAATAACTAATTTTTGCACTCGTAGCTGTTGCAGATTGTAATTGTTGTAAAAAACCTTTTACTTCATTTATTCCATATGTTGAATTGGATATCAAAAATTTTTCACATTCATTAAATACTTTTTTTTCTAACACATTATTTAATTCTAAAATTAAATTGTTTTTTGCATTAACCGTAATTAAATCATTACTATATGATGCATCAAATTCAGCTAACAAAGTTTGATAATTTTCTGGTTTATAGTTTTCCTTTTCAAACAACTTGATTTTTTCTTGTAGATTTTTGTAATTAGTAGTTGTTCCTTCATTTTCTTCTGTTCCAAAAACAGAATCAGGATTTTCCATAACCGTCATAATGCCAATGGCTAAAATGCCAAATAGGAATATACTTCCTAACATGGCTATATTTCTATTGTTTTTGAAAATGTTTTTAATTTTATCCATTATTATTCTTTTTATTAGGATTAAAATTTAAATTGTTACTATTTGAATTTATTTTATCTGTAGCTGAATTTGTTTTTTTATTTGATTCAACTGAATTACTTGTTTTTTTGTTTTGCTTAGGTTTTGTTACAGGTTTGTTTTCTTTTACTATTTCAGATACTTTTTCTGGAATTTCTTTTTTAGAAATATTTTCTAAAGCTAAAATAAATTTATTTTGTAAAGTGTCGTTAATATTTTCATTTTTAAAAATATCTGAAACAATTTCTTTATTAAAATCTAAAAATGGTTTTTTAGTTGTATTATTTATAAATGACCATTTTTTTCCTGCATATTTGAATTTGTATTTTTTTAAATTTTCTGGTTTTACAACGGAATATTCAAAATCAGTTCCAACTTTTTCTGTACTAAATTCAAACTTTATTTCATTTTTAGTTTTATTTATGGGAGAAGTTGGAGTACCAATTTGTATGTTTTGTTGTTTGATAACTTCAGGTTTAGAAAATTCCCAAGATAAATATCTTAAAATACCTAAAACAGAAATTATTAATAAAGTATAAATTACCGCATCATTATTTTTCTTTCTTCTATTTTTTGATGGATTTACTTTAGACTCTGGATTTTTAGGATATAAATTAATACCATTTATATTTGGTATATAGTTTTGGATTTGTTTTTCACCTCCTCTTTTGTATGAAATACTACTTTGTTTAGTAGTCCAAAGATTAAATTGTGAAGGATATGGTTTTTCTATTTCTATATCGTTTACTTTTAATAAATCTAATAAACTACTTGTATTTACCTTAGTTTTTAAATAGTTATTTTTTACTTCTTCCAAAGGGATCATTCTTTCAAAAACACCTTTTTGAGTTTTTTCTTCATCAAAAAGATACAAACATTTAGCCATTTTTATGCTTGGTTCGTTAAAGAAAACATTTAAAGGACTTTGGTTTTTAAAGGCGTAGGAATCTTTATTGAATCCTAATACTATATCGTTTTTGAAATCATTTGAATTATTAATTAAACTTTCAGAAATTCCTTCCGTTAAATCTGTAAAGTTTAAACTATTCATGTCATTATTCTGATAAAACTCTTTATATCTATCTTTTATATTGTTTAATAAACTTTGTATTTCATCTATATTCTTGTCTTTAGCAACAATAACACGAACAGCAAAAAAAGAACCAGCTCTATTTAAAAAGTCTTTAATATCTGATGAAATTAAAGAATATACTTTTAAATCATTATTTATTTGAATAGAATAAGCATCAGCAAAATCAGAAATATTAGCTTCATCTCTTAAAAAATCTTGAAATTTTTTATTTTCTGGTGCATATTGATTATAATCTCTTGGATATACAACTGCTAAACCACTTTCGGTTTGTTGGATAATAATTTTTACTTGCATACTTAATTGAATACTTTATGAGAGCCCCCTTTTACAATAAAGGAATCGTTTAATAAGATTTCTAATAAAGTTTCAGAATACTTTTTATCAAATTCTTCGACTACTGCACCCCAACGTAATTTACCGATTGAAAATGGCAATGATTTTATTCTAAACTTGTATTTTGAGTTATCTCTTAAGTTAAAGCAATTTGTTATTAACGCTTTAAAATGAGTATTGATATATTCTAATGCTAAATCACCATCTTCTCTATCGTCAAAACCATATTCGTTGTCTTTTAAATAATCGAATTTATTGGTTACGAAATAAATCGCATCAATTGAATCTGCAATTCCTTCTGATTTTAATATTTGTAAAATATTTGGATACACTAAAGATTGGTCTAAAGTTTTAGCATCATAATTTCCATGAATCATGGAATCAATTACTATAAAAAATATTTTTTTATTATTGTTATTAATATATTTTAAAAAATCTTGTGCTTCTCCTGTTTCAGTTATGTTTTTGAAAATTTCTCCAGGGACATCTACAATATTTAATGGATGCGCAATACCATTTTCGTCATTTATTGAAACTGGTACATAAATATATGAATTATGTGCAGTTCTAGGTGGAATAAAGCCTCTACTTAAATTTTGTATAATAGTTGTTTGAAAATTAATACCTTGGTTTCCAGCATAAGTATCTGATATTAATGCGCCTTTTTCATGTGCTACTTTTAATAAACCTGTTAGCATAGTTGTTTTACCCGTTCCTGCTAAACCTATGCAATAAATATCTGTTCTACCTTCTTGCATTTCAGGTAATTCATTTACACTATAAGATGTAATAGTTGTATCTGATTCTACATAATTCACTAAAGCTTTTTTTAATCTATTAGATAAATCAATTTCTTCGATATCTGAAATTGAAATGAATTTTGATTTTATAGCACTTTTAATATCATCTGCATTAATTTTATTATTTTTTATTTTTTCTAATATTTCAATTTTTGCGTGGTTTTTATGAGCTAATTGCATTTCTTCTTCTTCTTTCCTTTTTCGCTCTATTTCTGCTTGAATTTTTGCTTTTGCAACTATATCAAATTCCGTTTTTACAGCTTCTAATTTAGTAAAATCTAAACCTGCTTCTTGAAAATCTAGAATAGTAAAATTATTTTCATTAATTAATTTTACTAATTGTTGAATTTCTAAATTATTACATTCAAGTAATATTTGTTTTTTAATTATATCGTTCATCTTGATGTCTATTATTATTCAATTTCTCTTACTAATTTTTTTGCTTGTTCAGATAAAGAAAAATCTGTTTTCAACGTTCTTCTAATTTTACCTAAAATATAAGGAAGTAGTATTCCTAAATGTATAATTAAAATAACAAAACCAATAAAGCCATAGTTTGGTTTGTATAATATGGTTAGCTTAGAAGGACTATCAAGGGGTAATAATTTTGAACTTCCTACATTAGGTATTGGAGTATTATCAAAAGGTAAAAGTTTAATTTTTTCGTTAACATTATTATAACTTTCTTCTACATAATTATTTAAATTGGCATAAGTAGTCATAATACTTAAACGTTGCCAATTTTGAAATACTTTCATGAATTTTTCACTGTTTTTTGCGATATTTACATTAAAATATTTTTTGTTTGCTTCTACTTTAATATGTAATGGAGATATAGTAGCAATAGTAACCTGGTTTACATCAATATAACTAGGTGAATTTAAAACAGTAGTACTTACATTAAAAGGACTATTTTCTAATTTATTACGCAATACATTACTTTGATATTTTTTATAATTTGTTAGTTTTGTTCTTAGATCTGCTTCAAAATCTTGTATTTCGGTTTTACTTCTTTTATCATAAGTGTCTACAAAATATGAAGTTAGTTTTATTTTTTGAATTGCTTCTTCTTGTATTTTTGGTTTAGCATTAAATTCTATGTTTAAAAAATGTGACATAAAAATAAAACTAACAAAAGCTAAAACTGTGAAAAACACAATAAATATAATAGCAGGATGTTTGTAATTCTGTCTTACTAAGGCTTCTTTATTTTCAGTCATTTTTGCTACTGTAAAATAATATAAAACTGTTATAAAGAAACTTATTATAAAACTAAAAACTGTATTTCCTTTGGTTATATATAAAAGTGCTAAAAAGTTAGAACAAAGTAAAATAAGTAAAAAAGTATTTGATACAATATCGACAAAGGCATAATTTTTTTGTTTCATTTTGTAAATATTAAAAATTGTTTATGTATAGTTGTTTAATGTTGTTTTTCTGAATACTATTTGTTGAAAGATAAGTTTTCACCTCTTCAACTGTGATGTTTTTGTTTTTAGATTTTAGAAGCGCGACTATTCCAGAAACTATTGGAGCTGCCATACTTGTACCTTCTAAGAATTCGTATTTATTATTAGGTTTTGCTCCTAAAATATTTGTTCCTGGAGCATAAATATTTGTAAAGTCACCAAAATTTGAAAATTGTGCTTTTTGATTTTGTTGGTTAAATGCTCCAACTTTAATCGTGTTCTTTGAACGTTGGAATGGATCAATGCCTGTTAATACATTACTATTTCCAGATGCTAAAACACAAATAGTATTATTTTCTGCAGCATAAGTAAATAAATCGTCCCAAAATTCTTCTTCATCTTTAGCGGAAGAATTAATAATGTTTTTTTGTTGCTCTAAAGAAACATTAACACCTAATGGAATATTCATACCTAAAGAAAGATTTACTACATCAGCATTATTTTTTATTGCATAAAGTACAGCATCTATTATGTAAGAATTAGTCATGAACCCATTTTCATCTTCTACTTTAATTGGCATAATGGAACAATCTGGGCAAATCCCTACTACACCTTGATTATTATTTCCATTTGAAGCTATAGTTGAGGCTACATGAGTACCATGATTTACATTACTCGGACTTACATTAGTGCCTTTAGAAATACTATTAAAAGCTTGTTTAATTTTACCTTTAAGTTCAGGGTGATTTATATCAAAACCATTATCAATAACTGCAACTAAAACATCTTTATTGCCGGTGCTTTTGTCCCAAATTTTTTGAACATTGATAGCATTAAAATACCAATTTACCTCTGATTTTTTTAATAAAGGGTCAGAATATGTTTTAGTATAACCAAATATCGTTTCGTCCCAAATTAAAAGTTTATAATTGGTTAGTTTAGATTTAACTTCATTTTTAAAAACATTTCTATCTTCTTGTGGTAGTTGAACTTGTAATCTATTAATTACACTATCAATATAAACAATTTTATAATCCTCAGAAGTGTATTCTTGTTTTAAATCGTGAGCAAATTTTGCTATTGAACCTTTTTTATCTTTTAGTGCAATGTTTACTAAATTTGAGACAATTTGTTTATTATTGGTTGAATCAATAACTATTTTTGATGTATCTATAGGAATTAATTTTCCAATTTCTTTAGGCAAATATTCTTGTTGCCAATATACCTTTTCAACTATAATTTCAGAATTGGAACTCTGAAATTTTAAATTTTTTAAAATTGAAATCCAAAAAACAATCATAAGCAAAAAAGCTAACAATAAGGTTAGATAATAATAAAAAGGGAATTTAGTTGGTTTCATGTGCTAATTTGGACAGTTTACAATATACTCCCAATTGGTTTTATCTTGTGGTGCATTTACAATTACTTTGCAATTATAGTTAGAACCCGATGGATTGTATTCAAATTCTAATGTTCCTAAACCACTTACCAATCCATCGGTTTGTGCTACTATTTCATTATTATAATACACAATCATTTGATCTGGTATATTTTGCATATTATATTTAATCACTACTTTTCCAGAATTTTGCCCTAATTGATGTGTTGTTTCAGTTGTACCTTTACCACCCGATTTTACTGTTGCATCACAATCAACTATTTCATTTTTTACAGAAGACGAATCGACAACAACTGCTGTTGTATCAATAGATTCAATATTTTGACATTCTTCTATTTTTTGTTCTAAATCATTAATTTTTTGTTGATAATCAGGACAAGTCGGATTCCATAATAAAGCATAAATAAGTAATCCTAATAATAGAAAAAATAATATGTAATACAATATCCAGTTTTTATAAAAAAAATCTTTCATTTTAATATTTTAATGATTTAACAAAAAACACAATAATTATCAAAGTTGTTAATACCAAAAGTAACCACCAATAGTTGGATGCAAACCATTTTAAAAATTCTAAAAATGAGTTGGGTTCTTGTGTTTCAATTTCAGCTACAACTTCAGGTTCAATTTCTTCAGGTTTATCAATTGGACTTTTAGGATCATCTATTTCTTTTTCATTATCCTCCTCAGAAGTAACATCTGAAACATTATCAACTTCAATTGGTTCTTTTATTGGTTCTGAAACAGGAATTCCATTTGGATCTGCTTTTATTGAATTCTGTTCTTCTACTTTAGGATTATTGTCAAAAATTGGTTTGTAATTATTATTGTTTTCAAATTCCCAACCCCATACAATACAAAAATTAGTGCCGTTGCTAAATATTAAATTGTTTTTTTTATTAAAAACTAAAGCTAGTAAATTTGCCCAATATATATTATTTTCATCTTTTGATGTACTTAGAGTTGCAATTTTATCATTTATTAATTGCATCAAATTCCAATATTCATGTAATATTGAATTTTTGTTTTCAGTGGAATCGATACTTACTAAATTTGGAAAAACAGAATAGAAATCAATTTCAAAATTATTTTTAACAGGTTTAGCAAGTACGTTTCTATAATTTTTTTCAGAACTTAAATCTTTAGCAATAAAACTGGCTATTTTATCAAACAAATCAAATAAAAAAGATTTGTCATGGGATATTGGAATATATTGTTCAGTAGCAATTTGATGAAATTTTTCCATAATTTAATTAAAATTTAGTGGTTGGAATTTTGTTAAAATACTCTTCAATTGATTATTTGCTGCTTCATCATACGTAACAAAACCACTATTAGTAATTGTTGCAATTCGTAATAAATCAATCCACTTGTTGTATTTACCTAAAATAACTTTTTGAACATCAATACTTTCTTCTGTGTCCTCAAACAATTTTTTTAGTTGCTCATCAGTAACTGTTTCAGTATTATTGTAGTATTTTAAATTTAAATTAAATTTTTCTAATTCATTAATTTCTTCTTGCTGAATATAATTTTTGTCAAAATTATAAATTAAGTCATTTATTATTAATGTAAAGGTTTCGGATAAAAATATTGTTATTTCTTTATTAGATTCAATATTAGAAATTACATTATTTACAATCTGCTCGTATTTATTTTTTATATTTCTTTGATTAATGATTTTTTCAAAGAAATCAATTAAAAACAGGATGCTGTTTTTAGTAATTCCATTTTTTAAGAAATAAGAAAATTTCTCTAGTTCATTTTTTGTTATATTTTCTTTCCAATACTCAAAAGTTAAGTCCGTTAAGATTTCCGATTTTGATTTGCTTTTTTTGGACTTTACAAAAATATTTTTATCTATTTTATGATTTTCTAATAATGTTAAAACTTCATCATCAGTTGTTAACCATAATGCTTTTTTTAAAATTATAATGGCTTCTTGTAATGTCTGGACATTTTTAAGTTCAGGAAATTGAGTGATTAAAATATTTGATTCGTCAATTCCTTCCATGTTTTTTTCTCCAACATCAATAGTCATATTTTTATTTAAATGATTAAAAACATCTTTAGAATCAACAGACAAGCACATAATCAAATCATTAAAAGCATGAATGTTTTTAACTATAAGCGCACTAAAAGAAAAAAGAATTTCATTCACATCTTTCATGTTTCTTGCTCTTATTTCATTTATGTCATCTGTATGAATATGTTGTTTTAAATCATATACCAACTCATTTGTTAGCTCGTTAATTTTTGTAATATATCTATTTATTTTACTTGTATTATTTGAAACTTTTGAAAGATTATTAATAATTAATTCCACACCATTTGAATTCATAGAAGTTGTATTATTCCAAGATTCTACAGGATTATTAAAATGTTTCTTAACGAAATTATGATTTACAAAAGAATTCTCTAGTTCTTTAAAATAATTAGTTCTTATTGGGTTAAACTCTTTTTCTAAACCATTTACTTCAAAACCTAAATAAAAATCATTTGAATATTTAAAATCTCTTAATAAATAAAAATTCTTAAAACAACTATTGTTAACCCACTCATTGTGCCAATTTCTTGTAGGAGTAACTAATTCATTTTCAAAAAACGTATTAAATCTTGTATTCCACTTGTACTCTAATTTATTTTCAGTAGTTTCAAAATTAATATCATTAGTTGAATCGAATTTTAATTGATTATTGAAAAAAGTAAACACAATAAATAAAGGTGGAATCTCTGAACTATTTAAAGAGTTAATTCTTTCTTGTGGATTTGTTCCAATATTATTATTAATCCAATTTTCTAATAAATAAGGTAATTCATTTACTGACAACTGTTGATCATTAGTACAAAACAATAAATTATTAATATTAAAATCGTCTGAATATTTATTAAACAAATAAGAAACTTTTCCTCTTAATAACATTTCAGGAATTGCTTCATTATTTATTTCTTCAATTTCAATTGCTTTTCTACTTCTTGCGCCAGGAAAATCTAATAAATCAGAGTTATTTAAAAACTGTTTGTTTTCTGCTAATTCTTCTGGTATAGTTAAAATTAACTCTTCGATTAAGGCAGCTAAAAAAGAAGGCTGAATTTGATAGGAATTACCATTATCACCCTTTATTGTAGTGTTTTCTGAAATTTTATAGATTTCGTTTATTCTTTTAACATCAAGAATTTCATTTCCTTTTTCTCTTAATATTTCTTCAAATTTCACATAAACAGTTCTAGAAAAATCTAAAGAATCTAGTGACTTAATTAAAGTAGTAAATAATTCTGAAAAATATTTATTTTTATTCCATAATATTTCAAAAATCAAAGTCCAATCTTGTGGATTAATTTTATGAATTATTTTTCCCACTTTTTCAAAAAACAAGGTTTCTTCAAAATTTTGAAAATGTAAGGCAAACTTATTTAAGTGTTTTTTAAAGTATTCTTTAACTTCAAGCACTTCAAATTCAGTAAAATTATTTTGTTTATAGTTATCGTTAACTAATTTATTTAACTTTATAAGATGGTTTTCAATTTCATTTTTTTCAATTATTGTTGTAATTTTTTTGGAATCAAGATAAAAAGAATCTAAGCTAACGGTTAGTAAATCTTTTGGTGAAAGTAATTTTACTTTAATTGGAAAATCAGAATATTTTTCGTTTTTATCAATGGTAAAACGTGTTACAACCCCTGTACTTTCTGCACCTGTACCAGGTGGGTTTATATCTTTTAAAAAATCGTATTTTTGAGTACCATTTGAAATATAAAAAGGTGTATTGTTTTCACTTAATAGGTTTTTAATTAAATAGGATTTGCCCACTTGACTAGCACCAAAAACTGCTATAACTGGTTTAGAGTTTATATTTGAATCAATTTTATTTAAAACATTAATAGTGTTTTTTAATTTACTATTTAATTTATTATGACTATCGTATTTTAGATTGTTATTACTCCAATTTAAAGCCTCTTTTATAGTATCTATACTTAAACCAATAGTGTTCTTTATTTTGCTAATATCGTTGTTTGAAAAATTTTCCATGTTGTACATTAATTTACATTTAAAATAAACTCACAAGTATCTAACCAGTATCCTTTTTCATCTTTTAAAGTTTGGTAGGTAAAGTTTAAATATTTAACTGGTTTATCATTTCCTTCACTATCTTCAATACTTTCAATTTTTAATGATTCTTTTGATTCATCAAAGTCTCTAACAATATTAATTTTCAATGGTAAATTTTGCAATATTTTATTTTTTTCAACATTTAATTCATTCAAATAATAGGCATTTTCTTTATTCGGATTTCTATTTTTTAAAATTTTCAATATTTCATCATCATTAAATGACAAACAGTTAAGATTGAAAAGTGGATAATTTTTTGAATTGAACTTAGAATAGCCAAAATACTCAGGAATTTTATTTATATTAATAGTAACGTCATTTTTCTTTGAAGATAATATTACTTCATTGGAGTAATTAGAAACTTTTAATATGTTATCGGCAGTTGAAATAATATTATTTTTTAAATATTCAATATTCAATTCAAAATCATTCATCTTCTTTAATTTACCTGACATAAGAGCGATGATTGCTCCAACAGAAACAACTGTTTTTGCATCTTTCATATTACCATTATCATCTGCAAAAGGAAACCACTTGCCTATCCAAATATGATTTAAATTTATTAATTTATTTGGAGAACAATCTAGATACTTCATAAATAAAGCTTCTAAAACATTAGAAGAACATGGCTTTCCAGAGAGAATAATATAATCACAATTGTATTGATTTAAAATTAAAGCCACTTGCTTAACTAAACCATCAAAAACCGAACTAATAATCTCATTTACTTTAGCATTATTTGTATTCCATTTTATGTCTAAAAAGCTAAATCCAAAATACTTTTCAAAATAATCCAAAAGCTCTTTATTCTTAAATTCTTTTCCTAAAATATCTTCAAATTTTACAAACTGATTATTTGATTTCTCATTAGAATTAGTCAAATAATAATAAGCAATTGGTATGGCCACTTGATTGATGAAATTTTTTCTCATTAACCTTGCAACTAGTCCAATGTTATTAGTGTTTTGACCAAAAAAACCGTTTAATTTTTCATTAATATTTTCTATACCGATGGACTTTGCGTGGTTTTCAATTACACCACAAGTTCCATTATCATTCTCGTTCTGTATTGTACCTTCAATGATTATTCTCTGAATAACTTCTTTTAACAAATCATCTCCTGCTAATTTAAAGCTTTCCCAAAATAGAGGTTTTGGGGTTGCTTTTACTTTATCATTAAAAGAAAAGTCATAAGTATTAATCATTAAATCTGATGTACCAGCTCCAATATCAATTGAACCAATAGTAAGCGAATTGTTTTTATTTAGAAGATAATTTTCAATAACATACTTATGATTTTTTAATTTATTTGAAAGTAAATCATATAAAAAAACTAGTTGACAACTGGTTGACTCATCATAGTTCCAATCTTTTCTTTCTTCTTGCTGCGAAAGCTTTTTTTCTAAATCTTTAATAGATGGAATAATTTCTGGCATTTCAAACCAAAATTTATTATTTTCTTCTTCAAAATAATATTTAACATAATTATTCAATAACATGCAAGCATCTTGTGCTGCTTTTCTTAACTCAATTTGTTCTTCTTGAATCATTCCAGTTGGACAAGAAATCGTTATTCTTTTTAGAGTCCTTGGTCTTGTTAAGTTTCCATGCTCTTGTCTGAATTTAAAAGAGTTAATTTGAACATAAGCATGAATTAATATTTCTAAAAACACAAACTTCATTAATGAGTTTTTTGAATATAAAGACTTAGCACCAAAGACCTCATTTTTATTAATTAAATCACCTTTAGTATTTAATTGTTCTGAAATACCTGGCAAATAAACTTTTTTGATAGTTTTGTTTTTAAAAGGGTAAAATTCCCATTCGAAATTTGCCGTTTGTTTATCCCATAAGTATCTTTTAGGACTTGAATTATAGGAAATAATTTCCTTTCCATGATTTAAATTAATGGAAGCTTCATTAATAATATCTTGAGCTTCATAACCAATTCTTACTAAACTTGGTATTTTAAATTTATCATTGTGGTAATTCGTGTTTTTAAAATTTCCAAAATTTGATTCACAAAAAATTATGTTCATTGGAAATGAATTTTCATATTCCAAATGAGGATTTGTAAAGCTCTGAATTTTTAATTTTTTTACCTTATCAAATTGAAAACTTGTTGCTTCGTTGTTTTCAAATAATAACGCACAAGAAGCTGAGTTACCTAAATCTACAACTAAATCCACTTCAATTTTTTTAGAATCATCTGTAAACAACTGAATTTCAGGTAAATCTTTTAATGAAAATAGCCATTTACATAATAAAACATAATTTGCAATATATTGTTTATAAGGTTTTTCAAGTTTTAAATCTTCATTATTACCATAATATACTTCTGCCAAATATTTATCTAGCCAATTATTTTGAGGTGTAAATAAAAAATCTCTTAATTCGATTTCTTTAGCATTTAGCTTGAAAATATTTTCTTCGGGATTTTGGCTTAAACTTGGGCTAGTTTTGTCAAAGGAGTTTTTTGCAGTTGTAGTGTCAATTGCTAAAATAATTTTCGCATTATTATATTCCTCATCAGTATCGATATAAACTCTAATCCAATCTGTAGGATATAATATATTCTTGTTTATGGAGTTGTCCTTGAAAAAAGGTAAAGGAATCCATTTTTTTTTATAATGTTTTAATACTTTTTTTAAGTTATTAACCGTAAAATTAGAATTGATTTCTTCAAGAGATGATAAATCGGCATCCTCTCTTAATATTTCATTTATTAAATAATTATTTTTAATTAAATCCTCTTTCTTATAAAAGCATTCATTTCCTTCTTTAGAAACCTTATAGAGTGGATCAAATATAAAATTAGAAATATTTGTATCTAGTGGTTCATGAAAATGAACTTTATTTATTTTAGAAAATTCTAAATCTATAGTTGCTTCAAATTTTATATATTGAATACTGGTATTTGAAATAAGTGAAATTCTTTTCATTAAATGTACTATAATGGTATTTATAAAATGCTAATCTTACATTCTCTTAATATAAACCTATTCAATCTTAAACAAGTTCTACTTTTCAAAACTACCATATAAAAAAAAATTGATTTTACGGAAAACCGTAAAATCAATAAAAATTTTAATTTTAATAGGAATTAAAAGATTAGAATATAGATATATTGGAATAGAATTATCTATCAAATCAAGGTAATAAAGTAAGAATCTTTACGTTTAAAAAATAAGTGTAGATGTGAGAAAATTATATTAAAATCATATTATCCCATACCTGCATTTTGATTAACTTCCTCAATTAATTTAATCACTTTAACTAACTTTTCTTCATCTGGAAATATACCTATTACTCCATTATCATCTAAATCATTAAAAGGTGGTTGCGTTAACATAGTTTTTTCAAGTATGCCGTTTTTATTTAAATAATCAATGATTTTTTGAATAAAGGTAATTTGATTGGAATTAAGATTTTCATTTTGAATAAAGGTTGCAAAATGACTTTGTGCTACTTCAATATCTAAGCCTAAAATTCTTCTTATAAATACACTAAGAGGTTGCTCTTCATATTCTGAAAACAAACGGTCTTTACTTTCAGCTTCCTGCATTAAAAAATGCTCCAGAATAATTAATTCAGAAGATGTAATTGGAATATTTTTATATAGCTTATCAATTACTAAATGATTTTTATTTTTTCTGATAAATGATTCCACTCTATCACGATAACTTTGAAGTTTAGTATAGTTGTCTAAAATAAAATGTTCTTTTACCTCATCAAGTGGAAGTTCATCTGTAAAATCTGAATATATAGGTTTTTCCTTGTTTTCGTCTTTAAGAAACTGAATTAGCCCTCTTAATTCCTCCCTTGTTTTCTCTAATTGCAATAAGGAAATATTTTGCCAAAACGTGTCTGAAATAATAGCATTTATGGTATTTATCTTTTGGGCAACTGCAGGGATATTTCTTTTTGTAAAAAGCATATTTCCAATAGTATTAATATTTTCGATATGACGAATTTGTTTATTGCTTTGATGGATTATAGCTAATTCTAATTGGTAAATTAACAAATCAAATCGTTTGGCTAATTCATCTGTATCTTCAGAATAGGCGACTAAATGAGAAATATTTTGTCGTACATCAAGTTCATCACTATGCGTTAAAGCATTCCAGTTGGACCAACTCTTATATTTATTTACGTAACGCAAATGCTTTCTTACTTCAAATCGATTGGTATCTAATTGATTTACTTTTTCAAACAAGTTTTCCTTGTATATTTTAGCCAATTCATCATCTTGTTCATTTGCATCTGCATTGTTTTGAATACTCAGAATAATTTCTAATTGTGTTTCAAAAAGTAATTGGTGCAAAGGCTTTGTTGTAGAAGGAATAAAGCCATCAGGAAATTCATCAAAAAATTCAAAGTTGCCACAAATGTCAAAAATCAAAAAGAATTCTTTATCCTTTCCTTTTCCGAAAATATTAGGACACAATCGTGTGCCTCTTCCAATCATTTGCCAATATTTTGCATACGATTTTACTTCTTTGAAAAACACCAAATTTAAGACTCTTGGCGCATCTACACCTGTATCCATCATATCTACAGAAACAGCAATTTGAGGATCTTTTTCTTCTCCTTTATCAAAACAAAAACGTTCTAATAAATCTTGTGCTTTATCTTCGTAGTTATCAATAACACGTAAAAATTTACCTCCAAATTCTGGATAATTTTTATTAAAACGTTCTTCTATGTATATAGCGTGCTGATGATTTTTAGCAAAAATGATTGTTTTTCCTAATTTATCGCCACTTTCAATTTTCTGACCATATTTCATTAAATATTCTAATACTTTATCTACTGTATCATCATTAAATAAAAATGAATTGATTTTACTTTTTGAGATTTCGGGTATTCCTGTATCAGATTCATCTCCTTTTATACCAAAAAGTTCTTCAAAACGAACTTTGTCTCTTTCGCTTAGTTCTGAATATTTTAATCCTTTTCTTGGAAATTTAAGTGGAATTTCAAATGCTTTTGGCGGCACTAAATATTTTGCTTCTACCGCTTGAGTCAATTCATAAGCAAACGTGGGATTATCATCTTCAATTTGAAAAAGATGATAGGTATTTTTGTCTATTTCCTTTTTAGGCGTTGCTGTTAAGCCAATTAAAACTGCATCAAAATAATCGAAAATCGCTTGGTATTTTTGGTAAACGGAACGGTGTGCTTCATCAATGATAATGACATCAAAATGACCAATCCCATAAAAACGTTCGTTTTCACTTTTGAGAGTATCAATTTTGTTTAGTATTGTAGGATAAGTAGAAAAGACCAATCTGGTATTATTATCTTCTTTTTCTTTAGTTAAATCGATAGCACTTAAATGAGGTAAATGTTCTTTAAAAGCATTTTTAGCTTGTGTAACTAAGGCATTTCTATCCGCTAAGAAAAGTACTCGCTTTGCCCAATTGCATTTAGTAAACATATCAACCATTGCTGCAGCGGTTCGTGTTTTACCACTACCTGTAGCCATAACTAGTAATGCTTTTCTGTTTTTTCCAATCAGTTTACCATTTTTTGAGACTACTAAAGTTTCGGCTATTCTTTTAATAGCTTCTAATTGATAAGGACGTCCAGCAATATTTGTATTTACAGAAAAATTTCTAATGTCTAAACGTTCAAAACGTCTTTTCATTAGTAATTGTAATTCTTCTTTAGTGTAGAAACCTTGTACTTGACGTTCTGCATAAAACGAATCGTCCCAAAGAAAGGTTTCATATCCATTTGTATAAAAAATTATAGGTCGTTGTCCTGTTTTGTTCTCTAAACAATCTGCATATAAACTGGCTTGATGTTTTCCTTTTTTCGCATCGTGTAAAGTGCTTTTTGCTTCCACAACTGCTAAGGGTTTTCCATTATCATCCCAAAGTACGTAATCGACATAACCAAATCCAGTTTTATTTGTAGTGATTGGCATTCCTTGTACTTCATATTCAATTTCGATACCTGGACGTAGCTTTTCCCAACCTGCTTCTTTTAGTAATAAATCTATTAAGACTTTTCGAGTTTGTATTTCAGAAGTTAATTCAGGAACAACCTCTTGAGTTTTGAAAATTGTTTTTCTTTCTTCTTTACGTTCAGCAATTAACTGTAATTGATTTTCAAGTTGCTGTTTTAGTTTTTCATTTTCTTCTGCTAGAATCGCATTTTGCTTTGCGTTTCTTTTGGCTTGTTCTCGTTCTTTTTCGAATTGTTCGGTTACTGCTTGTAGTTCTTTTTTATTTTTATCATTAACATCTCCATACGGAATCAATCGTTCATCAAACTCAGGTATGTCAGGATTACTTTCACTGTAATATTTGCTTAACCAAGATAAAAAACGAAAGGTGTTTTTGAGTGATTGTAAGGCTTCTAAAGCTCTTATGTTTTTCCCGTGAGCCGCATTGTTTCCATACAAACGAACTACATCTAACTCAATCAACATACTTGGTTTTAGTATGGCTTTGAAACTATCGTTGTGCAGTAAAGCACCAAGTTTAGTATCATAAGGCAATTCTAAATCTTCATCATTTTGATACAACCAAAAAATGGTTTTCTCTAAGGTGCTTCTACACAATAAAGCGGCATAACGAGGTGCTGTAAAAGTATGTTTTTCAGCATCGCTTATTTCGTTAAAAATGGCAGGGAATTCTTTTTGAAGAAATAGAAAGTTAGAGTTCATTCATTAAATTTTGTACTAAAATACTACTTTTTTTATTAAATAGTTAATGTCTACATAAAATTGGGTGACCAAATTCTAATCTCCATAATTTTTCTAAGTCTGAAGCATAATTCAGGTATGCATCAGGATCATTTAAAAAAGGTAAAAGTTTTTTATTTTCCTCATCATCAAAATCAAAAAAACTTACCGCCCAATTACTCTTGTCTTCATAACGCTCGAAAATATTCAACGATCCGGTTTTAGCATTTTTTGCATTAAACTCTTGCAAAAGTCGCTCTCTTAATCCGGATTTTTTTGTTTCACTTTTAAAACCACCAATGCCGTTATACACTAAAGTAAAACCCTCCTTTTTAATACCACATATATTTTCCAGTCCTTTTCGCTGATTTATTAATTTAACTAAGGGAACTTTTTTGGTGCTTTTATTAGTGTCATCGATAGAGTTAGCTAATTCCTCCAAGGATAAACTTGTCCAAATCCAATACAAACCTCTACGTTTTCTTGGTAGTTTTTTTATATCAAATTCGTTAAATGGGCAAAAAGTGCTGTGCTGCATTTCCTCTATTTGTCTTACTATTTGCTTGTAATTTACTGCCATTTTACTGTTTATTTGAAAACTTATTTATTTTAATCCCAAAGAAATTCCATGTTCAAAACTCACCAATCTTTCATCGGAACAATCCACCCACGCATAAGAATATCGACCGTAAAAGGTTTCATTTACCTCTATTACTGCATTCCAATAATTGCTATTATCTACACCACTTGGATCTAAAAAAAATAATTTACAAACTTTACCTTCTTCATTTTCTTCAAAACCCACAGCCAATAACCAGTGTGCTAAATCAACTCCATTTACTCCAATAATTGTAGGTTTGTTTTGTTTAAGTTGCTCAATGCAAAAATCAATTAAAGCTCTTCCTTTTTGTTCAGAAACATTTAATTCTAATGTGTTTTTAAAACTATGCTCTAATAAATCTTGCAATTGATTTAGATGTGTGCCATTCTGAAACAAAGTATCATGTTCTTGCATTTTGGTAAGCATTTTTCCAAATCTAGAACTTCGCTTTGTCCACCATAAATTTGTAGCATCATTATATTTAATAACTCCTAAAATTATTAATGTCATAAATAAACAATAAGGACCACAAGCACCATCTACAGAACCTTGTTTCAGAAAGACTTGTTCCGTTTTCGCTACAAGAAATCCTTTTTTTATGTCTAATTGATCGATTATTTTTATAGTTTTCATTTATTTTTTGATTTTTAATAGAGTTTAGAAAATTAGTCCTATCAAGATTATAAAAATAACATCTTTACAACTCATCAAACTTAGCTTTCATAGTAGGATTTCCGTGTGTTAGTTTCTTAATCGTTAAATCATCCGCCTTTTGATTGGCTAAACGTAAATTATTGTCTGATGATAATAAAGCATCTTTTGTTTTTTGTAGATGGTCAATGGTTTTATCTATTTCATCAATAGCAGTTTTGAATTTTTTACTGGCTAATTCGTAATTTCTGGCAAAACCTTCTTTGAATATGTTTATTTTTTCCTCAAAGTTGGTGATGTCAACATTCTGATTTCTTACTAATGCCAGTTCTGCTTTGTATTTTAGCGAATTCATTGCCGCATTTCGTAATAACGTAATAATAGGAATAAAAAATTGAGGACGTACTACATACATTTTAGGAAACTTATGAGAAACATCTACAATACCTGAATTATAATACTCGCTTTCTGCTTCTAAAAGAGAAACCATAACCGCATATTCACATTTTTTTTCGTTACGATCTTTGTCCAGTTCTTTAAAAAAATCTTCGTTTTTCTTTTTGGTGGCCGTTTCATCTCCTTCGTTTTTCATTTCAAACATGATGGAAATAATTTCATTTCCAGCTTCATCTGTTTCTCTGTAAATGAAATCACCTTTACTTCCCGATTTTGAATCGTTATCTTTTTCGAAATACGCATTTTGAAAAGCGGTGGCACGCAGTTTATTAAACTCTGTTTCGCAGTGTTGCTCTAAAGTTTCTCCTATCATTTTTGTGGATAGCTTTAACTTCATGTCTTTGCGTAGTGCAATTTCTTCGTCCTTCAGTTTAATAATTTCGTCTTTGGTTTTAAGCTCTGCCGAAAATTTATCTTTGAGTGTGTTTTCTAATAATTGTTTGTCCGTGTCTTTTGCTTTTACTTCGTTGACTAATTGGTCGCGTTCTTTTTCAATTAATTGAACGGCTTCCGTTACCGCTAATTTTTTCGCCACCTCAGCATTTTCTAATTTTGCTTGTAGTTGCGTAACTTCATTTACATTTTGCGTTTTAAGTTGTAATAACTCGTTATCTTTTTGCGAAAGCTTTTGAGATAATTCTATTTCCTTATCCGATTTAAGTTTGGCTAATGCGGCATCTTTTTGAGCTAATTGTTCTTGCAACGAATTTTTAATAGTTGCTTCAGCTAATTTAACGGCACTTTCTTTTTCCTTTTCGGCAAGGTTTAATCTGTTTTGTAGTTCTTCTTCAAACTGATGATCACGTACTTGCTTTACAATATCTGCAAAACCTGCTTCATCTACTTTAAAGGCTTTATGACAATTAGGACAAATGATTTCATTCATGATTTTTTATAGTTTTTAGTTGTGTGTTTCTTGTTTTTTATATTTTCTATCAACATTTCTATCAACATTTAGGTGTTATTTCATGGCAAAATGTTGATATAGATTTTCCACCTCGCTCTACGAACACCTCTCCGGAGTATTTTCCACCCCGGCTTTCAGCTACCCCTCCAGAGGAGGGGAAGTATTGCGTAAAATTACCGTTCCTACTTCCCCTCTTTTTAAGAGGGGTGCCCGTAGGGTGGGGTGTTTTTTCCTCTTTTTTAGTGAGCTTATCCCATTTTCAAGAAACGTACCTTACGGGATGTGTTTTTCTTTTTTTATGAAAACCAAAGTGTCTTTTTTACTCTGATACCCCATAGTTTTCAATAATATAGTTTTCCAATTCTGACATTACTTTTTCTAAATCGTGTTTTACTCTAAAATCAGAAATTCTGTAAACAACTAATCCTAAATTAATTAAAAATTCTTCCCGCATAGCATCATATTCTTCTTTTCCATTATGACTAGAACCATCAATTTCAATGATTAAACCTAATGATTTTACATAAAAATCAACAATAAAACTTCCAATGATTCTTTGTCTATCAAAATCGATATTCCAAAAAGTGCCTGCACGCACTTGTCTCCAGAAAACAACTTCCGATAGCACGCCCGCTTTACGTAATGCTCTTGCTCTATTTCGTAACGCTTGATTGGCGGGCAGTATTGGGATTTGTCTCCGATATATTGGATTATTATGAATGTGTGTAAATAATACAGTTTTCATTTTAATACTTATTTTTTCGTTCCTATTCACCTATCGAAGTATGTTTTCCACCCCACAGTATGGGCAACCTCCAGAGGATATTTTCCACGGTACCCTACGGAGTATTTTCCACCCCACCCTACGGGCACCCCTCCGAAGGAGGGGAAGGATTGCGCTAACTTACAGTTTCTACTTCCCCTCTTTTTTTAAGAAGGGTTAGTAGATGGCTAGGGTGTGTGTGTTTGCTGTGTGTTTTTCCACCCCACCCTACGAACACCTCTCTGGAGTATTTTCCACCCCACCCTACGGGCACCCCTCCGAAGGAGGGGAAGTATTGCGCTAACTTACCGTTCCTACTTCCCCTCTTTTTAAGAGGGGTGCCCGTAGGGCGGGGTGTTCAACTCCCCATTAAAAGCCTGTTGCAACAACCCTTGAAACAAAGCCTCACTTTTTGCCAATGCCTCTTGTGCTTGTTGTTTTTGGGTTTCAATAACTGCTACACGTTCTGCAAATTGGTTTTGGAGGTCAACCGAAGGACAAATTAAATCTTTCGCAAGTAATTTTGCTTTTGAGATATTTGGCATTGATCCTGATGTTCCAGAAGCTAAAGATTGAATTTCTGAACTAAATTTATTGTGATTTAAAAGATAATATAAAAATAGAGGATTAGCTTTTTCGAGATTGTAAACAAGCCTAAATACAGTATCAGGCAATAATAATCGAGATTCAGTTTCATAAACAAAAGCAGTTTTCCCAACCATATGATAAGTATTTTTTCTTGTAAACAATAAATCCCCTTGTTTAACTTCACAATCAATTTTTGAGTTAGGAATATCAAATTCATATTTTTTATTCTCATTGGGATTGTATGTTCCATAAGAAACCGCACCAAGTTTTAACACTGCCCATTCATTTTCATCCCTTCTTGAATAATTTTCACAAACTGGACTCCATCCACTTTCAATTTTTGTTAGCACATTAGAAAATTTAGTAAGATTCCACCCTTTTTCATTCTTCACAGGATCTCCAAACATATCCAAAAACAAACTTTGCGTTAGCGCCTCGTATTTTTCAATAAGTTGTTTATTGTATTGGCGTAGTTCATCCGCTTTGTCAAGGATGTTGGCTATTTTTTGTTGGTTGGCGAGGTTTGGGAGTGGGATTTCGAGTTCTTTAACAATACCTAATGAAATATTGGCTAATGCAGCTCCAACAGCTCTGTTTAATAATTGTTCTTTTATAGTCGTAAACCAATATTTTAAATATTTGATATCTAATTGGTTTTTATCTTTGATATTAATACCAAGTATTGCTTGGTTTGTAGATAAATCAATCTTAGCTATTGCTGTTTTACCAACTGAACCATACATTGCAAGAAGAAGAGTTCCTTTTTTAAACAATCTATTATTTATAGATTTTAAACCTAAATCTGTTATGTGTTCTTCTGTTTTATAAATATAACCATCATTACTTTTTTCTAAATCACTAATTTTAGACCAAGGAATTGTACCATGATAATATTCAGCTTTACTTCTTGATGGAGTACCGCCACTTTGCATAGTACAAAGTTGATTTAATTTAACTTTCTGCATTACTTCTATCTTTAGTATATTTGTAATATAATTTTTTATACGCCCACTCACTTCTAATGAGTAAGTCCCAGGTTCGAATCCTGGCGCGATTGCAATTTTGAGAGGTTTTTGGTTTGAATCCAGACAAGGTCACAAAAAAATAATTCTTTCGCTACGAGGCCAAATCCTTAAACTTGTTTACCTTTTCTGCATTTGCCATCAACTGGATGAATGTTTCGTTGGCTATTATTGGTGCCACTATGGTATATTCATCTATACGCGTCCAAGTGTTTGGTAAAATAGCATTCAAATCATCGTTAGTTATAGCAATGATTTCCTTATCGTTTTTCTGAAACAAAATATAATCATACTTATCAATAATACAAGCTACTTGGTTAGTTAGTAGTTTTACAATTTTCTTTTCACTTTCATCATTACCTACTTCCATTACAGTACCATAAGAATAATCGGGAAGTTCATAATTAACTTTTTTAATTAAATTGTGCATAATAACTAAAAGTTCTTCATCACTATTTGTATGATATGTTGACATAAAATCTACTCCAAAATGAACTTTTCTTTTGGGACCATCAATTGTAATGTAATCACCTATTTGTTCAATAATAGTTTTCATCAACGAAGCGTCATGAAGTTGCATTTCATTAATTTCATTTATAGGAAACATTTCGTCTTCAATAGGAATTAATTTTAAACTTTCATCATCCTCATTATCTTCCTCTTCATCCTCTATAAAAATAGTTCCTTCAAAAACTTCACAAATGAGGTTTGCAATGTATTGCGTTATATTATAATCTGTGGTGTTAGACATTGCGGTATTTCGCAACTCTACTAATCCATTTTCTATACTTACATCTACTCCACGTGTAGAGTTGTTGTTTTGCCAAAAATAGGAAAGGTTATCACTTCTTTGTTCAAATGAAATTTCAGGTGCATTTTTTGAAAGTATTTCATGCAACTTTTCAAAATCGAACGACACTTGTGTTTGTATGTAATGATTAATACTCATAATTATTTGGATAACATCTTTTCCAATTCTTCCATAGCTTCCAAACGTTTTTGGTCTATCGCTTTAATATCTGCAATAAGTGTTTGTGGTTTTTCATAAATCACTTCTTCGTACACTATTTCTTTGTAGCGGTTGATGCTTAAATCATAATCGTTGGCAACAATGTCTGCTTTGGGTACAAGGAAAGATTTTTGGGTTCTGTCCGTAAACTTCCCCTCTTCCAGAGGGGTGCCCGATAGGGCGGGGTGTCTCCAATCGTTAAGAATAAAAGGAATATCACATTTATCGGCTACTTCGTTGGCTACTTTTTCTGGATTGGCGAAAACTTGTTCTAATTGCTCATCAGAAATTAAAGCATTACGTTTGTCATCTAAACTAAAACCATCGGCTTGCATGTCATAAAACCAAACGTTATCTGTACCACCAGAATTGGTTTTGGTAAATAACAAAATAGCTGTACTAACTCCTGCATACGGTTTAAAAACACCACTTGGCATAGAAATTACACCTTGTAATTGTTGGTTTTCTACTAATTCTTTACGGATGTTTTTGTGTGCGCCTGAGCTTCCAAACAATACACCATCAGGAACAATTACTGCTGCTCGTCCACCTAATTTTAGCATTCTTAAAATTAAAGCTAAAAAGAGTAATTCCGTTTTTTTGGTTTTAGTGACTTGTAATAAGCTACTTTCTACTTCGTCATAATCCAATGCGCCTTTAAATGGTGGATTCGCTAAGACTAAAGAATATTTTCCGTTGATAGTGTTATTTTCTGCTAAAGCACTTCCACCAACTAATTGAGGCGATTCGATACCATGCAACTGTAAATTCATAGAGGCAATACGCATCATAGAAGGATCAATTTCTAATCCGTTAAACATTTGCGTATTATAATGTTCACGAAAGTTTTTATCTAAAAACAAATCGTTGTGTTTATCGTGAAAATATTGTCCGGCTGCCACTAAGAAACCAGCTGTTCCTAAAGATGGGTCGCAAATAGTATCATCAGCTTTTGGTTGAGTCAATTCCACCATCATTTGGATTATATGGCGTGGCGTACGGAATTGTCCGTTAGTACCTGCTTCGGCAATTTTACCCAACATGTATTCGTATAAATCACCTTTGGTATCTCTATTTTGTAAAGGCAGTTTATCAATTTGTTGGACCACTCTATCTAATAGTTTAGGAGTAGCTATCATGAAAGTTGCACCTTTAATGTATTCCGTGAATTTACCACCATCTTCACCTAATGTTTTCATGAAATCAAACACGGTTAAATCGTTCAAATGACGTTGCGGACGTACAAATAAATTGAACATTACTTCAGGATCTTTATCTTTAAAATAACTCCAACGCAATTCATTTTGACTTTCTGCATAAATTGGTTTCTTGTTAGAACCGCCTAGCATACTAATTTCTTTTTCAATAAGAATTTGTTTATCGTCTAATTGTTTCAAGAAGATTAGGTAGGTAAATTGTTCAATTACCGTAAGTGGATTGGAAATTCCACCGGTCCAGAAGTCGTTCCAGATTTTGTCAATTTGAGATTTTAATTCGCCTGTTATCATTTTATTCTATTTTTTCTATTAAATGTGCTACAATTTGTAGTTGGTTTTTATCCTTTTAAGTTTTCACCATGAGAAAGTAGAAACACTACTAATTCATAATTAGGTTTATTATTTTATTTATTGTCTTCAAAATTATAGGATTTTGATGGATGTATTGGTTGCCAAAATGGTAGTGGTTTGAGAATAATACAAACATACAAAAAAGGGTAGGATATTAAATTGTGGAAATCCGTAAACAAGCAACATTTTATAAACAAAATGTGTTAAAATGAATTACTGCTTTAGTCTGGATGTTTTAAAATAATGATTTTTGACATGATAAAATTCAATCATCTTTTGTCTATTGTATCTGAGTTAAATGATATTACATTAAACATTTGTTTTATTTTTGTACTAACCATACTGCCATAAAGCTTTTCGATTTCTAACATTGATAAATTAGTGGTTAAATGAGTAACTGTTTTATTTTCAACAAATTGCTCGTAGCGGTTTATAATTATTTTCGCTAGTACATTTGAATCATTTCCGAAATGTTTGATTTGTTGTTCAGTGCCAAAATCGTCAAAGCAATAACCCGTCAATCGGTTTTGGTTGTTTGTTTTTTGGGTGTAAATTTCCAAAGCTTCGGAACCTTTTTTCGCAAATTCAAAAGAAACTTCCCGGCAGGTTTTAATTTTGTAATCAAATTTGGAATGTAAGAAAGGTTTCAACAAATGCATTATAGCCGTTTTCCCGCATCCTTTTTTTCCAGACAACAAAATACCTTTGGATAGGTCAATATTTAACGCAGCGGCAGATTTTTCATCTTTAATGGCGTAAACAAGTAGCTGGTGCAAAACTGACAAATCGGATTCATAAATCTTAAAGGCTTGACCGAATTTCTTTTTACCTTGGTAGGTTATAAATGCAACACATTTGTTGAAATTGTAAATTCGAGTAGTAGCAATAACCTCGAAAGTTTCCTCGAAAGTTGTACAGCGATTCGTAATCGTTTTTTGGGTATCGAGAGTGCAAATAATTGGATTTTGCCCTTCAACACTTCGACTATGCTTAGCACTAGCTTGCTCAGGATTACGAAAATTTGTAGAATAGATTTGACGATTGAGCATCCAGTTTTTGGCTGCTGCTTTCCAATATTTTATTTTGGTTTTTCCACCCAATAACCAGCCGTTACTTTCGAAAGAATTGAAAAAGGTTTCAGCCTCGATTTGGTTTTGATTATTTTCTTTAAAAAAGGTGATTACATTTTCTAAAATTGGGATACTGGAATCCGAATCAGATTTACCTCTGTCGTTTTCATTGTTTTTAAATTGAATCGGAGAACCCGAAACGGGTGTCTTTTTTTCGCGCCACTTTTTTTCTTCATTTTCTGAATTAATTAATAAATTATTTTCGTTTTTATTTTTTGTGGGCTCTATATCATGTTTATAATGTTTAATATGTTTATTAATGTTTATATAAGATACTAGTTCTTGTTCTGTACTTGTACATTGCTTCACTAGTGCCTGTTCAGTAACTTGTTCATTATGATGTTCAGCAACTTGTTCAATAACTTGTTCAATTTTTAATTTGGTTTTAGCTGTTTTATTTGACTTTTTTTGTACGATGGTTAAGTCAATAATATGAACTATGCTTCCTTTGTACGGATTGTAAGATGGTTCGTATTTGATGTAGCCTTTTGCATCTAAATCTTTTATACATTTATGATAGGTTGCAAAAGAACCAATTTTGCTAATTCGCATCATGTCAACTCTAGAAATAGTAATTGGATTTTGGAAGCGTTTGCTGTTCCATGATTGAAACATAGCCAAATACAAGCTAATATGTGTGGGATTCAGATCGGGTTCTTGTGAAACTTTCTCGAAAAAGGCAGTGAGGTGTTTAATGTAATTCATGGCTGGATGAGTTAAAGGGTTTGGCGGTTAGTTATTTTTTATTATTTGATTTCAAATTTTCTAGGTGGCAAAAATCATAGCAATATCTTTTTAAAATTATAGCTGCAAATCAAAAAAGAATAAATGACTTTTATATACAAGTTGTATACACCTTGTATACGATTTTTATAAAAAACGAATGTCACGACATTTCTTCTACTCCTTTTTAGTAAGATAAGATTTTAGTAATCAAGTAATTGTAAAGAAATGAGATGGATTTCGCTTTAGCTTTAAATTTTCTGTTTTTTTTTGCCTTTACAACCTTTTTAATACACGCACCTTGTAGGTTGAACTAAAATTCAGTTTAAAAGCGAGCTGAAATCATACAAAATGAATCCGTTTTGTTTTGAAATCAGTGCAATCCAAATAAAAAGCAAAAACAAGATAAGGGCACAAAGAATAAAAACTCCCCACCTTAGCAGGGAGATAAACATTACATTTTGGAATACAAAAACAATTGCATCAAATCAAATCAATTACAAGCTATTGCACCTCTACTATATTTAGTACATTAAAGGCTCCATTATTCAAAGAATACTGTTCGCCATTCACCTCCTGAAAAAATTCAAGAAGCAAAACCATAAACACAATACCAGTTCCGGAAGGCACACCACTTGGAGTTAAAGTAATTGTGGAAACAGAACCATTTATTGGAAGATTTGTTACAGCACTATAAGTAATATCTGAAGCGCCTGTTGCAAAATCCAAATTCACAAAGCCACTTTGCAAACTAAAATGGGTAGCACCTTCTAAATAACGTATTTCTTCTGTAGGTTTCAAATCCGTAAGAGTTATAATTCCAGTTACAGCATCAAATACAAACGGATTAAAAAACACACTTCGAAGGGTGGCTCGAATATTAAAATCGAAACCCTTTAAATAGGCTTTACCCGTGGCAGTAGTCAAACCATTCACCACATTACGTTCTCCTCGCACCGATACCAAATCCTGATTCTTAATATCAAACATAACTTTCATCAAGCGACTCGATAACTTACTATCTTTCGCTTTAAACACAAAACTCCCCACAGCATCTCGCAACAACTTTCCAGAACTAGCGCTTCTGCCAAACTCTTTGCCATTTTCCCTTGTTCTTACAAACGCTGGATCATTCATAATTCTCTTTTTACTTACACCACCTTTGGTGCGCACAAAGTACCCGTCAGCACTTTTGTAGAAAGTCACATTATCTAATGTACCTTCAATCTTAAACAAACTAGTGTTTCTTGCCATTTTTTAAGTCGTTTTAAAATTAAACATACACAAAGATAGCAACCTCTAAAACCCAGTAAAACCAATACTTCCGAATGCATACAAAAAGGTATAAAATTTCCGATTTGGCACGTAATAGCTATCCAAAAAATGCGTACTTTAGTACAGTTCTTAATAAGAATAAAACGAAAACCAAATTGATACGAAACGAAGTTACAAAACCAAACAAAGTAGTAACTGTTGTAATTTTAAGCCAAACAAATGAAGAGAATCTGCATTTACACAACCGACGTGATGCTTATCACAGGAAAAAGCGAAAGACAAGCACGAAACATTATTAACGACATCAAAGCGTATTTTAGAAAACAAAAACACCAAATGATCAATGTTAAAGAATTTTGCGAATATTCAGGTTTAAAAGTAGAAGATGTAATAGGCTACATAAAATAAATCAGTCCCCAAACTATCCCGAACCAACTAAGTAGATAAAGCCTACATAGTAGGAAGAAATAGCTATAAAAAAAAGTGTTAGAAAACAACCAACAAAATTTTCACATTTAAAATGTAACCCATAAAAAAAACCGATTCATTGCTGAATCGGTTTACACTGGCGGAGGAAGAGGGATTCGAACCCCCGGACCTGTTACAGTCAACAGTTTTCAAGACTGCCGCATTCGACCGCTCTGCCATTCCTCCAATATCCTTAAAGATATTTGGTCTATTCCAGTAAATGTTGCGGAGAAAGAGGGATTCGAACCCCCGGACCTGTTACAGTCAACAGTTTTCAAGACTGCCGCATTCGACCGCTCTGCCATTTCTCCTAATAATCTTCCTGATTATTACGGGTGCAAATATAAGTGCTTTTTTATTATCTGCAAACGAATTTGCCTATTTTTTATAATATATTTAACCCGACTTTTATAATCCTTTCATTTACATTTGATTAGATCTTAATAATTCAAATATTCAGTGATTTCAAGACCATATCCTATCATACCAACACGTTTGTTTTGCCATGAATTGGTTAATAATTTAATTTTAGTGATATCGATATCATGTAAAATTTGGGCTCCAATACCAAAATCTTTAGTGTCAATTTTTATTTTTGGTGCCGTAAAATCGCCTGATTCCTGCATTCTTTTTAATTCAGCTAATCGATCTAGTAATTCAACAGATTGTAATTCTTGATTGATAAACAAAATAGCACACTTATCATGAGATTCAAATTCCTTGAAAATGTCTTCCATTTTCTTGTGCAAAGTATCCGTTAAACTCCCTAAAATATCGTTAGTAACTTGAGTTGAATTAATTCTCGTAACAATTTCTTCTCCTGTACTCCAACTTCCTTTAGTTAAGGCAATATGAACTTGCTTATTAGTAACTTGTAAATAAGCTCTTAATCTGAAGTTTCCAAAACGCGTTTTAATCTCGAAATCTTCTTTCTTTTTGATTAAACTATCGTGTTGCATTCTGTATGCTACTAAATCTTCAATTGAAACTAGTTTTAAATCGAATTTTTTCGCCACTTCTACTAATTCTGGTAAACGCGCCATTGTTCCATCATCATTCATGATTTCACAAATTACACCAGCAGAAGAGAATCCTGCTAATCGTGCAAAATCAATTGCAGCTTCTGTATGACCAGTTCTTCTCAACACACCACCTTGACGTGCGATTAAAGGAAATATATGTCCAGGACGACCTAATTCATATGGTTTCGTTTCTGGATCAACTAAGGCTTCAATTGTCTTTGATCTGTCGGCAGCAGAAATTCCGGTAGTTACGCCATTCCCTTTTAAATCTACAGAAACCGTAAATGCAGTTTCCATATTATCGGTATTGTTAGTAACCATAGAGTGTAATTCTAATTCTTTACATCTCGATTCAGTTAAAGGTACACAAATTAGACCTTTACCGTGTGTTGCCATAAAGTTGATCATTTCTGGCGTTACTTTATCAGCGGCAGCTAAAAAATCACCTTCATTTTCTCTATCTTCATCATCAACCACAATAATCATTTTACCTTGACGAATGTCTTCTATGGCTTCTTCAATTGTGTTGAGTTGTATTTTATTGCTCATTAGTTTGTGTGTTAGAACTTTGTAGTTTGTTGTTTGTAAGTTTTGTGAATATATTTTTTATAGGATTAATTAACCAATCTAAATCAATTGTTAATCCCATATCATTTGTGGCTCTGTAAGTTAGTAAAATGGCAAAAGGTGTTAATATTAAAGCACCAGCTGCTACCCCAATAAATGGATGAATAGCATCTTGACCGGCTAATTTTTTCCCAAAAGTATTGGCGAAATTAAATACAATAAAAATTAAAACAGCGAAAACAATTGGTAAACCTAGTCCTCCTTTTCTAATAATTGCTCCTAAAGGCGCACCAATAAAAAACATTAACAAACAAGAATAAGCTACTAAAATTTTATCATAGTAGGCAATCCAGAAATCATTAATGTATTTCTTTTTCATATCTAAATCAGTAGTATAATTGTCTAATGAAAATATGGTATTAGATATGTTACTTTTTGCAACATCAATTAGTATCGTTTGTTTTTCTTTTGGAAAAATGGCTAATAAATCTGTTGTTGATTTTGAATTAATTTTAACAACTGTTGGAGATTGATTTGCAGCTTGTAAAACGTCTGTTAAACTTTGAGAATTTTTATCGATGTTTTCACTATAAGAAATAACATCTTTATTATAATTTAACTTTAATGAATCGATAGTGTATTTTAATTCACCCATAGTTAACATATTGAATGCATTGATAATTTCACCACCATCATCAGATGCTCCATTAAGTTTCGCTAAATCAATATTAATCGTGTATTTTTTGAAACTACTTTTTGCAAAGGGTAATCTTTCACGTTCTTCCATTTTTTGAGGTTGAATGTCTTCGTAATAATTACCTTCTAACAAATCTAATTGTAATAAATTGGTAGTTTCGTCGCTTTTTAAAACTCCTTTTTTGGCTTTAATTACAGTTGTAATAGGACCAAATTCGCCTTTTTTCATGTGCATCGTGATGCCTTCTAAAAACTCGCCATTTTCCCCAGATTTTTTATCAACTTTTATGGTTGTTGTTGTTCCAATTTTATTGAATTGCCCTTCACCAATTGCCATAGCTGGTTTAGTTTGAAGGATACTTTTTCTTAAATTAACAAATCGGTATTGCGCTTCTGGAATAATATTATTGGCAAACAAAAAAGCTACAGCACTAAATACAAACGTACAAACTATTAAAAATTTCATAGCTCTTCCTAAAGAAATTCCGCCAGATTTCATCGCTGCAAATTCATAGTTTTCTGCAAAACTACCAAATGTCATAATGGAAGCCAATAAGATAGATAAAGGTAAAACCAACGGAACCATTATTGGCGAATAGTAGAAAATAAATTTAAAAATGGTAACAAAATCTAAATCTTTACCCGCTAATTCGGCAATAAAAAGCCAAATACTTTGCAAAACGAATATAAAAAAAAGGATTACAAATACCGTAGTAAATGTAATCAGGAAAGATTTTAATAAATATTTATCTATTATTTTCATTTAATCAAGTTTTATAGCAATATCAATTTGCTAAGTATAATGTGTTTTAAAATTAATCCGCTTTATTTATGTAATAATTAGGATATTTTGCTTTCACAAAGGTAAACTGATTTTTTGCTAAAGTTTGGTTAAATTTAAACGAAGATACTGTTAAAGTTGTTTTCGTTCCGTTTTTACCTACTTCAATTAAATTATAGATGTGATTGGTTTTCGTATCAATTCCAATTAAAATTTCTTTTCTTTTATCTACCACACTTGATGGTGTTAATTTTACGTATTGAATCGTTTTTCCAGCAACTGGTTGCTTAATATCCATAGAATATTTAAATCCTTTTTTGAAAAATGTAAAAATTTTATTTGGCGACATCGCATTGGCATCACTTTCGTCATGATTAGAAACTGTTACTTCTTCATCTTCAGGAACAATAGTGTATATCTTTTTTCCATCAAAAATTTTGGTAATCCCCATGAAACTTAAATGATACTTATTTCCTTGTAAAAGTACTGTTCCTTTACTTTCTTGATTGATATTTTCTTTAGCGTTATTAATTGCATATTTAAAGTCAATATCCATATTTTTATATGATTTTGCTTTCGCAAACACTTTATCTAATAAGTTTTTGGCAACATTAGCATCTTTTTTTTGCTCCACTTCCAATGTGCTAAAAGACACTAAGAATAAGGCAACTGCTGTTATTGTAAATATATTTTTCATAAAATAAATTATCTATTTTTCGTTATTAAAAAATGTTTCAAGAGAATTCAAATCCGTGATTAGCACTTGTCTGGCTTTACTTCCCTCGAAAGGACCAACAATTCCAGCGGCTTCTAACTGATCAATAATTCTACCAGCTCTGTTATATCCTAATTTTAATTTTCTTTGAATTAAAGATGCCGAACCTTGTTGCGCCGAAACCACAACTTCTGCTGCATCTCTGAATAAAGAATCTCTTTCGGAAATATCCATATCAAGTTTTATGCCACTTTCCTCACCAACATAATCTGGAAGTAAGTACGCATTCGCATAAGCCTTCTGAGAACCAATAAAATCGCAAATTCTTTCCACTTCTGGCGTATCTACAAAAGCACACTGTACACGAATTAAATCATTACCGTTTGAAAACAGTAAATCTCCACGACCAATTAATTGATCGGCTCCACCAGAATCCAAAATCGTTCTTGAATCAATTTTTGAAGTTACTCTAAATGCAATTCTCGCAGGGAAATTCGCTTTAATCATACCTGTAATTACGTTTACAGATGGTCGTTGCGTAGCAATAATTAAGTGAATTCCGATAGCACGGGCAAGTTGAGCTAAACGTGCAATTGGCATTTCCACTTCTTTTCCTGCCGTCATAATTAAATCGGCAAACTCATCTACTACTAATACGATGTAAGGTAAAAAGCGGTGACCGTTTTCTGGATTTAATTTTCTTTGTTTGAATTTATCATTGTATTCTTTAATGTTACGAACCATCGCATCTTTTAGTAATGAATAACGATTATCCATTTCTAAACATAAAGAATTTAATGTATTAATTACCTTCGCATTATCTGTAATAATAGCTTCTTCTGTATCAGGAAGTTTGGCTAAATAATGACGTTCAATTTTATTGAAAAGCGTTAACTCTACTTTTTTCGGATCCACCAAAACGAATTTCACTTCAGCTGGATGTTTTTTGTATAATAACGAAGTTAAAACCGCATTTAACCCAACAGATTTTCCTTGTCCAGTTGCTCCTGCCATTAACAAGTGTGGCATTTTCGCTAAATCGACAACTAAAGTTTCATTTGAAATCGTTTTTCCTAAAGCGATTGGCAATTCCATTTCTGCTTGTTGGAATTTTGGCGAAGCAATCGCACTTTTCATGGAAACCATTGACGGATTCGCGTTTGGTACTTCAATACCAATTGTTCCTTTTCCTGGAATTGGCGCAATAATACGTATTCCTAAAGCCGATAAAGACAACGCAATATCATCTTCTAAACTTTTAATTTTAGAAATTCTAATTCCTGCTTCTGGTACAATTTCGTATAAAGTTACAGTTGGACCAACAGTTGCTTTAATTTGTGCGATTTCAATTTTGTAGTTTTTTAATGTATCTACAATTTTGTTTTTATTTTCTTCTAATTCTGCTTGATTGATAGTAATTCCAACGCCTGTATAATCTTTCAACAATTCAATTGAAGGCATTTTAAAATTCGAAAGTTCTAAAGTTGGATCAAATAAACCAAAATCTTCAACCAATCTTTGTGCTAAACTTTCTTCAACAATATCTTCTTCTTCAGGTTTTTCAATGACGAAAGAAGCGTCTTCAGTTTGAATAAGTTCTGGTTGTTTAGGAGTAATTTCTTCAATAACTGGTTTGGGTTGTGTTTCCAAATTAATTTCCGAAGAATGCTGAATGGTTGGTTTTAAAGAAGCTTTATCAACTTCAAATGAAGAAGTCGGTTCTGGACGATTAATCACTTGCATGTTGGTCCATTCGTCATCTTCTTCTTCAGAAATGATTGGCTTTTTAATAGTTGAAATTGGAACTACAGATTCATTAACATCATCAATATCTGCAAGAATTGGAGCGACAACTTCATCTGTATTTTCAACTTCAGAATTTAGTTCAACTGGAGTTGCTTTCGATTCTAAATAATCTTTTACTTTATCTGGAGAAACTTTTATTTTAAAAATAAGAAATACAATTGTTGCAAAAACTAAAAATAATATGGAACCAATTTTCCCTGAATAATCCTGGAATAAATCGTTAATTTCAAAACCAATAATTCCAGATAAATGTGGAATAAAATCCCATAACAAACCGAATAATATTGAAATAGTAACAATTAAATATAAATCCCAAAAAGTAGATTTTCTAAGTTTTTTTAAAGGTAAATCGACAATTAAATAGGCGCCAATTAAAAAGAAGATTTTTACAAATAGAAAAGAAGCTACACCAAATCCTTTATGTAAAAAAGCATCTGACAGCCAAGCGCCAATTTTACCTAACCAATTTTCAACTACAACATTTCTGTTGCTCAATTCGGTAATTTGACTTTGGTCATTATTTCCTGATATATAATATGATATAAAGGACAATAATAAAATTACAGCAAGTAAAACGAACAAAACACCAACAATGAATTTTTGTCCACGTGATGTTTTGAAAATTGAATTACTTAATTTATTTTCAGTTGTATTTGAAACTTCTTTTTTAGCCATTAAATTTTAAAAATTGAATATTTTTGGGACATAAATTAATGCGCCAACAGCAATTGCACTAAAAGCGGCAAACAAAACCGCTCCGGCAGCAATATCTTTAATAAAACCTATTCTATTGTGAAATTCTGGATGAATAAAGTCGGCAATTTTTTCTACAGCTGTATTTAACCCTTCAATACCCAAAACTAAACCAAATGCTAAAATTTGCAACATCCATTCTTCTCGAGATATTTTAAAGTAAAAACCTGCAAGTATCATTAAAATCATTAATGAAAATTGCACCATTACGCTATGTTCTGTAGTCACTAATTTATAAGCACCTTTTACGGCAAAACCAATACTTTTAATTCTTCCAGATACAAATCTTTTGTCTTGAATCATAAAATTATAATGCTTTTAAAGCCGCTTCGTAATTTGGTTCGTTAGCGATTTCGCTTACTAATTCTGTATGAGAAACTACTCCGTTTTCATCAACAACAACAATCGCTCTTGCGTGTAAACCTTTTAAAGCTGAATCCGTTAAAGTTAAACCGTAAGCATTTCCGAAACTTCCATCTCTAAAATCTGATAAGTTTACTACATTTTCTAATCCTTCAGAACCACAAAAACGTTTTTGCGCGAATGGTAAATCTCTAGAAATACACAAAACTTTAGTGTTTTCTAAATCGTTAGCCATTTTATTGAAAGTTCTTACTGAAGTGGCACAAGTCGCGGTATCAATACTTGGAAAAATATTTAAGATAACACGTTGCCCTTTAAAGTCTTGTAAAGAAACATCTGATAAATCGTTTCCTACTAATTGAAATTGTGGTGCTACTGAACCAACTGTTGGTAAAGTTGCATTTGTATGTACAGGATTTCCTCCTAAAGTTACTGTTGACATGGTTTTAAATTTTAAGTTTCAAAAATACAAAAATTATTTTAGTTTTATTATACTAATTTCCACAAAACATCTTCTGGAACAGGCGCAATAATTTCTAATGGATCTTTAGTTACAGGATGTGTTAAAACTAGTTTTCTGGCATGTAAATGAATTCCTCCGTTTGGATTACTTCTATCAAAACCATATTTTAAATCACCTTTAATTGGACAACCAATAGCTGTTAATTGCGCTCTAATTTGATGATGACGACCGGTATGCAAATCGATTTCTAAAGCATAATAATTATCTAACTTTTTAATCGTTTTATATGATAATTTAGCTTCTTTAGATTCTGGAACTTCTTTTAAATGCGCTTTTGAAGTATTGTTCTTCGTATTTCTTTTTAAGAAATGAACTAAAGTATCTTCTGTTTTTGGTGGCGCATTTTTTACGATAGCCCAATATGTTTTTTGCGTTTCTCTGTTTTTAAAAGTCTCATTTAAACGCGTTAATGCTTTTGAAGTTTTTGCAAAAACTACGATTCCTGTTGTTGGTCGGTCTAAACGATGTACGACTCCTAAGAAAACTTCACCTGGTTTATCGTATGCGACTTTTAAGTAAGATTTTACAATTTCAGATAAAGGCTCATCACCTGTTTTATCGCCTTGTACAATATCTCCAACTCGCTTGTTCACTACAATTATATGATTGTCTTCATGTAGGATTTGAAGATTTTTTGAATCTGAAACTATTTTCATCTTAGATTTTTAGATTGTTTGATTTCTTAGATTTTTAGACTTTCTAAAATTCTTAATTGTTTTTTACTTATTGTCAGTCTGAGCGGAGTCGAAGACATTTTAAAAGCATTTCGACTTCGCTCAATGTGACAACTTTATTTAATACTGTTCACTTGCATTAGGGAAGTCTTTTGATTTCACGTCAGCAGCATATTGTCCGATAGCTTTTGTCATATCTTCAAATAAATTCATATATCTGCGTAAAAATCTTGGACTAAATTCGTGAGTCATTCCAATCATATCGTGTAAAACCAAAACCTGACCGTCTACTCCACCACCAGCTCCAATTCCAATTACTGGAATAGAAATACTTTCGGCTACTTTTTGGGCTAATTGAGCTGGAATTTTCTCTAAAACTAAAGCAAAACATCCAATTTCTTCTAACATTTTGGCATCTTCTAGTAATTGAGCCGCTTCTTCTTCTTCCTTAGCTCTTACCGTATATGTTCCGAATTTATATATCGATTGTGGTGTTAAACCTAAATGTCCCATAACTGGAATTCCAGCGTTTAATATTTTTTTAATAGAAGATTCGATTTCTCTACCACCTTCTAATTTTACAGCATGTCCGCCACTTTCTTTCATAATTCTGATAGAAGAACGTAACGCTTCTTTAGAATCAGATTGGTAACTTCCAAAAGGTAAATCTACCACAACTAAAGCTCTGTCAACCGCTCTAACCACACTACTTGCGTGATAAATCATTTGGTCTAATGTAATTGGTAAAGTCGTTTCGTGACCAGCCATTACATTACTTGCCGAATCTCCAACTAAAATTACATCAATACCTGCTGTATCAACAATTTTCGCCATAGTGAAATCGTATGCCGTTAGCATAGAAATTTTTTCACCATTGGCTTTCATATCAATTAACGACTTCGTTGTAATTTTTTTATAATCTTTTTTTGCTACAGACATTCTTTTTGAGTTAGAAGTCAGAAGTTAGAAGTTGGAAATATTTGTTCCGAACCGCTTTTCTGAAAATTAATGGTACAAAATTAATATAAAGATATGGATTGTAACAATTTTTCTACATTTAATACCAATAATTAAATTCTACAATTATGAGACATTTACTTATTTTACTATTTTTTGGTTTTAGTTTATCGATTTCTGCACAAGAAAAGGAAATTAAACAATCGATTTCTGTGTTTTTTAAAGGTTTACAATCAGCAGATACGTTGAAAATCCAATCAGTTTGTCATAAAGAAATGAAATTACAATCCATTATGGAGAAAAATACGATTGGTAATTTATCTTTCAAAACCAATGAAGAGTTTTATAAATCGATTGCTTCCATTCCGAAAAACCTAAAAATTGAAGAGCGAATTTTAGACTACAAGATTCAAATTGATGGTTCGATGGCGCAAGTTTGGACACCTTATGAATTTTATATAAATGATAAACTAAGTCATTTTGGAACAAATTCCTTTACTTTGCTTTTAGAGAATAATGTTTGGAAAATTGTTCATATTATTGATACGAGAAGAAAAAAATAGAAATTTTAATATTTCATAACTAAAAAGAATGCTTCAAAAAACAGCTATAATCAAACGTTTTATTCGACAATTATTCGATTTAAAATCGACACAAGAAGAAGAAAACAAAACCTACTTAGAAATTAAAGAAGGTGTTGAATTCAAAGGTAAAAACTTGTGGTTATTAGCTTTTGCTATTTTTATTGCCTGTATTGGTTTAAATATTAATTCTAAAAGTGCGGTAATTGGAGCCATGATTTTATCGCCAGTTATGGGACCCATTTTTGGAATTGGTTTTTCTTTAGGTGTATCAAATTCTGATTTATTCAAAACCAGTTTAAAAAACGCATTTCGAATTGTTTTGGTTAGTGTGTTTTTTTCAACCTTATATTATTTAATTAATCCGTATTCTATTGAAACAGAAGAATTAATTAGTTTTTCTAAACCTACATTTTTTGATGTATTATTAGCCTTTATTGGAGGTTTAGCCGCTATGTTGGCGATTTCTAGAGAAAGTGGCACACAAGTAATTATCGCTGTAGCAGTGGCAACTTCTTGTATTCCACCATTATGCACAGCAGGTTTTGGATTAGCAACATTAAACTTAGATTATTTTTTAGGCGGATTATATACTTATAGTATCAACTCACTTTTTATTGGATTTGGAACTTTATTGATGACCAAATATTTAAAATTTGAACGTCATTCTGCTCAAAATATTAAACATGTAAATGGATGGTTTTTTGTTTTGGGAATTTTAGCTTTGATTCCAGCAGTATATTTTGCTTATGTTTTAGCGGTTCAAAATATGTTTCAATCCAAAGTAGAACATATTATTAACAATCAAATTGAAACTAAATACCATGTTATCAATTACGATATTAATGCTGAATCTAAAACCATTGAATTAGACATTTCTACCCCAACATTTGATGCGAAAATTAATCAAAATATTAACGCTTTTTTTGTTCGAAATAATATCAAAAACATTGATATTACTATTCATCAATCTACTGAGGAAAATCAAGATTTAGGTAAGGAAATCAAGAAATTACAATTGGAAATTATGGAGTTGAAAAAGGCTAAATAATTAACAATAGTAAAAAATTTCTACAGTCGAAATTAGTCCACCTTCAAAGTAAAAAATAAGATTACTATCTCCTAAAGTTAAATAAAATCTATGTGGACTTCTTGCATGATAATCAAACATTCCTTTAAAGTCTTTAATAAAATTTTCTTCTGTTAAATTATGAGTAAAAAGGTGCTTTTCATCTAATTTAAAAGAATAATCAGGAGCAAATTTAAATGACACCACATCAATACTATTTTCTTTTTCATCTACATAAACATCAAAATTGGTGTAATGATATAATAAATCTGAAATATTTACACCACAATCATTCGATTCAATTTCTTTGGATATAGGCGCACCAAAAACTTCAATAAGATTAGAATATTGTTTTTTTTCTAAACCAATTTTTTTGCCTTTGTATAAAAATTCATATTTATATGACGGAATTTCAACTTCACTATAATTAGTACCTCTAGAATTTAAGGCTTGAACTATTTCATATGTCATTTTAACATCTTGAAGTAGTTTTTCATCATTCAATTTTTCAGCCACTTTAATATAACGTTTGTAAGCTGGTATTAATTTTTCGCGTTTATTATTCCAAGATAATTCCACTAATCGTTCAATACATTTTTTTTGTTCCTCTATTTTTTCATCTGGAATGGCATCAAATTTCTTCAATATTTCTTCGAAAACAGGTTTTTCTCCTAAATATTTCGCTTGAACGTATGTGTAAGTTATTCCATATCCACTACCTTCAATGTTAACCCATTCTTCAGGGTTTCTAGGAAAATAAGTAACCGAAAGTACATCTCCATTTAAAAGAACTCTATCAACTTTACTACTACTTGTTTTACCTTTTCTTGCTTTTAAACCAGCAACTGTAACATACATATGGAAACTTCCATAAGTACTATCTTTTTCTAAAATTGGATTTTCATGATCTAGAATATTAACATCGTTATACATCATAGAATGATTCAGATGTTTTGTTGGAACAAATCCAATGGTTTGATTGTCACTTTCAACCTTAGTCCAATTTCCTTTTTGTTCTAAAACTTTAACACGAGAACCGTATCTAAAATAACCATAAAAATCAGATTTTAAATCGGGTTTTGAATACAAACGAGTGTCTTGTACAATCCATAAATCTTTATTCTCTTGAGCATTTAGACTTTGAGAAAACAAACAAATTAGTAAAAAGTAAATAAATTTCATTTTAACAATCCGCTAAACCAACTCCAATAGCCAAGCCACCTTCGGAAGTTTCTTTGTATTTCGAATTCATATCTTTTGCGGTTTCCCACATGGTTGCAACAACTTTATCTAAAGGTACTAGCGTGTTTTTCGCATCAGTTTCTAAAGCTAACTCTGCTGCGTTTATGGCCTTAATTGCACCCATTGTATTACGTTCAATACAAGGCACTTGTACTAAACCACCAATCGGATCACATGTCATACCTAAATGATGTTCCATAGCGATTTCGGCAGCAACTAAAACTTGGTCTGGAGTTCCGCCCATTAATTCACATAATGCAGCTGCAGCCATTGCTGATGAAACGCCAATTTCTGCTTGACAACCGCCCATTGCTGCGGAAATAGTCGCGCCTTTTTTGAAGATACTTCCAATTTCTCCAGCTACCATTAAAAATTGTTTGATTTCTTTTTCTCCCGCTGTATGATTTTCAATACATAAATAATACATTAAAACAGCAGGAATAACACCAGCACTTCCGTTTGTTGGTGCTGTCACTACTCGACCTAAAGAAGCATTTACTTCATTAACAGCCAAGGCAAAACAAGACACCCATTTTAATATCTGTCGGAATTTAACTTCGGTTTGGCGAATGCATTGCAACCATTCTTGAGGAGAATTATAATTGGCAATTCCGATTAAATTGGTGTGCATATCGTATGCACGTCTTTTTACATTTAATCCGCCTGGTAAAATTCCATCAGTATGTGCGCCAATGTACATACATTCTAACATCGTATTCCAAATTCGCATTAATTCGGTGTGAATTACTTCTTCGGAACGCATTGATTTTTCGTTTTCGTAAACGATTTCAGAAACTTTTTTATTTTCGGAATGACAAAAAGCTAGTAACTCTGCCCCTTTATCAACTGGAAAAGGAAAAGCACATTTTATTTCTGATTTTACATTCGTATCTTCTTCTTCCTTAACTACAAAACCACCTCCAATTGAATAAAAAGTGGAACTGTATTCTGAGTCGTTTGTATACGCTGTAAAGATTAATCCGTTAGCATGAAAAGGTAAAAAATTCTTATTGAAAAAAATATCAGAAACAATATTAAAATGAATTTTAAACTCATTGTCTAAAAGCAATTCGTTATTGGTTTTAATATCTTCGATAATGGAATCAATCGCGTCAATTGGTACATATTCAGGATCGGCGCCGCTTAAACCTAACATCACTGCTAAATCTGTAGCATGCCCTTTTCCTGTTAACGACAACGAACCATACAAATCGACTTTTAAGCGATGTACGTCATTGATTATATTTTGACTACGTAATTCTGCTAAAAATTGTTCCGCAGCGCGCCATGGTCCTAAAGTATGAGAACTTGAAGGGCCAACGCCTATTTTTAACATATCAAAAACTGAAATACATTCCATATACTAAATCGTTATAGTAGCAAAGATAGCATTTGAAGTTGGAAGTTAGAAGTAGGAAGTGAAAATTTTTGAAACTAATTAAAGTGGATTTGTTATAGTTTGAAAACTGCATAAAAAAAGGAACAAATTCAAAACTGAACTTATTCCTTTTAACTTTTGCCTTTTTACTTGGCTCTTTTTACTTTAAATATCTTGTAAAACCAATTTAGAATTAGACGCGATGAATCGCATCTCTACTTTTTACTTATCCCTTTTAAACTTTTAACCTTCAAACTCTTAAACCAAAATTTTTAATACCAACGCTTTTTATTTTGCTTTGACGTATCTGATTTTCTGGAATTTGAAGAATCAGCAGTCTTAGCTGTTTTAGCTGCTTTTGGCGCGTGATTTTGTTTTTGTTTTACTGGGTTTTTCTTACCACGCGTATCCGTTTCTTTGTTTTTTAATTCGTCTTCTGTGAATTCTCTGTATGGATATGGATTTTCTTTTACGATTTTAATTTGCTGACGTGTTAATTTTTCAATGTCTTTCCAAAAAGGTAATTCATCTTTACTACAAAATGAAATCGCTAAACCTTCATTTCCTGCTCTTCCTGTTCTACCAATTCTGTGAACGTACGTTTCTGGAATATTTGGTAAGTCGAAATTGATCACATAAGGTAATAAATCGATATCAATTCCACGAGCTGCAATATCTGTCGCCACTAAAACCGAAATTTCTTGACTTTTAAATCCGTCTAAAGTTTTGATTCTGTTGTTTTGAGATTTATTTCCGTGAATGGCTTCTGCCGAAATGTTTTTCGCTTTTAAAGCTTTTACCACATTATCCGCACTGTGTTTCGTTCTTACGAAAACTAACACATTATTTATATTTTCTTCTTCAATTAAATGAATTAGTAATTTTCTTTTGTCTTCTTTTTGAACCATGTATACTTTTTGGTTCACTCGTTCTGCTGTGCTAGAAATCGGTGCAACCGAAACATATTTTGGTTTTTTCAAAAACTGATCTGCTAATTCTCTAATCGCGACTGGCATTGTTGCAGAGAACAATAACGTTTGACGGTTTTCTGGAATTAACTTGATGATTTTCTTTACATCATTAATGAAACCCATATCTAACATTTGATCGGCTTCATCAATAACCAAATGATGTAAGTTATTCATGTCTAAAAATCCTTGCTTATTCAAATCTAAAAAACGACCTGGAGTAGCAATTAAAATATCCACACCTTCTTTAAGTTGATTCACTTGTGGCACTTGACTCACACCACCATAAATTACCATTGATTTGGTATTCATATATTTTCCGTAAGTAGCAAAACTATCTTGGATTTGGTGTGCTAATTCACGTGTTGGTGCTAAAACTAAAGTTCTAATTACTTTTCTTTTGGTTTTTGAACCTACAATTGGATGTAAATAATTTAAAATTGGAATGGCGAATGCCCCTGTTTTTCCTGTTCCTGTTTGTGCGCAACCTACTAAATCGTGTTCTTCTAAAATAACAGGAATCGCCTGTTGTTGAATGGGTGTTGGCGAAATATAGTTTTCTTCTTCTAAAACCTGAAGTATATTTCTATGTAAATTTAAATCTTGAAATGTCATATTTGTATTTTGAATGGCAAAGATAGTTTATTTTTGTTTGATGTGGAAAATTGACAAATTATTGATAAGCCGATTTTAAGGATTTAACAGATTTAAAAAATATTTTTTGAGTTTGATTTTTATTTTTGAGTTTGATTTTTGGCATTGATTTTTGAAAACCTATCTTTGTAAAAAAACAATTGCTATACCAACAATTTTTTATAGTATAACGTTTATATTAAAAATAATAAAATTTATTTTAGAAAATTGTATTCATGAGATTATCGTTTAAGCGAATTACTTCTTCTGGGAATTTTATACCTGAGATTGATGGATTAAGATTTATAGCAATTATAAGTGTTGTTTTACTTCATTTAAGTAACTTCATAACAACTAAATATGTAAATAAAAACACTGATAATTTAGACTTTTCTTTTTTAAAGAATATACTTTCACATGGTCACATTGGTGTGCCTCTCTTCTTTGTTATTAGTGGTTATATTTTAGGAATGCCTTTTGCAAAATATTATCTTAAAAATGGTGATTCGGTTAACCTTAAAAATTATTTTATACGAAGATTAACTAGATTGGAACCACCCTATATCCTAGTTATGACAGCACTATTATTTGGTGCCGTTTATATTGCTAAAACTATATCTTTAAAAAATGGAATTGAAAGTTATTTGTCCTCAATAATTTATTCTCATAATTTCATTTATCCTGATTGTTTGCCTAAATTAAATATTGTTGCTTGGAGTTTAGAAATTGAAGTTCAGTTTTATATTTTAGCTCCTTTATTAGCATTTGTTTTTTCTATCAAATCTTTAATAATAAGACGATTAACAATATTTCTAGTTGCCATAGTTTTCATTATCATTAATCATTTTAATTTTAATCCTTTTCATTTTTTGAGTTTGATTAATTATTTTCAATACTTTCTAATAGGATTTTTATTAGTTGATTTGTTTGTGTCAAATTCAATAGTAGTACCAAAGACAAAATTTGACAATTTAATTGGTGTGTTTTTATTTCTAGTTATTTGGCTATTTGATAATAGTGATTTCAAAACTGCTACTCAAACGTTTTTTTGGGAACTGATACAACTTATTTGTATTTTCTTTTTGTATTACTATGTTTTATTTCATAAAATTTTCAAATTCCTTTCGTTAAAATTAATTACAAATATAGGTGGGATGTGTTACTCTATTTACTTACTTCATTATCCTATTATCAGTATATTTGGCAATCAAATTTTAAAACATTCCTTTTCAAAATATACTTTTATCAATATTTCAATTTATTCAGTTCTATTACTATTAATAATAATGTTTATTTCCTCAGTTTTTTTTCTACTTGTTGAAAAACCATGTATGGACAAAAATTGGCTCAAAAAAACATTTAAACCTTAAAATATTAAAAATCAAATGAAGTTTAACAAATATTATTCATCTGCCTTAATAGCTTTTATCATTTGGGGATTTTTCAGTTTAGCTTTAAAACCCTTGCACGAGTATCCTTCATTAGATATTTTATTTTATCGTGTATTTTTTTCAACCGTAGTTTTACTGGTTATTAATTTTGTTTTCAGAATCAATTTATTGAAAAAGAGTTTAGAATTATTTCAGTCTTTTTCCAAAAAGAAAAAACGAAATACCCTTTTACTAACTGCTGCTGGCGGATTTTTATTAGTTTTCAATTGGTATTTATTCATGTATGCTGTAAACCATGTGAGTTTGCAATCGGCATCTTTAGCGTATTTAATTTGTCCAATTATTACAACTGTTTTAGCTTTTGTTATTTTAAAAGAAAAACTAGACAATTGGCAATGGTTAGCGGTTGCGATTTGCGTAATTAGCTGTGCGATTTTATCTTATGGCCATTTTACAGAATTGATTTATAGTTTTGTTATCGCTACTTCATTTGCGCTGTATTTAATTAGTCAACGAAGAAATAATGAGTTTGATAAATTCTTAGTTTTAACCATTCAATTGGTCATTGCGAGTTTGGTTTTATTGCCTTTTTATCCGAAATTTAGTGCTGCAGTTCCGACTGAAAATTTATTTTATATGATGATGGGATTAATTGTAGTTTTATTTACGATTATACCTTTATTCTTGAATTTATTCGCACTTAAAGGAATGAATTCTTCAGCTGTTGGGATTTTAATGTATACGAATCCGCTGATAAATTTCTTTTTGGCACTCTTCTACTTTAAAGAAGACATTCAGTTTTCGCAATTGATTGCTTACAGTTTAATTGGGATTTCAATTATTGTGTTCAATAAAAAAGTCCTTTTTAATTCGAATAAGTAATGTTCCAATTCAATTTAAAATACTTTCTGATTTTCATTTCGATATTTATTATTGAAGTTTTCATCGCTATATATATTAAAGACAATTTCATCAGACCTTATTTTGGTGATTATTTGGTAATTTTCTTAGTCTATTACTTTTTACTGAGTTTTATTAATGCCGATAAAAATAAAATTGCTTTAGGTGTTTTAGTATTTGCGTTTACAGTTGAAATCATTCAATATTTTCAAGTTTTGTTGTATTTTAATTTAGAAAAAAATAGAATTTTAAGAATTGTGGCGGGAAATACCTTTTCGCTTGAAGATTTAATCATTTATACTATCGCTTTTTTTACGATTATCGTTTTTAACAGATATAATCCTAAAACACTTTCTGACAGAAAACCAACAAGTTAGCTTAAAATCAAATGACACTTTGTCAGATGAATTTCTGTCAAAAAAAGAATTTCTGCCAATTTCTAGTGATATTTTATCTTGGCACAAAACTTGACTTATCCAAAAAGAGTTTAAAAAATAAACCGAATAAAATTTAAAATTAAATAAAATGAGTAAGATTATTGGAATCGATTTAGGTACAACCAATTCTTGTGTTTCTGTAATGGAAGGTGGAGAAGCAGTTGTAATTGCTAATGCAGAAGGAAAAAGAACAACGCCATCTGTAATTGCATTTGTAGAAGGTGGAGAAATTAAAATTGGAGACGCTGCAAAAAGACAAGCTGTAACTAACCCAACTAAAACTATCGCATCTATCAAAAGATTTATGGGTAACAAGTTCTCGGAAAGTTCTAAAGAAGCTTCTACTGTTGCTTACAAAGTAGTTAAAGGAGATAACGACACGCCACGTGTTGATATTGATGGTCGTTTATATACGCCACAAGAATTATCTGCAATGACTTTACAAAAAATGAAAAAAACTGCTGAAGACTATTTAGGTCATTCAGTTACAGAAGCGGTTATTACTGTTCCTGCATATTTTAACGATGCACAACGTCAAGCTACAAAAGAAGCTGGTGAAATTGCAGGTTTAAAAGTTATGAGAATTATCAATGAGCCAACTGCTGCGGCATTAGCTTATGGATTAGACAAACAAGCTACAGATCAAAAAATTGCAGTATTCGATTTAGGTGGTGGTACATTTGATATTTCTATCCTTGAATTAGGAGATGGAGTTTTTGAAGTATTATCTACTAACGGAGATACTCACTTAGGTGGTGATGATTTTGACCAAGTTATTATTGACTGGTTAGCAAACGACTTTAATGCTGCTGAAGGTTTAGATTTAAGAAAAGACCCAACTGCTTTACAACGTTTAAAAGAAGCTGCTGAAAAAGCTAAGATTGAATTATCTGCTTCTGCTCAAACAGAAATTAACTTACCATACGTTACGGCTACGGCTTCAGGACCAAAGCACTTAGTACAAACTTTAACTCGTGCTAAATTTGAACAATTAGCTGATTCTTTAATCAAGCGTTCAATGGAACCAGTTGTTAAAGCTTTAAAAGATGCTGGTTTATCAGTTTCTGATATTGATGAAGTTATCTTAGTTGGAGGTTCTACTCGTATCCCAGTTATCCAAGAACAAGTGGAGAAATTCTTCGGTAAAAAACCATCAAAAGGAGTTAATCCTGATGAAGTTGTTGCTATTGGTGCAGCTATTCAAGGTGGAGTTTTAACTGGTGATGTAAAAGATGTATTGTTATTAGACGTTACACCTTTATCATTAGGAATCGAAACTATGGGTAACGTTATGACTAGATTAATTGAGTCTAACACAACTATCCCAACAAAAAAATCTCAAGTTTTCTCAACTGCAGCAGATAACCAACCAAGTGTTGAAATTCACGTTATTCAAGGTGAAAGAACAATGGCAGCAGATAACAAAACTATTGGTCGTTTCCATTTAGATGGTATTCCACCAGCAGCAAGAGGAATTCCTCAAATTGAAGTAACTTTCGATATTGATGCTAATGGTATCATTAAAGTTTCTGCAACTGACAAAGGAACTGGAAAATCTCACGATATTCGTATCGAAGCTTCTTCTGGTTTAACAGCTGAAGAAATCGAAAGAATGAAAAAAGATGCAGAATTATATGCTGAAGCGGATAAAATCGCTAAAGAAACTGCAGATAAAGTAAACGAAGCAGATTCTATGATTTTCCAAACGGAAAAACAATTAGGTGAATTTGGTGAGAAATTATCTGACGATAACAAAACTGCCATCAACTTAGCTTTAATTGAATTAAAAATGGCTTACGAAGCAAAAGATGTTGCTGCAATTACGCCTGCTTTAGAAAAAATCAATACAGCTTGGACAAACGCATCAGCTGAAATGTATAACACAGGAGACGCTCAAGGAGCTGCACAAGCACAACCACAAGCTTCAGGTGATACAACTCAAGATGTTGAATTCGAAGAAGTAAAATAATTTACAATTGAAGATTTACGATTTACGAAGTGAAATTTACAAGTAAAGAATAAATTAAATAATTAAGAACCGAGTAAGAAATTACTCGGTTTTTTTATTGCCTAGTTTTATCCTTTAACATCATTAAAATAACTAAAACATGAGGAAAAGTTATGGCTGCTAAAAAAGAAAAAAACAACGTATTAAAAAGCTTAATATCTTGAAAAAGTAGATAAAAAAAACATAAACCAACAAGTGATATTACCCAATAAAAAAATGCCGCTTTTATGTATTTAATGAAATTAAAATAATTAAAACTACCATATAAAAATTTAGTCTGATTTATAATGGAAGGCATACTGTGCCAAACTATAAAATAGATTGCAAAACCCCAAATAAGCGACGAAACTTTAAAAATAATCGCAAAAACTAATAGATAAAAAAGTTCTTTTAAAAATATAGTTTGTTTTGTTTTTAACTTCAAAAAAACGAAAATATAATTAATTGTAAATAAAATTGAAATCAAATAAAGTGTATTTATAATTAAGGACTCATCAATACTATATGAAGTAATTTCATACACTACAGTAATTACATTATTTATATGAAAACCAAACAATAGAAACAACACTAACAACCCATATAAGGTTTTAAAAACAAAATTATATTGTATTAATTCTCCTTTTAAAAAATCAAATTGTTGCTCTCCAAAATGGTATCCGCTAATTATTACAAATAGAAGCAATGTTATAATTGGTAAAAAATAAAAAAATATGGCACCACAAACTACAACAAAAACATATAAGTAGATGATTTTCATTTTAGAAAACTGTTTCTTCTTATTCATTATACTTTTTGAAATTAAGATATCGTTTGCACCGTGCAAAATTCCAAAAGACAGAATTAAAACAAACCCAATTCCAACTTGTAAATCATTAGAAAAAAAAGAGGTAATCCATAATCCAAGAAAACTCAGAACTATAGCAATACTTGGATAATTATTCATAATAAATATTTTTGTTTAAATAATATTAAAAAAAGATAAACAAAGTTAGTTATTATGTTTAACATTTATTAACTTTGATTAAACAATTAACATTACTAACAATTAAAAACAAATTTTATGACAAATTTTAGCTTAATTTCAAAAATGTTACCAAACGATTATGTAGGTTTTACTTTCTTCGTAGGCTGTATGGCTATGATGGCTGCTTCAGCATTTTTCTTCTTATCATTAAACCAGTTTGATAAGAAATGGCGTACTTCGGTACTAGTTTCAGGATTAATTACTTTTATTGCAGCTGTGCATTACTTCTATATGAAAGAATACTGGGCAGAATTTGGAGAATCACCAACGTTTTTTAGATACGTTGATTGGATTTTAACAGTTCCATTAATGTGTTTAGAGTTTTATTTAATACTTAAAGTGGCAGGTGCAAAAACAAACTTATTGTGGAAAATGATAGGTTTATCTGTAATTATGTTAGTTACTGGATACTTAGGAGAAACAGTATATAAAGATGCTGCAGCCTTATGGGGATTCATTTCAGGAGTAGCTTATTTTGTAATTGTATATGAAATATGGCTAGGTTCTGCTGCAAAATTAGCAAAAGAAGCTGGTGGAAATGTTTTAGCAGCTCACAAAATTTTATGCTGGTTTGTATTAGTAGGTTGGGCAATTTATCCATTAGGATACATGTTAGGAACTGATGGTTGGTATACTAGCATATTAGGAAAAGGAAGTGTTGATATCGCTTACAACATAGCTGATGCTATCAACAAAATTGGATTTGGATTGGTAATTTATAATTTAGCCGTTCAATCACAGAAAGATTAAGTTTTTAGTTTATTTTATTTTGAAGAAACCATGTTAAATTTTTTAGCACGGTTTTTTTATTGAAAAAAATTTGTACATTGGAAGCACCAAAATCATAAAACTCAACACAATGAAAAAACTATGTATTGCATTACTTTTAGTCACTACTACACTAAGTTTTGCTCAAAAAGCGAAACCAAAATCAACAACATCCTCTGCTTTAGCCACATTTGAAAACTTAAAAGCTGAAATTATTACCGAAGGTGGTAAACAAAAACTAGCTATTGTCATGGACAATGCTGGAAAAAAAGAAAATATCATCTTAAAAGAAATTACCACAAAAGACAAAGCACAACAACCCACTAATTTTAAAATTAAATCATTTACGGTTTCTGGTGTAAAATTATATCACTTTACTTACACTGAAAATATCATTTCTGAAACCAAACTTAAAAAAGAAAACGCTCTAATTACTTCTAATGAAATTTGGGATTTATCAGCAACTAAACTTAAGATTTTAGGTAACATACAAACTGTATCTAACATTAAAGAAATTAAGCAATTAGGAAAATCTACTGCTACAGAAACTGTAGAAAAAACTCGTAGAGAAGGTTTTGAATTTACACTAACAAAAGATTTTGAAGTATTTCTATCTACTAAAACACAAACTAACAAATATAAATTTAACCCAACTACTCGTCGTTACGATCCAAAGAAATAATTATTCTTCATCATTATAAAAGAGTTTCAGTATTTGAAGCTCTTTTTTTATATGCATGCATATTATTTTTTAGTATATTTGAAAAAACTTTACAATTATGCAAAAATTACAATTAACAGAAATTCTAAATATTAAACATCCAATTATTATGGCACCTATGTTTTTGGTGTCGAATACTAAAATGGTAATTGAAGGTATGAAAAGTGGCGTAGCAGGTTGTATTCCAGCATTAAACTACAGAACTTTAGAAGAATTACGAAGCGCCATCATTGAATTGAAAAATGCAAAAGTGGAAGGTGGAAGTTTCGGATTCAATTTAATTGTAAACAAATCCAATGTAAAATATAAAGAGCAATTGCGCATTTTATGCGAAGAAAAAGTCGACTTTATTTTAACTTCTCTAGGTTCTCCAGAAGAAACTATTAATGAGGCACATAAAGCTGGCATCAAAGTTTTTTGTGATGTAACTGACTTAAGTTTCGCTAAAAAAGTGGAAAGTTTAGGCGGCGATGCGTTAGTTGCTGTAAACAACTTAGCTGGCGGACACAGAGGGAATATTAGTCCTGAAGAATTAATCAAACAATTAAATGAAGGCACTTCCCTACCAGTAATTTCTGCTGGTGGTGTGAGTAAAAAATCGGATATTGACAAGATGCTTTCTTATGGTGCGATTGGAGTTTCTGTTGGAAGTCCCTTCATAGCTTCAATAGAATCCGGCGTTTCTCAAGAATACAAACAAGCTTGCGTCGATTATGGCGCAAAAGATATCGTAATGACAGAACGTATTTCAGGTACACCTTGTTCAGTAATAAATACACCTTACGTTCAAAAAGTAGGTACAAAAACCACTTGGTTAGAACAACTTCTAAACAAAAATAAAAGCTTGAAAAAATGGGTCAAAATGATTCGTTTTTATATCGGTATGAAAGCCACAGAAAAAGCAGCGACAGAAGTAACTTACAAAACGGTTTGGGTTGCCGGACCAACTATAGAAGACACGCACGCGATTTTACCCGTTTCAGAAATTGTAAAGAAAATGATTTAAGATGTACGACCAACTTTTTACATTTTTAAACAAATATTTCAAGAAAGCAACACTTTTCAGAGTCTTGTTTAATATGTCACCCATGTATAAAAGAAGTTGTGGGAAAATTATTTTCGCATCGGAAGATTTACATGTAGTAAAAATAAAAATTCCGTTATCGTATAAGAATAAAAATTATGTAGGGTCTATTTTTGGTGGTAGTTTGTTTTCTGCTACGGATCCAATTTACATGATCCAATTGATGCAGATATTAGGAAAAGAGTATGTGGTTTGGGATAAAAAAACACATATTAAATTTAAACGACCAGCCTATGAAAATGCATTTGCAACGTTTGAATTCTCGACTATTGAAATTGAAGAAATACTACAAAGAGTACAATCTGAAAACGAAGTAGATTATACCAAAATTCTCCACATCACAGATAAAAACGGAACTATTTTCGCCGAATTAGACAAAACGTTATATATTTCTACAAAAGCGTATTATAAACAAAAAAGAAGTTTAAAAAAATAGAAAAACTAATCTATAACAACAGTTCCAATAAAAGTTTCTCCATCATGAAGAGTAGCATTAACAGTACTACAAACGACTTTAACTTCCATGTCTTCTAGTCCAATATATGAAAAAACAAGAATTTTACCTTTTTTAACTTTAATACTATATCTACCAAACTCATCCGTCTGGACAAATTCTTTTTTATTTTTTATTCTAACAGTGACTCCAGGCAAAGGTACTCCTTCACTAGTAACAACACCAGTAACAGTTATTTTCTTATCAGAATCTATAATTTTATTTAAATGTTTTAAATCCGTTTGTTCTTGTGCTGGTTTTTCTTGAGCAACACTACTTTCTGTTCCTAATCCTAAAAACGCTAAAATAGAAGTCGCGAAATAGCCAAAATAATTAGATTTTGTTTTTGTTTCGATTAAATTTCTATTGAGTTGAGAAACATTTATTCTTCCACATAAAGTATCATTTTTAGCAACCAAATTGATAATTTCATTATCCGATAAATGAGTGAAATCTAAAACCGTTTTCTGGCAAGACGCACAAAATCGACCCTTTTCAACAGGCGTCATATTTTGCCAACCTTCCTGACAAGGTTCTGGAATGGAAATTTGAATTTTTTGCTTCATTTCATAAATTTATGTAATTCCTCAGAGAAATACAAAATTCTTTTTATCTGCGTGAAAAAAATTAACCGCAAAGAACGCAAAGCTTTCGCAAAGAACGCAAAGGAAAGCTGCGTGAAATCATTAACCACAAACCAAACAATAAAAATCTGCTAAATCTGTGTACCTAATCAAAACAAAAAAAGCCTACAAGAAAATCCTGTAGGCTTTATATATAGTTGAAAAGTGATTAAGCTAAAACCGCTTTTAAATCTCCATTCATAGCTCTTACTGCATCTGCAGATTTAGCGAAAGTTGCTTTTTCAGCATCGTTTAATTTGATGTCAACGATTTCTTCAATTCCGTTTTTACCAATAATACATGGAACACCTAAACAAATATCAGATTGTCCGTATTCACCTTCTAATAAAACGGAACAAGCAATCATTTTGTTTTGGTTATTTAAGATAGAATCTACTAAATACGCTACAGAAGCTCCTGGCGCATACCAAGCTGAAGTACCTAATAAACCTGTTAAAGTTGCACCACCAACCATTGTGTCAGCAGCAACTTTATCTAATTCTTCTTGAGATAAATAGTTTGCCACTGGCGCACCGTTATATGAAGCTAAACGTGTTAATGGAATCATAGTAGTATCACCGTGACCACCAATAACCATACCTTGTACGTCGTTAGCTGGTTTGTTTAAAGCTTTTGATAAATAATATTTGAAACGAGAACTATCTAAAGCTCCACCCATACCAATAATTCTATTTTTTGGTAAACCTGTAGCTTTTAAAGTTAAATACGTCATAGTATCCATAGGATTAGAAACTACCACGATAATTGTATTTGGAGAAAATTTTAAGATATTTTCAGCTACTGATTTTACAATTCCAGCGTTGATACCAATTAATTCTTCACGAGTCATACCTGGTTTTCTTGGAATTCCAGAAGTAATAACTACTACATCAGAATTAGCTGTTTTAGAATAATCATTAGTTACTCCAGAAACTTGTGTATTAAAACCTGTAGTTGTAGCACATTGCATGATATCCATTGCTTTTCCTTCTGCAAATCCTTCTTTAATGTCTAATAATACTACTTCACTTGCAATTCCTCTGTATGAAATTACGTCTGCACATGATGCACCTACATTCCCTGCTCCTACTATTGTTACTTTCATTTTGATAAATTAAATATTGATGTTGTTATTTTTTACAAAAATATTGATTATGAAACAATTTTACGTTATTTCACTATTATTTTTTTTACAATTTGTTTGTCTTCGTTACTGATTTTTACAAAATACATTCCAGTTTCAAAATCAATTGGAATCATTTGGTCTTCATTTATGGTTTTTTCGAATACTTTTGCCCCTGAAACAGAGAAAATTTCCACTTTAGATGTACCTAATAAACCTGAAATAAAAATATGTTCTGCTGCCGGATTTGGATAAACTTTTACTTCCGAAATATCAAAAGATTCCGAAGCTAATGCTGCAAACCAAGGTTGTCCATATTGCGCACCAAAAATATAATTAGCTAACAAAGGATAATCAATAAATGGATTTCTATTGTTTTGCCATGTTTGCACATAATTGTTTCTATTCATTTCGTAATCATCTCTTGCGTCTGACACATTCCATGATAATAATGTTGCTAAATCTCCTATATTTCCTGAAGATGTGGTTGTACTTGGTAAATATTCACTAGGATCACCATTCAAAACATTTAAACCATTGAAACGAACCGCCATATAAAAACAAGCTCTTGCTACATCTCCATGCCAAGAACCTTGCGTTCCTACTGGTCCAGCATAAACTGTTGGTGAATTTACTGTTCCGTAATTTTTATTATTTCTAGAGGAATTTTCTTGACCGTTTTCAGCTCTAATATGATGGGCATCAGAAACACCATCAACAGTTGCAGCAGCACTTGTATTGTTCCAAATTCCTATTCCATCTGCATAATCACCCATTGCCACATTAAATCCACCTCTCGATTGACAAAAAATATGCTCTCTATTCCATTTTCCAACAATACTACTTCCGTTTTGTTGATCAATTTTCGACATAGGAACTTCTAAATACATATCCCAAATTTCTCCACTATTTAAGGGATTCGTATCAGCAACTCTAATAATATCCCACATATCGGCATAACTGTGTAAGTGTACTTCAGAAGGATTCGCAATAATCGCTTGTAAAGCTTGTTTCAACGCAACACCAGATAATCCTTCCAAAGAAGCATAATACCCAACTGGAGCTGTACTTGAAACTTGACCAAAAGTTGGCGCTAAAGGTGTCCCAAAATTAGCGACTTGAAAATCTGTATCTCTAACTCTTCGTAAAATTGAATTATTGCTCGAAACTACATCAACTGGTAAAGACGAAATAAATAAAACAAACTCTTCATCACCTTCGTCTAAAACATCATCTGTAAGATTAATTGTTTTTAAAGCAGTTGTAGAACCAGAATTAATGGTAACAGAATTATTCGTATCGAAAGTAAAATCTGAAGTATTAAAATTTCCATTGTTTAAAGAAATCGTAAAAGTAGTATTCGATGTTACAGGTGTTGTAGTTGTAAAAGTAATATTTACAGGTTGTCCCTCTGTATAACTTGCTGAGTTAAACGTAGTAGTCATATAATTTAAAACAATTCCACTTCCATCATTATTCATTCCTGGAGTTGGCACTTTTACTTCGTACGTTCCATCCGATTTTCTTTGAATAGAATGATTTGCAGCATTTGATGTTACGTTTTCATTTACACAAACAGACAAACCCAAAGCTGTCATTAATGCCGTTGGTTGATTTGTTGCGTTATTAGAATATGCAATAGCATCAATTAAACCTGTAGAAGTTACTGGTGTATTTATTGGAAAATCTGAACCATTACCCAAATATAAAACAATAGCATCAGGTCCATTTTGTAAAATCGAATCTGGGATAGACAAACCAGGAGTAGGTGAAAGTAGTACATTTCCAATTAAGAAATTTCCATTTACATCAGTTGTAAAACCATCTAAATCAATTGCATAATAACTTAATGTTCCACTATATGGAGCTGTACCAGTTGCATTATACAAAACCAACACATAGCCATTTAATGAAAAATTAGGTGTCGATGATTTTAATTCAATAAATTCTTTTTGATCTGTTGAAGGTGTATCGGGATCAATTTCATTAATCACAACTTGAGCATAAGAAAGTGAAGAAAAAACTATAAAAAACAATAATCGTAATTTTGTTTTCATTAAAATTTCATTTGAGGTGAATAACAAATATAGATAAGATAACACTAATTTCTTATGAAATTTTCAATTATTTTTAGTAATATTGAAGGCTATTAAGAAAAAGATGACAAAACTTAAAATATTATTATTTTTTATGTTAACAATGGTTTCATTTGCTCAAAATGAAATTAAAATTAACGCAAAATTATTAGACAACGGAAAGAAGATAGATGTAGTTGAAGAAATCATTTTAAAAAACACTTCTACTTCCGTTTTAACTGAAATTGCTCTGAATGATTGGAATCATGCTTATTCTAGTAAGAAATCGGCACTAGCCAGCAAATTCTCAGATGAATACAATAGAAGTTTTCATTTATCTAAAAAAGCCGACAGAGGTGAAACGCAAATTTTTGAAATCACCAACCAATTTTCGAAACCGCTTTCCTTTTATAGAAATGAAAACCAAGTAGATATAGTAAGAGTGAAGTTGGAAAATCCGCTACAAATTGGCGAAACAACATTATTAAAAATTAAATACCAAATAACTTTACCCAATACTAAATTTACAAAATTCGGCTATTCGGAAAATAAAATATTATTGAAAAACTGTTTTTTAACTATTTCTCCTTTCGATACAGAAACACAAAGTGAAGAAAACAGTGATGATTTAACCTCAGAAATCAGCAATTATAAACTTGACATTCAACACGATAATTTATTTCTAACTACCGATTTAGATGTTGCCTTTTCAACAAGTAATTCTTCTCAGTTAATTGGAAATTCACGTACTAATTTTTTTATCGCATTAGAAAAGGAAATTAGTTATGAAGAGTTTAAAAATAAAAGAATCAATGTAATTACAAATTTAAAATCTAAAGATGTTCCAATTTATTACAAGGTTTTAGTTATTGAAAAAATCACCAATTATGTAGCAGAAAATATTGGTATTTCCAACCAAGAAAAAATAATGGTTTCTCAAGAAGATTATGATCGTGAAGCTTTTTATGGTTTAAATGAACTACCTTCTTTTATCTCGCCTTTTAACGATGATTTTGTTTTTGAATTGAAATTCTTAAAAACATATTTGAACAATTATTTAGCGGCAAACTTGAAAATTAATTTTCGAAAAGACCATTGGATTTTAGAAGGAATACAACATTATTACATTAAAAAATACATAGATGACAATTATCCAGATACTAAAGCTTTTGGAAGATTATCACGTTTTGGAATTTTAAAAAGCTATAAAATAATTAACATGAACTTCACTGAACAATTCATTTATAATTATTTATTAATGGCAAGAAAAAACATCGACCAATCTGTTGGATCAGAAAAAAATACGCAAATAAAATTTAATGAAAAAATTGCTGGAAAATTTAAATCCGGACTTTCCTTACATTATCTAAACAACTATTTAGGAAATGATATTCTTGAAAATTCTATTAAACAATTTGTTAAAATAAATGCAACTAAAAATACTAATAATAAAGATTTTAAAAAAATAATAGAAAATAATTCAAATCGAAAATTAGATTGGTTTTTTGATGAATTAATTTATTCTCGTAACAAAATAGATTATAAAATTAGTCAGGCGAAAAAAAGAAATGATTCTATTGAAGTTACTATAAAAAATGTAGGTGATGCAAAAGTTCCTGTTTCAATTTATGGCTATAATAAAAACAAATTAGTTAGTAAAAATTGGATTGAAAACGACTCTGAAACCTTCAAATTTTCTATAAAAAACGATAGCATTACCAAATTTGTTTTAAATGATACTTATGAAATTCCAGAGATTAATAACAATAATAATAGTTATAAATTAAAAAATCGATTTTTAGGAAATAGAAAAATTCGATTTACGTTTTTCAAAGACATAGAAAATGCAAAATTCAATCAGGTTTTTTATGTTCCTACCGCAGAATTCAATTTGTATGATGGTATTTTATTAGGGATGAAAATCAATAACAAATCAATAATCAACAAACCTTTCACGTACGACTTAACACCAAATTATTCCACAAAAACAGGAACAATAGCAGGAAGTGCTGGCTTTGGTTTTCACGATCAAAATCGCAAAAGCACACTTTATAATACGCGTTATGGAATTTCGGGAACTCGCTTACATTATGCTCCAGATGCGTTTTATACTAAAATTACTCCAAGTATAAATTTCAGTTTTAGAAATCCGAATTTCAGAAAAAATGAAGGTGAAGGCGTTACAATCAGACAAGTTTATGTAAATAGAGAAAAATCGAACTTTGTAACTACTCAAAACACAGAGAATTATTCGGTTTTTAACTTACGATATGGATATGGAAATAGCGAATTAGTTAAGCAATTTTCATATGGAACTGATTTACAAGTTTCAAGCACTTTTGGAAAAGTATCAGGACAAATTCAATACAGAAAACTGTTCGAAAACAACCGCTACATAAATTTAAGAGCTTTCGGTGGATTTTTCACACATAACGACAATACCAACGATTTTTTTAGTTTCGGAATTGACAGACCATCAGATTATATGTTTGATTATGCTTTAGTTGGTCGTAGCGAAAGTACTGGTTTGTTCAGCCGACAATTTGTTAATGCAGAAGGTGCTTTTAAGTCGATTTTTGATACTCGATTTGCCAATCAATACATTTTTACAGTCAATGCGAGTTTTAATATTTGGAATTGGATTGAATTATATGGTGATGTTGGAACCTATAAAAACCAAGGGTTTAACTCCAAATATATTTATGATAGCGGCGTGCATTTGAATTTAGTTCAAGATTATTTCGAATTATTTTTCCCCGTTTATTCTTCCAACGGATTTGAATTAAACGACAAAAATTACGGAGAAAGAATCAGGTTTATAATTACTGTAAGTCCGAAAACTTTAACCTCTTTATTTACAAGAAGATGGTTTTAACTATCAATATTTTTGCATTATTCCTATATAATGTGTAATATATCCTAATTCTACTGCACTATTTTTACTCAAAACAGAATAAAATTATACATTATTCATAAAAATTACTTTCAAATGAAAATATTGCAATAAAATAATTAAATTTGTATCAAAGCAATGTATTATTATGAGCAAATCAAAAACTGCAGAAACATTATCTTTCGAAGATTTCAAAAAAGAGGTTTTAACCGATTTTAAAATTGCATCTGTTAGCCGTGAATGTAGTCTTCTTGGAAGAAAAGAAGTACTTACTGGAAAAGCTAAATTTGGTATTTTTGGTGATGGAAAAGAAGTGCCACAACTGGCATTAGCAAAAGCTTTCCAAAATGGTGATTTTCGTTCCGGATATTATCGTGACCAAACGTTTATGATGGCTATTGGCGAATTGTCAATCGTTCAGTTTTTTGCAGGATTATACGGTCATTCCGATATAAATTTTGATCCAATGAGCGCGGGTCGTCAAATGGGTGGGCATTTTGCTACACATTCGTTAGACGAAAACGGAAATTGGAAAAACTTAACCAAACAAAAGAATTCAAGTGCCGACATCTCTCCTACTGCTGGGCAAATGCCTCGTTTATTAGGTTTGGCTCAGGCATCAAAAATATATAGAAATGTTGCAGAAATTCCTGCTGAAAATAATTTTTCGGTAAAAGGAAACGAAGTAGCATGGGGAACAATTGGAAACGCTTCTACTTCAGAAGGTTTATTTTTTGAAACCATAAATGCCGCTGGAGTTTTACAAGTTCCAATGGTAATGAGTGTTTGGGATGACGAATACGGAATTTCAGTTCACGCTAAATATCAAACAACAAAAGAAAATATTTCAGAAATATTAAAAGGTTTACAACGTGATGAAGAAGCTAACGGTTACGAAATTTTCCGTGTAAAAGGTTGGGATTATCCAGCTTTAGTGGATACGTATCAAAAAGCAGCAGAAGTTGCAAGAGCAGAACACGTGCCTGTTTTAATTCACGTTAACGAATTAACACAACCACAAGGACACTCCACTTCAGGTTCACATGAGCGATACAAAAACGCGGAACGTTTGGCTTGGGAAGCAGAGTTCGACTGTGTAGCGCAAATGAAAAAATGGATGATTGAAAACAATATCTCTTCTGCAGAAGAATTAGAAGAAATTGAATCAGCATCTAAAAAAGAAGTTTTAGAAGGTAAAAAAGAAGCTTGGGCGAATTATTTATCAGCAATTAAAGAAGATCAAGCGACAACAGTTGCTATCTTAAATCAAGTCGCACAAAACTCTGAAAATAAAGTTTTCATTGAAAAATATGCGAATGATATTGCTGCGATAAAAGAACCAATCAGAAAAGATTTATTAGTTATTACAAGAAAAGTTTTAAGAATGCTTTCTGGTTCTAATAGAGAAACTTTAGCGACTTGGATTTCTAATTTCATTGAGAAAATTCAACCAAAATACAGTTCACATTTACATTCAGAATCAAAACAAAATATTGCTTCAACTACTGAAGTAAAAGCAATTTATGACGATGCTGCCGAAGAAGTCGATGCCCGTTTAATTTTAAGAGATAACTTCGATAAAATTTTCGCAACCTATCCTGAAACTTTAATTTTTGGAGAAGATGCAGGAAATATTGGTGATGTAAATCAAGGTTTAGAAGGTATGCAAGAAAAATACGGAGAAATGCGTGTTTCAGATGCAGGAATTCGTGAAGCGACTATTTTAGGTCAAGGTATTGGAATGGCGATGCGTGGTTTACGTCCAATTGCTGAAATTCAATATTTAGATTACTTGTTATACGCCATTCAAATTATGAGTGATGATTTAGCAACGCTTCAATACAGAACTCATGGTCGTCAAAAATCGCCATTAATTATCAGAACTCGTGGTCACCGTTTAGAAGGTATTTGGCATTCTGGTTCTCCAATGGGAATGATTATAAATGCAATTCGTGGTATTCACGTTTTGGTTCCAAGAAACATGACAAAAGCCGCTGGTTTTTATAATACATTATTAAAAACAGACGAACCTGCTTTAGTAATTGAATGTTTAAATGGTTACCGTTTAAAAGAAAAAATGCCAACCAACTTAGGTGAATTCCAAACGCCAATTGGTGTAGTAGAAACCATTAAAGAAGGAAAAGATATTACATTAGTTTCTTACGGTTCCACTTTAAGAATTGTAGAACAAGCAGCAAAAGAATTATTAGAAAACGGAATTGACGCTGAAATTATTGATATTCAGAGTTTATTACCTTTCGATATTTCTCACGATATTGTAAAATCAGTAGCAAAAACCAACCGTTTATTAGTCATTGATGAAGACGTTCCTGGTGGAGCAAGTGCTTTTATTTTACAAGAAATTATTGAAAATCAAAACGCGTACAAACATTTAGATAGCGCGCCACAAACCTTAACAGCTAAGGCACACCGCCCAAGTTATGGAACAGATGGTGATTATTTCTCTAAACCAAGTGCCGAAGATATTTTTGAAAAAGTGTACGAAATGATGAACGAATCAAATCCGAACAAGTTTCCAAAATTATATTAATTAAAAACTCAAATATTAAAATAGGAAGTAGTAATTTTGCTTCCTATTTTTTTATGACTAAAATTTAAAACCGAATGGCAAATACCTATATCGCATACCACTTTACAATTGAACCAAATGAACTTGGTTCTGAAATTTTAATTGCTCAATTAGAAGAAACTGCTTTTGAAAGTTTTGAAGAAACCGAAGAAGGTGTTTCGGCTTATGTTCAAAAAGATGTTTGGTCTGAGAATATTTTAAATGATATTGAAATTCTTACGAATGAAAATTTCAAAATTTCTTATACAACAAATGAAATTGAACCTGTAAATTGGAACGAAGAATGGGAAAAGAACTTCTCTCCTATTGATGTGGACGGAATTTGTCATGTTCGCGCACCATTTCATCCAGCAACTAACGCGAAGTATGAAATCGTAATTGAACCAAAAATGAGTTTCGGAACAGGTCATCACGAAACGACTCATATGATGATTCAACATCTTTTAGAATTAGATGTAACGAATAAAAAAACCATTGATATGGGTTGCGGGACTGCCATTTTAGCCATTTTAGCTGAAATGAAAGGCGCTCAACCAATTGATGCGGTTGATATTGACAATTGGTGTTATTTAAACTCCATTGAAAACGCTGAACGTAATAATTGTAAACATATTTCAGTATATGAAGGTGATGCTTCTTGGTTAAATGACGGTCAGAAATACGATGTGTTTATTGCGAATATCAATAGAAATATCTTATTGAATGACATGGCGACTTATGTAAACTGTATGAATGACAATTCTGTTTTATTATTAAGTGGATTTTATACGGAAGATTTTGAAGCGATAAACGAATGTTGTGAAAAATTAGGTCTGACTTTTGAATCGAAAAAAGAAAGAAATAATTGGTTAGGATTGAAATATTCAAAAAAATAATTCATAAGCGTCAGTTCGAGTGTTCCGATTTTTCATCGGAATGTATCGAGAACAGCTATACTTCTAGATACAATTTTCTTCTCTAAATAAAAAAATGAGAAAAGAAAATCAATCAAAAAGATGAAAAATACAAATTGAACTAAGATAAATTACAAAAATTTAGTAATTTTGCACTAGAATAAACTATTAGTTATGAGCACCTTAACAGAAACATTAGAAGAAGTATTAGTTCAAGAAGCCGTTGGCGTAAACAACGAAATTGTTTTATACAACGACGATGTAAACACGTTTGATCATGTGATTGAAATGTTAGTCAAAATTTGCGACCACACTTGGGAACAAGCCGAACAATGCGCCATTTTGGTTCATTACAAAGGGCAATGTACCGTAAAAACTGGAGAATTACCAAAACTTAAACCACAATGCATATCGTTACAAGATGCAGGTTTAAGTGCTGTAATCATATAAAAAAAAGCGACCAATTGGTCGCTTTTTTAGTTTTTATGAAGTTATTTTTCCAAATGCACAACTCACGTAGGATTTAGCTTTTGAAGTTAAATTATTTACATCTCCATCTTCAGGATAACCTAAATTCAATAATGTTTTCTTTACGACATCTAAAGTATGTGCTTCAGAATATTCAAAAGTGACAGAATTATCGGCTACTTCTACAACTACTTCAGAAACATCATCTAAAGCATTTAAATTCTTTGTGATCGTATTGATACAACCATCACATTTCAAGTTTTGTATATGAACTATTGTTTTCATTCTTAAAGATTTAAAACATAAAATTACGAAAACAATAATTAAAATACTATGACAATTATCACATTAACCAAATATTAATGAGGCAATTTATTTTTTAAAATTCCATAAATATAGGTTCCTAATAAAGCTCCAATTAAAACGATACAGATAGATAAAACACCATTTCCAATTAAAATAAAAATAGGTCCAGGGCAACTCCCTACTAATCCCCAACCTAACCCGAACATAGTGCCACCAATAATATATCTTGAATACGAGAAATCTTTATCTTGAATATCAATTTCGGCACCTTTAAAACCTTGAATATCTTTTTTCTTAATGAAAACAATTCCACAAACACCAACAAAAATGGCTGTTCCAATAATTCCATACATGTGAAAACTTTGAAACATGAACATTTCATATATTCTATACCAAGAAACGGCTTCTGCTTTTGTTAATACAATTCCGAAAACGATACCAACAATAAAAAACTTTAACAACTTCATATTATCCAAAAATTAACGGAATTAAAAAATGGGCAGAAATTAATCCGCCAAGGAAAAAACCAACTACAGCAATAAGTGATGGAATTTGTAAATTACTTAATCCAGAAATGGCGTGACCAGAAGTACAACCACCAGCATAAGGCGTTCCAAAACCAATTAAAAATCCACCAATTAATAAGATAAAAAATCCTTTTACTGTAAAGGCATTCTCTAAACTAAATAAGGCATCTGGACCTAATTTCCCATTTGGTACATCAATATTTAAATGTTGTAAATTTTCAATTGTTTTCGGATTAATTTGTAGAATATCAGTAGAATCCATCAAAAAATAAGAGGCAATAAATCCTCCTACAACAGCACCTAATGCAATAGATAAATTCCATTTTTGCGCTCTCCAATCAAAGTCAAAATATTCGATTTTCTTTTTAGCAAATGTCATACTACAGATATTTCTTAAGTTAGATGACATTCCAAAAGTTTTACCAAAATAGGTTAACACTAACATAATCAGTCCGATTAAAAATCCAGAAACCGACCAGTGCCAAGTACCTTGAATTACTTCCATATATTCTTAAATATTATTATTTGAATTACTATATTTGTTTTCGAATTCACATGTTATTTTAATTATCATATGAATTGCATTTTAACCTTAAATGTTTCTCTCAAGTAATTTTATTTATCATCGCATTTTGATGATTTCTAATTACTTGCGCAAACACTTTTAATTTCGACTTCAAAGATACACAAAATGAATAAATTTAAAATAGAATTTAAATGGGCAATATACTACACTTTTTTAGTAATCATGTGGTTCCAGCTAGAAAAATATTTAGGTTTTCATGACAAAAACATAGCTAACCATCCGGTTTTTACTAACTTAATGTACGTTTTCATTTTCGGAATTTATATCCTTTTTTTATTAGACAAAAAGAAAAATTTTTTTAATGGCATCATAACTTGGCAACAAGGCTTACTTTCTGGTGTTATTTTGGCAATTTTCGCTATGATTTTGACACCATTTGCTACTTATTTTTGTTTAAAATATATCAATCCAGATTTTTTCACTAACATGATCAACTATTCTGTTTCAAAAGGAATGAAACTTGAAAATGCACAAGCCATGTTTGGTACAACTGCTTATATGATTTTTTCTTCTTTTGGAACGTTTTCGTTTGGTATAATATTTGCAGCTTTGGCTTCATCAATCGTAAAAACTAAAAAATAATTTTATCATGCGCAAAATAATCGCACTAAGTTTACTTATAGTATTCGCTTCTTGTGTAAGCACAAAAAACACCATTCAAAATATTGATGACACTGCCGTTTTACCAAAAATCTTATACGGTCAATTTGTTTTAACAGAGACAGCAACAGATATCGAATATGGTTACAGTGAATTTTACCCTGTAAATATTGGGTTTTCAAAATTTGAAAATAGTAATAATTTGAATGTAAATCGCTTTTTCAGTGCAATAACTGGTCCGAATGGAGAAAAAGTGACTTATAAATTATTAGAAACATGTTGTCCTTTTCCTAGTAAAAACAATAAAATGGGAGCCGGAACATTAGATCTGTATGAAATTTACCTTGATGGAAAAGCTTCAAATAAAAAAGTTTACATCAATACATTTGAAAAAGGTAAAGTAATGTGTCCCAAAGGATTTTCGATAAAAAAAGTTTAAACTTCTAACAACTAAACATCTAACTTTAATTACCTTTGCACAAGAATTAAAAAACAATAAACAACTACATATGAACTTAGATAATATCCCACAAATAAAACATTTAAATAGCGGTAACTTTTTCGTATTAGCAGGACCTTGTGCCATTGAAGGTGAAGAAATGGCATTACGAATTGCTGAAAAATTAGTTACTATTACAGATAATTTACAAATTCCTTTCGTTTTTAAAGGAAGTTTCAAAAAAGCAAACCGATCTAGAATTGATAGTTTTTCTGGAATTGGAGATGAAAAAGCCTTAAAAATATTAGAAAAAGTTTCTAAAGAATTTGGCGTACCAACAGTAACTGATATTCACACCAATGAAGATGCAGCTATGGCCGCAGCTTATGTTGATGTATTACAAATTCCAGCATTTTTAGTTCGTCAAACAGACTTAGTTGTAGCAGCTGCAAATACAGGTAAAACCGTAAACTTGAAAAAAGGACAATTTATGAGTCCGGAAAGCATGAAACACGCTGCTCAAAAAGTAAAAGATTGTGGAAACGATAATTTTATGATTACCGATAGAGGAACAATGTTTGGTTACCAAGATATGATTGTAGATTTCAGAGGAATTCCTACTATGAAAGAATTTGGAACTACGGTTTTAGATGTAACGCATTCTTTACAACAACCGAATCAAACTAGCGGTGTTACCGGCGGAAGACCAGATATGATTGAGACAATTGCTAAAGCAGGAATTGTAACAGGTGTAGACGGAATTTTCATCGAAACACATTTTGATCCAGCAAACGCAAAAAGTGATGGTGCCAACATGTTACATTTAGATTATTTTGAAGGATTAATGACCAAATTAGTTGCCATCAGACAAACTATAAATAAATTTTAAGAATAAAAGAGCCTAAAACACAAATGAAAAAAACAATAATTCTTGTTATTACATTAATTTCTATAACAAGTTTCGCACAAACAGAAAATTTAGTTGATTTACCTGTCATTAAAGAAAGATATACCGCACATAATAAAGGTAAATTCTTTATTTTTTGGGGTGGAAATAGAGAAAGTTATAGCAAGTCAGATATTCATTTCTCAGGTGAGAATCACGATTTTACTTTATATAATGTTGAATCACAAGATAAACCAAAAGGATATCATTTAGATTATATCAATCCGAGTAGAATGACAATTCCTCAAACTAATTTTAGAATTGGTTATTACATAAATGACAAGTACAATATTACCATTGGATTTGATCATATGAAATATGTAATGATGCAAGATAAAGTTGTTGATTATTCTGGTTATTATCCAAATGAAGGTACGTATGGAGAAAGTTTACCAGGAGATCAATTACTTCTTACTAAGGACTTTTTAGAATACGAACATACTGATGGTTTAAATTATGTAAATACAGAAATTTCTAGAGTTGACGATATTTCTAAAGTCTTTAATTTACCAAATACTGATAAATTTCAAATTAATTTAACCGAAGGAATTGGTGGTGGATTTATTTATCCGAAAACTAATGCAACTATGTTTAAAGAAGAGCGTCATGATAAATTTAATGTCGCTGGTTATGGAATTTCTGCCAAAGCTGGCTTAAATTTAACTTTCTTTAAATACTTTTTCATCCAAACAGAACTAAAAGCTGGATATATTGATATGAATAATATTAAAACATCAGCAAATCCAACTTATAAAGCTGAACAAAACTTTTGGTTCATTCAAAGTATTGTTGCTATTGGAGGAATATTTAGATTATAAAAAGATTTAAACCAATATATAAAACGTGATAAGGATTTCTTTATCACGTTTTTTTATGCAATAACTTTGCTTCTTGAATAACTTCTCTTAAAACTTTATCTTTAATAGAATCAATCTTAAAATAGCGTAAGGATTTAATTGTATTCCGTTTTTCTCCAATTAAAACATCTTGATGTACTGTCAATTCATATCCTTTTGCAAAACCGATATCTACAAAACCTTTAGATTTATTTGGAGCGATATATATAAAAGGCTTTTTGTCGTAATAAAAATAAGGAATTCCCCATTTGAATAACAATTCTATTGTATCCATTTCTTGTTCTATAACAGAAATCACATAATAAATAATCTCCTGAAATTCTGGACTTTGTTTTAAAATATATTCTTCTGAGGGTTTCATGGTTTAAATATTTATTTAAAAATAATTAAAAAAAGTTGTCCAATTAAAAATTAATCATTTACTTTGTATTTCAAAGCACTTTAAAATGGAGAATAAAAATTATTTAAACGACTTAAAAGACATTAAAGAAATGATGAGCAAAAGTTCTCAGTTTATTTCTTTAAGTGGTTTGTCTGGTGTGTTAGCCGGATTTTATGCGTTGATTGGAGCTTATATGGCTTACAAAACAATTTATTTTGACACCTCCACATCAGATAGTTATGCTAATTTGGTAATTTCAGAAAATGCAGTGATTAAATTATTTATAATTGCTATATCAGTTTTACTTTTATCCATTGCAACAGGAATTCTATTAAGTTTAAGAAAAGCAAAAGAAAGCAATGATAGCATTTGGAATGCCACATCAAAACGCTTGGTAATTAATTTTATGATTCCACTTTCAGTTGGTGGATATATGGGACTGTATTTAATTGAAAAAGAAAATTTTGCTTTACTAACACCACTTACATTAATATTTTATGGATTAGCTTGTGTAAACGCAAGTAAATATACATTAGGTGACGTAAGATATTTAGGCTTAACAATGATTATATTAGGAATTGCAAATACATTTTTTGTGGGTTACGGCTTATTATTTGGCGCTTTAGGATTTGGATTTTGTCATATTTTTTATGGTGGAATAATGTGGTTTAAATATGAGAGAAAGTAAATATGTGGTTAATTGCAGCAGTATTTCTATTTGTTTTTTTTGTAATAGTATCCCTTTTTTTATTCATTTTAAAATTAATTTTTAAGAAGAAAATATTTAGCACATTAAACGTATTATGGTGGGTTTTCTTTGTTTCTCTTCCGTTCTTATTAGCAATTGTATCTTTTTTTACATCTAAAAAAGAAGTCGAAAAAGATGATATTTATGGCGAATACATAATTGACAGAGAAAAGTGTGCAGGAAAACAAGCAGATTGGCAATACAATCATTACCGATTTAAAATAACAGAAGACAATAAAATTTTCTTTTATATTACAGAAAAGGAAAACATTATTAAAACAATTGAAGGAAAAGTGGAATTTACAGAATATGATCATAGTCCACATTTAAAAATAGAATTAGAAGAACCAAAATTTCATATTCTTCAAGAAAACCCAACATTATATAGAGAAATTTGGAGTTTTTATTATGTATTTGAATCGGATAAATATAAAAATGTTTTCTTTACAAAAGGAAATTGGAAACCAATAGATTAAATGAATATGAAAAAAACCACGTTATACATTATAGGTTTTATTGGAATTCTATTGATAATTAGTTTAATAATTAATTTTTCAACAAGTGGTAATACAACTGATATTGGGAAAGCATATTCTGAAACTAACTTGTTTGAAAAGGCAGTTGAATTAGCCAATAAAAGTCATTCGGTTATGAAAGAATTCGGGAAAATTCAGGAAATTGATATGCTAGCTATAGCAGAAGGGAATACCATTTATTCTAACAATGGAAATACTGTAAAAAGTTCTGTTAGAGTTAAAAGTGATACTAAGTCTGGAAAAATAGATATTTATGCAATCAAGTCTGGAAAAGAATGGAAATATAATGAAATTAAAATTCGCTTAAAAAATCCGAAACAAGAAATTTATGTTTTAAAATCAAACAAATAAAATTTACACAAAACAATTAATTTAAAGATGGCATTCGTGCCTCAAAAAACCATGAAAAACATCATCCAAAACATCAACAAAGCCTTTGATCACAGAATACGACTTGGAATTATGTCGGTTTTGATGGTGAATGAATCTGTGGATTTTAATACGATGAAAGAGTTTTTAGGCGCCACAGACGGAAATTTAGCCAGTCATATAAAAGCATTAGAAGCTGATGAATTTATTTCAGTCGAAAAACAATTTATCGGTAAAAAACCAAATACAAAATACAGCATTACTCCTATTGGCAAAAAAGCCTTTCAGGATCATATTGCGGCATTAGAAAAATTATTACATCAGAAATAACGCTATTTTTTTATCTTTACACTTTGAAAAACAAAGTACTTTAACTTCACTTATTATGAACAAAATTGTCACACTTTACATTTTAAATCGCAAACAAGACACTGCGGTTTGGTTAGCCTCTTTAGTTGCAATTACGTTGTTATTACTTCGAGTAAAAATTACACATTCCATGTATTTGTTATTTCTAATTTGGAATCTGTTTTTAGCCATTGTTCCTTATTTATTATCGTCTAATATTCACAATAACTTCTTCGATAAAAGCAAGAAAATACAAAATACTTTTTATGCATTAGTGTGGTTATTATTCATTCCAAACACCTTTTATATACTGACAGATTTCACGCATTTACATTTCAAAAACACCTTTCAATTTGGTTTAGATTTACTCATAATTTCGAGTTTTAGCTTCGCAGGATTCTATGTAGGTTTGCTTTCCTTATATCACATGCATCATTTAACAATGGCTAAATATGGCAATAAAACAGGAAACCTATTTATTTTGAGTATGAGTTTTTTATCTGCTTTTGGAATTTACTTGGGAAGAATTTTACGCTTTAACAGTTGGGATATAATTTCCAAACCAATTGCCCTTTTTAACACTTCAATTTACGCATTATTTAGTTTCGAAACGATAATTTACACACTTCAACTCGGAATAATAATTCTAGTAAGTTATGTCATTTTCTATCATTGGAAACAGAAAAATAGAAAAATCAATAACAATTAAAAATACCAATCTAAAAATTAAATTTATGGAAATCAACATCAAAACACCAGATCAAACAGAAAACAAATCATTTTTTCAATCATCAACCGCTAAAATGATGATGGTTGGAATACTAACTTTAGTCTTGTTAATTCCGCTGTTCTTCGTACAAGATTTAATTACAGAACGAAGCATCCGACAAAAAGAAGTAGTTTCAGAAACCACATCAAAATGGGGTGTCGGGATTTATGTATACGGACCAATTTTAAAAATTCCGTATAAAAATCCAATCTCAGGAAAATCGAATTTTGCGTATTTCTTTCCAGAAGAATTGAATAATTCGGTAACAGCAACCATGGAAAAACCTTTAGAACGTGGTATTTTTAAATCGAATGTATTTTCTACGAAAATGAATTTCACAGGTTCTTATTCACAGCCTAATTTTCAAATGCGAAATATTCCGGAAGCGAATGTATATTGGAATCAAGCGAAAATTATTATCCGAACAACAAATTTAAAAAGTTTGAAAGATGAAGTCAAAATTAAATTTGGCAGCCAATGTTTTAAATTCGAACCAGGAAATTCTGAAAATAATGATAGTATTCAAACTTTAGAATCCACTACTTTCGATTATAAATCGATTGCCAATTCAAGTAACTTTAGTTTTGATATTGCTTTTAATGGAAGTAAACAAATCAAAATTGTTCCGATTGGAAAAACAACAGATTCTAAAATGACTTCTGATTGGAATTCACCAAATTTTAATGGTAACTTCTCTCCTACTTCACGTGAAATTACTGCTGATGGATTTAAAGCCAATTGGAAAATATTACATTTCAACAGACCTTTTGCACAACAGTATTTTGAAAACTTACCAGAATTATCAAACTATGCTTTTGCCACAGATTTCATCACACCAGTTGACGAATACCAACAAAACGAACGTGCAAGTAAATATGGCTTTTTAGTAATTGGATTAACGTTTTTAATCTTCTTTTTAATTCAATCTATTAGTAAAATTAACATTCATATTTTTCAATATTCTATGATAGGAATTGCTTTAATTATGTTTTACACGTTATTGATTTCCATTACTGAACACAGTAGCTTTTCGTTGGCTTACATCATCGCTGCCATTGCCGTAATTGCTTTGATTTCCTTGTATTCGATTTCGATTTTGAAGAATAAGAAATTCCCAACCTTTATTGCGATTTCATTAAGTGTGTTGTATTCGTTTATCTTTGTAATCATACAATTAGAAGATTATGCTTTATTAGTCGGAAGTATTGGTTTATTTGCCATTTTAGCAGCCGTAATGTACTTTTCAAGAAAGATTGATTGGAAGTAATTTGAAAACATAAAAAAACTCCGATAGCGTTTAGAAACTATCGGAGTTTTAAAATTCTAATTTGAGAAATTATTTGATGTATCTAACAATCCATTTATCCCAAAATTTGGTATAAATAGCTAAAATTGTAACTAAAAATAAAAAGAAATAATACCAAGCATTAGACACTAAATCTATCCAACTTAACGCTCCTTTTGAAAAACTAATGATTAATAAAACCTGAGCACCGTAAGGTAATAAACCTTGAAAAATACATGAAAAAATATCTAAAATGGTTGCTGTTTTTTTAGCATTAAGTCCAAATTCATCGTTAATTTCTTTAGCGATTCCACCTGTTACTACAATCGAAACCGTATTGTTCGCAATAGCCACATTTACCAAACCTACAAGTGCACCAATACCCATTTGTGCAGAACGTTTTGATTTTAAACGTTTTTTAATCTGATGTAATAAAAAAGCAATACCACCTGCTTTTTCAACCAAAGTAGCCAAACCACCGGTTAACATCGACAACAGAAATATATCTGTCATACTCGTAAATCCTTGATAAATGGCTTTAGAAAAAGTTAATATTGTAAAATCACCAATCGTAAATCCTAAAATACCAGCTGCAACAATTCCAATAATTAAAGTGACGAAAACATTTATACCGATGACAGCTAAAACAATTACTATAATATAAGGTAAAATAGAAATCAATTGATAACTACCAGCTTGTACAGGAATTTGACTGCCACCATAACCTAAAAACAGTAAGACCAAAAGCGTTAATATAGCCGCTGGTAAAGCAATTAATAAGTTAATCTTAAACTTATCTTTCATCTGACATTCTAACGACTGAGTAGCCGCAATAGTAGTATCCGAAATCATAGATAAATTATCGCCAAACATGGCACCACCTAATAAAGCACCACCAATTAAAGGCAAAGAAGCTCCCGATTTATCTGCCAACGAAATAGCAATAGGACCTAAAGCAACAATACAACCTACAGAAGTTCCCGTAGCGGTAGATAAAAAAGAGGCAATGACAAAAATTCCTAAAGGAAAAAAAGAAGAATTAATATTTTCTATCCCTAAATTTACAACGGCATCAACACCTCCAGTTACAGAAGTTACAGTCGCAAAAGCACCAGCTAAAAGATAAATCAAACACATGGTGATAATTTTGGAATCTCCACAACCTGCAATCAATTGATCTACTTTTTCATCTGTACTATTTTTAAATAAAATAAAAGCGGCAATAATTCCTAACGTTACAGCCACAGAAGAAGGCAAAGCATAAAAATCATTAAATAAAATTCCACTTCCTAAAAAAGTGAAAATAAAAACTGCCAAAGGCAACAAAGCATAAAGACTGCCTTGATTTTGATTTGAATTCATAAAATATTATTTTCTATTAAAATTATTTCACACGAATAATTCATCAAAAAACAATAAAAATGAAAGTAAACAACATTTTTTCCAAATAAATTGGCTTATCGTTTTAGCACCTTGCTTGTTGTTGCAGGTTGCTATCTTTGAAAGATTCGTGATAACGGGTGCAAAAGTAAGTTAAAAAAAAATCTAAAAAAATATTTTTGAAAAACTTAACTTAATTTTAAAGATTGTTAATGATATAAACAGGATATCTAAAAAAAAACTCCGCTAATCTAAAAGACTAACGGAGTTTATATGAATACATATTGAAATTAATGGCTTCCTTCTACTTCAATTGCATCTACATCAATGTTTTGTTTTTTCAAAATTCCTTTAACCAAAATGGCAAATAAAGTTAAATAAGCAAAACAAACAACAGCTACAATATACGATTGGTGAATCCCAATAATATCAGATAATTTTCCTTGAATTGGAGGAATAATTCCACCACCTAAAATCATCATCACTAAAAAAGCAGAACCTTGAGACGTATATTTTCCTAAACCAATAATTGATAAACTAAAAATAGCTGGCCACATAATACTACATGCTAATCCACCCGCTAAAAAGGCATAAATAGCAACTGTTCCGGTTGAAAACAAACCAATTAACATAGCGATAATACCAAAACTTCCGAAAATCATTAAAGTTCTTGCTGGTTTATCTTTACTTAAGAAAAAAGCAATAATTTGAACAAAAATACAAACCACATAATAATACAAAGGTTTCATGTCTTTTCCAGAAATGATATTCACACCTAAAATAACTGCAAAAGCAATTAATGGCACAATGATTAAAGCAATTGTTTTTTTAAATCCTTGTAAATTAAAAACTGAAATAGCTCCAGCCCATCGACCAATCATTAATCCACCCCAATACATAGAAATATAGGGCGCAATATCAGAAGACTGCATACTTCCGAATTCTTGTAATTTTAATAATTCTCCTAAATTACTTCCGATTGCCACTTCTACTCCAACATAAACGAAAATGGCTAACATTCCCAAAACCAATTGCGGATATTGCATCGCTCCCCAACCGTTTACATTTTTCTTAGCTGATAAATAGGAATATAAAATTCCGCCTAAAACAACTAATAGTGCTCCTGAAAGCCATAACATACGAGATTGTTCTAAAGGAACTTTTAAGGCTGAAACTTCAGCTTCTTTCTGACTAATAGCCGCATTATGATTTATCAAACCTTCTTCTGTGAATCTAGCCACTTTTAATGTTTCTTTTGCCTGATCAATTTCTTTATTCAAAGTTTCAATTTTCAAAGCTTCAACACTTTTATAACTTTGGAAAATTGGAGTAAACATCACACCTAATAGAACTGTCATAATCACCAAAGTTCTTAAAGCTTTATTGGCTTTTTCCATTGGTTCTGTAGCAATTCCAGCAGGAACTTTTTTCGAAAAATAGAATAAAGCTGCTGAGCCAACAAATAACAAACCAACAACTACATACAAAATTACTACTTTATCTAAAGGCAAACTTTTAATCTGTTCATCTGAAACGGCTTTGGCACTTCCAAATAAAGCGAATGCTACTAAAATCGGACCTATAGTTGTTCCTAATGAATTAATTCCACCACCTAAATTGACTCTACTCGCACCCGTTTTTGGATTACCTAATAAAATCGCAAACGGATTTGCAGCAGTTTGTTGTAATGAAAATCCTAAAGCCACAATAAATAATCCGACTAACATTCCGGCGTAAACACTTGCTTCAACAGCCACAATCATAGCGCCTGCACCTAAAGCAGAAAATAACAAACCGTAAACAATACTTTTCTTGTATCCCCAAGTTCCTACAATATCTTTTCCTGAGCTATTTCCCATTGCAAAAAGCAACAAAGCACCAATATAATAGGCCGTATAAAATGCAAAATCAATTAATTGCGATTGAAATTGATCTAAGGAGAAAAAGTTTTTACAAAATGGGATAAAAATACTGTTACCAGCAGCAATAAATCCCCAAAAGAAGAACACTGTAATCAGTGTATATAAAGCTGGATAATTAGTTTGTTTGTTTTCTAAATTCATAAGTAGTAGTTTATAGTTTTAAATTTTAGTTGGATGCTAAATAACAAAATAATATGACAAAAATTCATAAAATTGAAGTTAAATTTTTAAGGAAATGTCCAATATTGTGTTTTTGTATAGTTTTTAATTGCTTTAAATAATAAAAATGAAGTTAAATACTATTTTGTTAATCGTTTATCGAATGCAAATTCTTGAATTGTAAATTTAATTTTTTTGAAATCGGGATGATTTGGATTTATTAACACATTTCTTTCCTTTGGAATAATCGCTGATGGGGCAAACAAAATGGCCGATTGCTGATTTCTTATCCAAGAATCGCCAATTGCTCTACAAACTAGATGTCCATTCTCCGTTGCATTATCCCACTCTTTTGGTAAATCTTTTGTGTTAATTTCCGAAGATTTTATGGTATTTGGAAACGTAATGGTCAGTAAACTATAATCTGCATCGCTACCAAAACCATTTCTGTGCACCAAGTTTTCCAAACACGCTAACGAACAATTTTCGGCTGCATAAATGACAAATAATCCTGTTGAATTCCATCTTGCGGCATAACCAGAAGCTGTTAAACTATTCGCCCATTTTGTATGAACAATTCTAAAAACCTCCATAAATTATGCGGTTGCTCCGAATTCTATTCGTTTTAATTCTTCGTATATTAAATGAATACCCGTTGAAGTATTTAAATATTGAGCCGGTTTATTGTTATTGAAAAATGGATTTTCTTTATCTAACCATTGATTAAAAACTGTTGAATTACCAAAAACAACATTCCCTAATTCATATAAAGTACTTAACTCAATAGCTAATTCTGCAATTCTTGAAGGAATTTTAGTTTCATTGTTTTTATATTTAATGAATGTTTTTGGCGTAATTTCAAAAATATTTTCAGCAAGAATTTTGATTGTTAAACCAGTAACTGCCAAAACTTTTACAAATAATTCTTTTGAGTTTTGAGCAATATTATCTAATACATTATTTTTAATAAATGATGAAGGCAAATAAATAGCCATAGGTTCAGAGGCTATATTTAAAGTTTCCTCATGAATAATGTAATTTTTATCTTTTTTCATAATATGTATTTTTACATTTAACAATAAGCAAATTTACATATTTATTTTGAAGTTTTAAAATTTATTGCCAAAAAAAAATCCCAATTACTTGGGATTTTAAAATTATTCTTTACCATCTAAATAGTCTTGCAAATAAGCAAAACGAGGTGTGAGTTTTCCGTTTTCAGTAATTTTAGCTCTGACTAAAACACCTGTTGCATCATTATTAAAAAAAGCAGAGATAACATGTGCTAAAAACATTTCTCCAAAACCTTCACTAGCATCTTTTGGTAATTCACAAGGCAAATTATCCACAGCCATTACTACGATAGCACTTGGATGAAACATATCAGCTTCCTTGTGTTCGCTAGGTAAATAACCATAATTTGGTTCTGCAATTGTACTTGCTCTTAGTGTACAAGCAATTGGTCCATCAATATCACAAGAAATATCTGCTACAACTTTTATTTTACATTTTGGAGAAGCCAACATTTCTCTCGATAAAATTATTGGTGCTCCATTTCCATAAAAATGTCCAGCCATAAAAATATCTGAAACTTCAGCAAAACGCTCAAAATTTGAATTATAATTTTGTGGATTAGCATAAAAATCTTTCTTATCGAAAGCAGAACCCTCTTTATGAATGTTGTAATCTTTTACATCAATCATCGTATAAACAGGGTAAGTATAAGTGGTTGACAAATAATCTTCAACCGATACTTCCTTTACTTTCATACCATCCAACATTTCTTTCGCACCCATTGCCACTTTACCTTTACCAGATAAAACAATTTTAATTGGTGGCAAGAATGGTTTTTTAAGTTGCGTAATTAAAGCTTCTTGATTAGGAAGTTTTTCTGCTTTTGGTAAATTAAAAATTTCGTATTTTAAACCGAAAGCTCTAAATCCGTTATAAGCACCAACAATACCTGCGTAACGACCAAAACCAATTAATCGGGTATTATTTTCATTAACAATCGTTTCGTGATCATATAATTCGATGTTTTTATCGATACATGCTTTAAGTAATTTTCTATTATAAGCTTGTTTTTTTATAGTATGAGAAAAGAAAAAATATTTTTTATTTGGAATTAAAGCATCAACTGGAACTTCTTTTACTCCAAGCAAAACATCACAATCGGAGATGTCTTCTGAAACTTCAAAGCCTTTTTCTGTATATTCTAAATCTGAAAAAACTCTTATATCTGATGCTTCCACTTTAATTTCAGCATCTGGGAATTGATTTTTAAAATCCAAAAGCTCTGTTGGGGAGAAAACAACTCTACGATCTGGTGGATTTTTTCTTTCTTTAATTATTCCGAACTTCATTTTTTAAACATTATTTATTCAATAGCTTACAAATATAACAATTTAACAATTAAAATTAAAGATTACCATTACTTTATAAACAATTAGGAAGCAGAATAATCAACTTTATTGTTTTTTAAGTTATTTATAGATATTTGCATATTTTTTTAACATTTTTATTAAAACTCTATAAGAAAATTTTAAAATAAAAAAGGTATAACAAACTAATTTAATTAAATCGTCGTTTCCTTTCAAATATTATGAAAATTAGTATCTTTGGCATTGAATTTGAAGAATAGCGTTTGTTGAAAAACTATTTTACAAAATGGGGTCGACTGGTTTTGACAGCGAGTGGCACTAAAAAGTAAGCATGTCGAGCATTGTATTTTTGGCTCGTAAATATCAATGATACACACTTTTTAAACGGCGAAAATACTTACGCTTTAGCTGCATAATCCGAACTATAGTACGATAATGCCATGTCCCAACCAGGTTGGGAAGCTGGATTTCTCTCAAAAGCCTTGGTTTGTGGCGGTTGATTAAGAGGAATGGTAAAAATAAACCTAGGAACGGTAAAACTTTAAATCCGCTCTGACACTGATAAAGTTAAGCATCTAGTGGCTGTTTTTGGCCGGGCTAGTTGTCGAAAATTTAAACAAAAACTAAACATGTAGAAAGCTCTTTGATGACTTGTTTGGACGAGAGTTCGATTCTCTCCGACTCCACTAAAAACCCTGTAAAGTACTTGTTTTACAGGGTTTTTAATTTACAGTTGCCGTTTTTGTTGCCGTATTGATTTGTATAAAAAGATATAACTTTTACTTATAAAAGTTCAATATCTTGAAGTTTTTGACCTAAAATATCATCAGCAGCTAACTTTAAAAAGTCATCTTGAAGTCCAAATACTCTCAAAACATTAAAATATGCTCCTATCGCTACACCTGGATTTCCAGATTCAATTAAGTACAATGTGGAACGTGAAATATTAGCCCGTTCAGCAACTTGCAAAGTAGTCAACTTTCTTCTTTTACGGGCCAATTTTATATTTTCACCTAATTTTTCAAGGAGTAAATTGTACTTAGGAAAAATAATTTGCTTTTTAGAATTCATATAAAATGATTGTTATTCTATACAGGATTAGTCTTTTTGTTGTAAATAACAATCATTTTGATTATTTAATAAAAAGATATAATTCTCAATAAAGTATATTATTTTGCGAAAAATATTTTAGCCTTAATTATTTACTAATCTCTCTATTTATTAGTAATATATAAAGGTTTGAGTATCTAATAATTATAATTTGTCACAAATTTGGTAAATATTTGTGACAAAAATATTTTATATAATTTAATAATACTCTTTTATATACTCATAGGCCCTGTCAAAAAGCACTTGCTCTTTGTGTAGTTTGTATTTTAATAAAGCTTGACGCAATGACTTCTGAATTTCTCTTTCACCTGAAGCTGTTTTTTGCCATCCAGGAAATCTCACATGTCTTACTATTGCATCAATATCATTAACGATTCTTTCTACAACTGCTGGAGTTTGCTCTGTTTTTAACTCTAAAAATAATTCCGTAAGTGCTGCTTGTGGTGTTTTCTCTTGTAATTCCGATTCAACTTCTTTTTCAGCTTGAAGTACTTCTCTCGCTAATTTACATAATTCCTTTACAAATTCTATAGAAGTTATTAATCCAAGTTCTGCTTTATCTCTTAATGCTTCTAAAAGTTCGCTCAACTTTTTGAATTTCGGATTTCCAGCATTTTTTTTGAAACGCTTTACTAATATTTTTTCAAGTTTTTTTGCATTTCTAGGATCTGGATTATTAAAGATGTTTTCAATCACATCTGCATCTAATACAAACTCTTCTAATTGATGTACTTCACCAACATGTATATTCTCATGAATTAACTTGGTTGTTTGTGCCCCCAAAGTAAACCACAATAATTTTCCAATATGATCTGATGATGGCCTAACAGATTCAAAAACTTGCGATAACCATCTATATTCTGCTTGATATTGGTCTAATACTCTATCTGGAGATAAAGATTCCCATAATTTTGATAAATACTTATAATCTTTTGCAAAAGCATCTTTTTTATCATCAGTATTAATAGCATTTTGGGCTAGTTCTAATCCTTCAAAGCCATGAATGGTTTTATCTACTCCTATAAAATGAGACAATGCTTTTTCCATTGCTTCAGGTAATTGCTCTTTTAATTCAGAAAGATTAGTAATCATTTGACTTACGCTTTTTTCATCAAATTCTAATGCTTTAGCAGCATCATCAAAAACACCAAAATAATCTACTATTCGACCAAATGATTTTCCTGGATACAATCTATTGGTTCTACATATGGCTTGTAATAGTGTATGGTCTTTAATTGATTTATCTAAATATAATGTTTGTAAAATTGGTGCATCAAAACCTGTCAATAGTTTAGCTGTAACAATTAAAAATTTAAGTTCTGAATTAGCCGTATTAAAATCATCTACAACTTTCTCTTGCTGACTTTTATCTAATCCCCATTTTTGTTTAAACTCAAAATCATCATTTGCAGTTGTAGAAATCACGACCTTACTTGCTTCAGTTGCAAAGTATTTATCTAATTCTTCTTTGTATTGAACACATGCATAACGGTCTGGTGTAACAATCATAGCTTTATAGCCATGTGGCAATACCTTTTCATTAAAATGTTTAGCAATATCTTCTACAATTTTAGCAACTCGTTCTGGAGATTTTAAGAATGCAGCCATTTTAGCTGATTTTTTATTTAAGGCATCTGCTTCTTCATCAGTTAAAGCAGCTTCATCTTTGAAGACTTTAAAAACTTTATCAATAGTTTCTTTATCCACATGTACATCTACTAACCTAGGTTCAAAATGCAAGGGTAAAGTGGCAGAATCTCTAATTGAATCGTGAAAAGTATAACGTGACATATAACCACCTTCATCTTCTGAAGCTCCAAAAGCCCAAAATGTATTTTTATCCGCTTTATTAACTGGTGTACCTGTCAATCCAAATAAGAAAGCATTAGGCAACGCCGCTCTCATTTGTCTTCCTAAATCACCTTCTTGAGTTCTGTGAGCTTCGTCAACTAATACAATGATATTATCTCTAGTATTCATATCAGGTTTAGCATCTCTAAACTTATGAATCATAGAAATAATTATTTTTCGAGTATCTCTTTCTAATAATGTTTGTAATTCAGAAATACTTTCAGTTGTTACTACATTAGCAATATCTGCAGCATTGAATGTTCCTGTAATTTGCGTATCTAAGTCAGTTCTGTCAACTAAAACAATAACAGTTGGACTTTTGAGTTCTTGCATTTTTCGCAACTTTTGTGCTGCAAAAACCATTAATAAAGATTTACCAGAACCTTGAAAATGCCATATTAAGCCTTTCTTGATTTTGCCTTCTTTAACTCTTTCTACAATTTTATTAGCACCTTCATATTGTTGAAAGCGACATAATATTTTTATTCGTTGTTTCTTTTTGTTTGAAGTAAATAATGAAAAATTTTGTAAGATATCCAATAATCGTACTGGATGTAACAAATTAGAGAGTTCCTTACCAATCTCTCCTAAACCTAATTGTTTCGCTAATTTATCTTCTTCATCATCAATTCGCCAAGGTGCCCAAAATTCTAATGGAGTTCTAATACCTCCATAATAAAATGTTTTTCCTTCAGTAGCAAAAGATAAAATATTAGGAACAAACAATTGAGGTATACTATTTTCATAAATATCATGAATCTCATGAGCACCATCTAACCAACTAACTGAAGGACGTATTGGAGTTTTTGCTTCCCCCACAACTACAGGCAATCCATTTATTAATAGTACAATATCTGGAATTTTTGTTTCTCTACTATGAACACGATATTGATTGGTTACTAAATAAGTATTGTTTAATATATCATCAAAATCAATTAACTTAATAGGAACATGACGATTATTCTCACCAAATGGCATAGTTTTATCACCACACATCCATTTGAAAAACTCTTCGTTAGCTTTGACTAAACCTATTTGATTAACCGATAGCAAAATAGCTCTCAATTTATAAATTACTTCATCAGCAAACTGCTCATTCTGATTAATTTCTGGATTTAAACGAATTAAAGCAGCCTTTAGTTCTGATTCTAAAAGTACTTCATTTACTCCTCTATTTAGATTAGATGAGGAAACGAATTTCCAATCTGTACCGTAAGGTGATCTATCTTCCGCAACATAATTTGTTGCATTCAGATTCACACCACTTAATTGGTGAATGATATAATGCTCTACACTGTTTAATTCGTTGAATGCCATAGTATATTAATTATTTAAATAGGTAGTTCTGTAATGTAATATTCCTGCTCATTTTTTCTTATACCAATAAAAAATGGAGTGAAATTTCGGATTGTATTTAAGTCAATTTCAAAATTATAATTCTCATTACTATCCATCAAGTGTCTTATTCCACAATCTAATTTATCGCCATTACTAGAGATTAAACATATATCGTTAACGTTTAGAAAATTTCTTTGAAGCTCTGTATTTATCACACTTATTTTTACTATAGGATTTTGAATTTCAAAACTATATGAAAAAAAGTCAACACTTTGGACTTCAGTAAAGTCAAACCAAGTATAATCTGTTTCAGGTAGTTGCAATAATTTGAAAACGATTCTATATGTATTTGTATATGGGTTTAAATCATATATTGGTGTTTGATTACCAATATAACTATTTCTCAATATTACAGCATTTTCAATAGCATGGTTAACATTTCCAAAATAATCAGAAAAAAGAAATTCTTTTTTACCTCCAATATAACTAAGATAGTTTTGATTTACAATTCTACCACAAACACAAGAAACGCCTTGGCAATCTAAAGCGTGTGTGTTTTCTCCACAAAAATGATAATCCTTTTTATCATTAGGTAAATTAGTTCTACACATTGATTTTTGAAAAGCAGTACTATTACTTTCAAAGTGTAGTAAAACCCAGTATTCAAAAGCTATACTATTAAAAGCTACATTTACTTTTTTCCCCTCAATTACATTATTGGTTAAATCAAAAGCTTGTTCATGTGCTGCATGCCCATCTTTATCATATACTGCCCAGACTTCATCATAAACTGAATCAACTAGACCTAATTGAGCTTTTCGCACATAGTAAATTGGTTGTGTTAAATACTCTTCTTCTACTTCTAAATCTGGAAATTGAATCTGAGGATTTTTTAAAGTTCTACTTCTACCACCTTCTCTAATTTTCTGTGCTATTTCTTCTTCTTCTTTTATTTTATCATCTTTTGGTATTGGATCTATCGTTATAAAAATAGTCTTATCCTTTTCAATAATAATATCACGGAACTCTTTAAAATAGTCCGGTTCTGTTCTTGCTCCTTCACAAACAATTAGTATGGTTTTTCTAAAATGTTGTGACATACATTATTCGAATAAAGATTCAATCGATTTTATTTGAGGTAATCCTCCAAATTTACCAGCCAAATACCATTTTTCAAATGGTGTATCTTCTCTTAGTCCTTCAAAATCCTGTAAAGAATATAAGTCAGTACTTCCTTTTTCATTTTTTTCTGCTATCCAAACTTGATCTCGACGAATTAAATCTCTATCTAAAAGAGAGACATCATGAGTAGTAAAAATTAATTGAGCATTTTTTGGATTAGTGGCTTCTGATTGAAATAGCATTACAATCATTTTAGTCAAATAAGGATGTAAGCTTGTGTCTAATTCATCGACCACCATGACTCCGCCATTATCTAAAACTTTCAGAACTTCAGCACCAATATAATATAAAGATTGTGTTCCAACTGACTCTTCTTTTAAAGGTAAATTATATTCATTTAAAACTACATCTTTATCATATACATCGTGAATACCAAAAACAGAGTAATTCTCTTTAGCAAAACTTCTAGATAATTTATCTTGTTCTTTAACAATTAAAATATTATTAACTTTTGTATCTGCTCCCTTAATTAATTTCGATAATCGATCTTTAATCGTTTCGTTATTATATAAATAATCAGTTAATTCTGTTTCTATAGATTGTCTATGAATTTTATTAGTGGCATTAATTACACTATATTTTCTAAAATATAAAAACACTTCTGTCAACAATTCGTGTGGTTCATCATCTCCAAATTTTGATAATAATAATTGATTTTCAAAAATATTATATTCTTTCTTTTTGTATAAATCACCTAAAACACCTTTTTGAAAATGTGTCTCTGGATTAAAAGGTTTTCTTGAAAAAAGATTTGTAATTTTACCATTTGGATAAAAATTTAAATCTTCTTCCAATATAGTATTATTATGAATTGATATTCTATATTCATATTTTATACTATTTGGTCCTATAAATCTTAATTCAAATTCTGTTGGTTTATTATTTGAATTTGTGTCAAATAAAAATGGATTGTAGATTCTAATTTTTTGTTCAATAACAGGTTTATTTAATATTAAATGAGTTAACTCAAATAAAGCTCTAATAATATTAGATTTACCAGAAGCATTAGCTCCATAGATAACAGCAGATTTTAGCAATTTAAAATCTTGTTTATCATTTTGTATTTGACATACATTAAATGATTTATAAGATGAATTATTTGCTTCCATTGAAAAAATAGTTTCATCTTTATATGAACGATAGTTTTTAACTTTTAATTGAAGTATCATAATCGCTAATTTTTAAATTATAGCACAAATCTAACAAATATTCCGTTTAAAAAATACTTTTTAAGGTTTAATTAGCTTTTTTTGTGTGTTTTTTACATAAATTAAACTTAAATCATTTTGTTTCTTATTTCCAAGAGTAATCATAAACAGTTTTATCTATTTTCCATAATACTTCAGATGAGCGATGAGCATTAAAAAGCTGCTTATCACTCACAGAAACTAGTTCCATTTCATTTAAATATACTTTTAACTGCTCCAAATCTAAGGGATTCTCAGTTTCATAAATTTCAATTTGGTTATTATCTAAATCAACACCAGTAATTTTGGAATTACTAAAGTCAAATTCTTTTAGAATTAATAAATAAGGCGCTCCAAACTTGTGATTAGTTAATCTATCATAAACATCTAATAACAAAGGATTAACCAATAAAAACAATAATTTTTTTTGATCAAATGCAAAATACTTATGATAATGAATATCATTAATTAAAGCCTTTTGATTAGAATCATTTAGAATGAAAAGTTTTGAAGAAAAATTTTCTTTAAAGGCTTCAAACTTTTCTTTCAATACAGCTCTATTTGACACCAATAAACTAATCTCATCTGAATTTAAAAAAAGTTGATTGATTACATTATTAAAATGAACAAAGTTCTTTTTTGTAGCTGAGAATATACCCATTACAGAATACCCTTCTGGATGCATGAAACTATTTCTTAAATTTCTCGCCCTATCAAAATCAGGAATTAAAAATTCAAGTTTTGCTTCTTTACAAACTTCATCAATTAATTTAAATAACTTTTTGTCAATAGCTTTTCCATGTTTATTTGGCGGTAATTTTAATGGAATGTTCAACTCTTTAGCTTTGAGCTTTACAGCCATTTCAATTATCAAAAGCATTTTATTTAATGCTACATCTAATAAGTTGTAATGGTAATAGGAATTTGCCAATAAATAACTAACTGTTTCAAAAGCATCAACAATATCTTTGGGAACATTATTATGAAATTTACTTTCTACAACAAATTTTTCTACAAAATCTTCTTTAGTAGTTATTTTGTAAAGAGAACCCCAAATAGTATCAGCTTCAAACCATTTCATTATATCCCTAGCTTATTAAACAGTACTTTGTTTCTTTTCTTAGCATTTGATAATACTTGATTGAAAGGCATAACATCAATCACACATTTTAATGATTTATTGTACCCATAAAAACCAAGTCCATCGTAAGTTCTTTCAAGTTGGGCATTTTCAGAATATTCAACTATCTTTTCATTTATATCACAAACTAAGTAACAGTAAAATCTTGTATGTTCATTTATATCATAGGTTCTACCATCAGTTGTCATTTTTTTTCCTTTTCTAATATCTCTAACGTAATCATATAATTGAACAATCGGATTATCTTTATATTCATCATAACCTTTTCGCATTGGTCTTTTAAACTCTACTAAAACAACAGAATTAAATGGAGCTTCATCACCTTCAATATATGAAATTGGATTGTTGAATATCATTAAATCAGGTCTATCTTTTGAACCTCCTTCAAAATCTTTTATTGTATTTAATGCTTTATCAGAAGACAAAAAAGTATGGAAGCTTAATCGTTCATCTAGAATCCAAAGATTTTGATTGTTATAATCTATTTCATTTGAAGTCGTTTTTGTAGGATATATAATGCTGTGAACTGTATCTTCTAATTCATATTTTCCTTGAGCATTTAATCCTAGTGATTTTTCAAACAACTCTAAAATGTATTTTCTATGAACAACATATTGTGAAAGTTTAGATTTGTTCAAATCAGTAAGCTCTTCAAATATCTTCAAATATTTTTGTTTTAAAACATCTGCACTCTCATTTTTATCGTCTTCAGTTAAAACCGAAATAACGTCTTTTCTTGAGCTAAATTCAACATCTTGTAAAAGTCTGTATAATTTTAAATCTAAATCTTGTTCACTAGTGTTATCAGTAACTACTACATCGTCAAACGATTCAACATACTTATTTAATATTCTATATTGTGGTGCTTTTTCTGCTATGAAATCTGAAATTCTTTCTAATTTTTCAGCTTTAAATTTTTCTACTTCTTCGTTAAAATGTTTTTTAATAACTGGAACAAGCTCTTTGTGTAAATCGCTCTCTGAAATAAATTCCTCATCCAAAATTCCATTTTTACTAAACGTAATTTCTGTTCGTTCATCATTAATGTTTTTATCAAAATATTCACCTTCAATATACCCTACAATTAGGTAATTTTGAGTTGTTATATCATCTTTGATTTTGCTACTAACATCTGGAAGTACTTTATTGATATTGAAGTGTTCAACTTCTCTATTATTGGCACACATTGAAATCCTATGAAATGTAAATTCTTCATGTTCAAACCATTTCAAAAGTGTGATTTTAAAACTATTTTGACCTACATTAAACTTTTCTGTAAATCTATTTCCACTTGTCAATTTGTCAAAATAACTATTCAGATTAATTTTATCTGAACCATCAAATAAATTTATATTAGGACAATTTTCATTTAAAAAATAAATTAAACAATGTTCAATAATTCTATTGGCAATTGTATCAATTCGTTTTGGACACTTTGATTTATATGGATCTTTGTAGCCACTAAGGATTATTAAAGTTTTTTTCTCAGGTTTACCATCAACAGGAACTATATTTGGTTCTTCAATTCCATCTGTTGTTCTAAGATTAAAAGAAAAATTTCTTTTTTTTGGTTTAGAATCTTCATAGTAAATGCTCTCAACAGATACATTATGAAAAGCTTTTAGCCATATGAATCTACCAATACCTAAACCACCTCTATCAGCTTTGTGAGTTGAATATTCTCTTTTAAATGATTCATAATTATCTTCATTGAAACCAATACCATTATCTTCTATTTCAAAACTGATAATCTCAGGTGTTGACCTTCCTCCTTCAAACTCTATACTTGATTGTGAGGAGCGAACAAGTTTAATATTTATTTCTCCTTTAGGATTTTTTGTATCTTCAATTGCGTGAATAGAATTAACTATGGCTTCAAACAATGGAAGAAGCATGTTACGCTCTGCCAGTTTTAATCTATTTACTCTTCCTTTTAGATCAATTCCTATTTTATCGGTTGTTGTTTTTGCCATAATTTTCTATTTTAAAACACCTGATTAATTAAACTTTTTTGTAAGGATTCTGAACTTTTTATTTTATTTTCAACGAAAAATTTATTATTCAAAATCAATGATAATTTTTCCGCAATCTCAATTTGTTCTTTTTTTGAAGGTATTCTTACTTCTGTATTATTGAAATCTTCAAGGCTTAGAGTCATTCTTGTTACTCCCTTTGAAAGAATAGCAAAATGGTATAATACTTTTGGGTTATTAAAAATGAACCTTTTAAAGTTTAAATCCATTTCATCCTTAAAACTCAATCTAACTAAATGATAACTATGTAATGTGTCTACTAAATCTTCATAAACAACAGCTGAATGACCAATATCGTCTGAAGTTTCTGAACTTGGAGTAAATAAGACATCTCCTTTTTTTAATTGATTTTTAATTAACTGATTTTCATTTGCAGTTACTCTCATAAAATTTATTCTATTATCAATTTTCTTATCCATACTAGAATAAACATCCATATAATTAACAAGATTTATCATTTTATCATTTTCAATGATTTTCTTATCAACACTACTTGTATTTAATTTACCAAGTTCAGATATTTTTTTAATTGTCCAACCATTAGGCAATTTAGTTTTATCACTTACTAGATTGTATCCATTTAACAATTCAATCATCTTAACATGAAGAAATTGTTTAATCTCAACTAATAATAATTTTTCCTTCTCAATCACTTCATCCATAGCACAAAGCAAATCTGTTAATTGGGCTTGTTGATCTTTGGGTGGTAGTTGGAATTCTTGGTGTTTTAAGTCCCCCCAATTAATAGTAGGAGAAAGCCCTCCTACAGAAATATCTACCATACGGTGCATAAACTGATCGGAGTGTAAAAAGAAAGGAAATAAATTAGGGTCAATTACTTCTTGATTGGCTCTCAACACAAATGCGTGAGCCGAGCAAATTCCTTCAAAATCTACAATAGCAGCCTTGCGTTGATACGCTCTACGTTTGCCAAAAATAACATCTCCAGGATAGCATTTCAGTTTTTGACCGTTTACATCATCTGGTCTTCCTTTTCTTCTAATATGAATATCTTCAGCATCAATATGTTCTAAACCTATATAAATTTCAAGTTCTGTTTTGTTGGGATCAATCGTTTCAGAAACTTTAGATGCAATTTCTTCAAAAGTAAAAGTCATCCAAGTTGATTTATCTAAGTTATTCAAATCTATTTTTGTCATTATTGCTTCCATTACTTTAAGATTTGAAATAATTCATCCATGCTTTCTTTTAGTTTTTCAGAATTGGTTTCCCAATTAGAAAAAGCATCATTAAAAGACATTTTATTTACATCAATTGTTACATTGCTAAGATATTGAGCGATGTTCAAACTTCCTTTGTTTTCTATAACAGTTTCATTTGAAATAATCTTTGAAAACCCATCTTCATCAGTAAATGATTTATAAGAATTATAAATTCTTTGAATGTGGTTTTTCTCTAAGTAACCAATGTTTTTTTCTTGTTTCACTTCTTTTAAAGCGTTCACAATTAAAACTTTTCCTTTTCTTTCTTTTGGTTTATTGTTATTCGTAATCAACAAACACGCTTCCATAGGTGAGTTGTAAAACAAATTAGGTCCTAAACCAATTACACATTCTACCAAATCTTCTTCTACCATTTTGCGGCGCATTTCGGCTTCGGAATCTCTAAACAAAATACCATGTGGCCAAAGTGAAATAGAACGTCCGTTATCTGGATTCAAACTTTTTTGTATGTGTTGTTGAAAAGCATAATCGGCACAACCTTGTGGAGGTGTTCCCCAAAGATTACGTCCATAAGGGTCGGTTTCAAAACTTTTTCTATCCCAAGCCTTAATGGAATATGGCGGATTGGCTAAAATGACGTTGAATTTTTTTAGTTCGTCATTCTCTAATAATCCTGGTTGGGCTAAAGTGTCGCCACGTATAATTTCAAATTCTTCAATCCCGTGCATAAACATGTTCATTCGTGCAATGGCTGATGTAATCAAATTAATTTCTTGTCCGTACAATTTTAAGTTGCGGTATTCTTTGCCTTCTTCTTTCAAATGTAAAGCACAGTTTAACAATAAACCACCGCTTCCACAGGTTGGATCGTAAACACTTTCGCCTGGTTGCGGGTCCATAATCATTGTCATTAACTTTACAACGGTTCTATTCGTGTAAAATTCTGCTGCAGTATGTCCGCTATCGTCGGCAAACTCTTTTATTAAATATTCGTAAGCATTACCTAATTTATCGTCAGGAACGTTTTTAAGATTCAATTGGTGTTGCGAAAAATGCTCAATAAGGTTGGTTAATGTAGCATCTGAAAGTCGGTCTTTGTTTGTCCAACTGGCATCACCAAAAATTCCAAACAAAGTTTCTGGATTGGCTTTTTCAATTTCACGCATAGCTTCTTGTATAGCCATACCAATATTTACAGTAGTTTCACGTACTTTTTTCCAACGTGCTTGTTCTGGCACCAAAAAATGATGATGCTCAGCAAATGCAGCATATTCTAAATCGCCATCACTATCTTCTAATGCTTTTTCAAATTCTTCATCATACACATCGCAAATGCGTTTAAAAAACAAAAGAGGAAATATATATTGTTTGTAATCTCCAGCGTCTATGGTACCTCGTAATGCAGTAGCAGCACCCCAAAGATATTTTTCTAATTGTTGTTGGGTCATTTAATTACAAAGATTTAAAGTTTCAATATGTAATCGTTCAAAATCCTGATTACCAATCACTAACTTTTTGTTTTCATCAACTTTATTCAAAACATAAAGTTCTACATTTTCATACTCGCTTGCTAATCGAATGTTTTCTTCCATTTGATTTTTATTTATATTCCATCCATAAACAACAACCATCTTATACTTTAGTTTATCTGAAATTGTAATTTCTTGAACATTATCATTATCAAAATGAATCCAAGCTTTTCTACCTTTGATTTTATTGATAAACTCATTTTTGTTTTTAAGGTATGTTGCCAAATCTCTGTTCCATCCTAAATTGGTTTTTAAATCAAAATAATGCGTCAAAACATTATCAGGATTAATAATAGACAAATCGGGCTTGAAAGTTGTAGCTTTTCCATTTTTACTAAAACGAATTGAAGTAACCTTATCAACCAAATACAATAAATCAGATCTGTCAACCTTTTTAGCAACGTATAAAGCAAATAAATCTTCAACATAGCCTGAAGTTACGTGTGCCATACCACGTTTAATATTATAACCTCCATCACCTTCAATCAAATTCTTAGCATTTCTGGTATGAGCGTGTATTTTTTCTACAAATTCTTCTTGGGTCATCTAAATAAATTGATTTAATATTGTTTTAAATTTCTCTTCCGCTTTTAAACTTTCATCCCAAGATTTTTTCAAATCGATAAGAGCTTCTTCAACTGAAGGAAGATTATCTTCTATAATTTTTTCCACATAAAGTGGAATATTTAGGTTATAATCATTCTCTTTAATCTCATCTATACTAACAACTTTTACAAAATTTTCTACATCTGCAAACTGGCTGTACCAATCAAACAATTGCTGCACATTTTGTGGTTCAAGGAAATTTTGCGCTCTACCAACTCTTACTTGTTCAGAACCATCTATAAACAATACTTTTCCTTGTTTGTGTTTTTCTTTTTGTTGTTTGAAAACTAAAACGCAAGCGGCTAACTGAGTACCGTAAAAAATATTAGGGCCTAAACCAATGACAGCTTCTAAGACATCTTTCTTTAATAAAGCTTCACGAATTTTTCCTTCCGATGCTTTTCTAAACAATGCACCGTGAGGTAAAACAACTGTCATTCTTCCTTTAGCATTCATAGATTTAATCATGTGTTGCACCCAAGCCATATCACCATTACCTTGTGGTGGTACGCCAGCAATATTTCTTCCAAAAGGATCATTAACCCAAATATCTGCACCCCAATCTTTCAATGAGAAAGGAGGATTAGCAATGACACAATCAAAAGTCTTTAATCCATCAGCTTCAAAAAAAGCAGGATTCTTCAAGGTGTCGCCACGAGCAATTTGAAAATCTTCAATGCCGTGTAAAAACATATTCATACGAGCAATAGAACTTGAAGTTAAGTTTTTTTCTTGACCATACAATTGTAATGTTCTATAATCTTCATTATTGTCTTTTAGATGGTCTACACATTCCAATAGCATACCGCCAGTTCCACATGCAGGATCGTAAATAGTTTCTCCTTCATGAGGATCCAATATCAATCCTAGTAAATGAACTACAGAACGAGGTGTATAGAACTCACCTGCTTTTTTATTTGTTAAATCCGCAAAATGCTTAATTAAATATTCATAGGCTTGACCTAAAATATCAGGTTCAACTAGTGAATTAGATAAACTATATTGAGAAAAATGTTCAATTAAATCGGTTAGTAATCTATCCGACAATTTATTTTTATTACTCCATTGTGCATCACCAAAAATACCATACAAATATTCTTGATTAGCTTGTTCTATACCACGTAATGCTTTTTCAATTGCTAAACCAACATTCGTTGTACTTTCTCTTACATCATTCCAATGACAACCATCAGGAATTATAAATCTATGAAATTCTGGTAATAAAGCATATTCTTTATCTCCATCTGATTCGTCTAAGGCAATTTGATACTCTTCATCAAATACGTCAGACAATCTTTTGAAAAATAAAAGTGGAAATATATAGATTTTAAAATCAGAAGCATCTACAGGTCCTTTTAGAATCCAGGCAGCTTTTGATAGGTATTGTTCTAATTGTGAAAGGTTTATCTTTTCTTTTGACATTTATTTAAATCTTAATACTATTTGAATGAAATAAGCTTTCAAAAATAGCGAAAAAACAAGCATTTACAATACGTAAAACTACCTGATTTTTAATCTTGCTATTTTTGCTTACTAGTGTAAACAAAAGTAAACAAAGAGATGATAATAAAATGTGGAAATCCGTAAAAGGTAATGAAAAAGTAAATCCAGCTATTTGTTTTTTTCAAACCTATAATTTACAAATTTTAAATTGTTGATAAAAGAAAGATGACTGATTAAAAAGAATTAGTTTAGATTTTCACTATTTTTACAGCAGAAAATATATTTAAGCGCGTAAGCTATTAATTTGGTAAAAGAAAACTAGGAATCTTCTCAACAACCAAACTTAATGGACTTACGCCTGTGCAAAATACTTGCGTGGGCGTAGTCATTTGGTTGTTGGGTCTCCTAGTACCTCTTTTACTGATGGCTATTGCTTCACGCATTTTTTTGGTACTTATGAAAGAAAAAGCAACACAAAAAAGCAGTAAAACAGCTTTTAAGAAAATCCTAAACTATTTATTGTTTCAAGATTTTAATACTCCAGATTTTAGTTCTGGTTATATCAAGCTATCTGAAAGTTTTATTGAGAGCAACAAAACTGGTGCATCAACTGACGAAGTCCTGAATTCAAAATTAATTGACATATTTAAAATTCAATTACTTAACCTGGACTATGAAGATAGAGGAAAAATCATTGATACCATATTAGAGGACAAAAATAGTTATGATGTGTTATTATTTTTTTTCGCAATGGAAATTGAAAAACAATTCAAAAATAAGCCTGATAATATTCAAGCTGAGTTCTTAAAAATGTTGCTTTATTATCAATCTGACAACCAATTGAATTTATTTATTCTTATCTATTTCAAATTATATTTCGCTGATTTATATGAAACAAAATTTTCAAAATTTTTTCAAATTTCAGAACAAGAATACAAATCCATTTTGAAAATTTACACTACAAAAAAATTACCGCTTAAATAAATTTAAAATATTATTTCAAAGAAATTAATTCTAAAAAATCACTTTCACTCATTTCGAAAACAATTTTATTTTTAGAACTAAAAGTAGATTTTTCAACAGAATAAATTTTACTTAATTTAGTAAGTTTGTTTAAAATTCTGGCGTTTTCTAATGTAATAATATCCTGTTCTTTTTTTAAGTTCATGTATTCATTTCTACTATCATTTAATTTTTTTTCATATTTATCTGTAAGCAACTTTGTAACTTTATCTTCAGCCTCTTTTTGAATTTCGTGATTATTTTCTGTTGGCTTTTTAAACTCATCTGAAAGTAATATTCTCTTTTTTATTGCTCTTAAATCACCCGTAACTTCTCCACTTATATATCTATAGATTGAATCAATTTTATTCTTTTCAATGTTACGCACAATTGCAATAACTCTATTATTATCTGAATTAAATTCAATCATTTTATCTTCTAATTTTTTCAAAAGTCCACCAAAACTTTGTTTTGGATTTACTGGATTTGTTTCAAAAAAATACATCATATCTTCAATTAAATGAATATTGGTTTTGTAACCAAATCTGTTTTGTAATGTTACCCATCTGTCTGTTAAAGTTCCCGATAAACGGATGTCTTTATTTTGTGTCATTTTTTTCATTTCCGTATTGTTAAATTATTGATTATAAATTAATTAAATTATATTTCCGTATTATTTCCGTAAGATTCAAAAAACTAATGTCGTATTTACTGGTAGAATGGAGGCTCACTCCGTTCCGTCTTGCGTATCTTAAACCACCCTTATAAATGAGCATTAATAAGCCATTCATTTAAGTCTTTAAAGTCCTCATAAAATTTTCTAGAATCGATTGCATTTTTAAAATTTTCTAAAGTCAATTTTGTATATAAATTTCCTGATTCATCATTATCAAAATACAATTCAATTTCATCATACTTTGATAAAATTTCATCACACCGATTTATCATTGCTATTGAATTAAGAATTAAATAATCACTTGATTTTTTTTCTAAATTTATGAACGATAAGTAATCAAAAAAACCTTCAAATATTCTTAATTTGTTTTTATCACCTTTTACCAATTTTATTAAAGTAATATCCTTTTTTTCGATACAAATTTTTGAATATTTAGAACGAATTTCAAATCCATTACTTCTGTTTCGAAACCCAATTCCGAAGTATTTTTTTCCATTTACTTCATAATGCACTTCTTTTAAATTTGATTCGTTTTCGTAATGATAAATTTTTCTGTTTTCTAAATATTGTTTTAAAGCATAATGTTGTATTTCAATTACTTTAATGATTTTAATTTTAGTTTTACTTTCAATAAATTTTGTTTCAATATTTTTTTGCTTTTGAAAAGAAAAAATAGTTTCATCCGAATAATTTTTTAAAAAAATTAATACTTCAGAAATGGTATAATTGAATTTAATGGAAACAAAATCTATAACGTTTCCGCCATTCTGAAGTCCGTGGTCGTACCATCGATTAATTTTAGTGTTAACTTTAAAAGAGGGTGTTTTTTCATCTCGAAAAGGACTTATAAACCAAACATCAAATCCGTTAGTTTTTGATGGTGTATAATTCATTTTTTGTAGCACTAATTCTATTGGAATTTGCTTCGCTTTTTCTATGTTCATTTTTAGTTTCAGAATTGGTTAAAAAAAAGTGTAGAAAGTGTAGAAGTGTAGACAAACCTTGTTAACTATTGAAAACATTAATGGTTCGGCGTCTACACTTTGTCTACACTTTTGACAAAAACAATGATATTCTACACTTTTTGTCTACACTTTTTATTTAATTGAAAAAGTGTAGACAAAAGTGTAGACACGTTAGCCCTTACTATTACTGGGCTTAATGAAGTTTGTCTACACTTCTACACTTTTTCAAGTAAAAATTGTCTTGAAATTGAATAAAACCTTCCTTTTGATGGGTTAAATCCAATGTCTAAATCTTGGGTTACAAATACCTTTTCGTACTTGTTTGGATTCTCTTGTTGTTGCAGACACCATTTCTTTCGAATTATTCTTCTTATTTCAGTAGCATCATATTTTATTCTGAATTTATTTAGAGCGTTTTGTAAATCACTTAAAGTAAAATCCAGTACTTCAACATTTAAAACCTCAATAATATTTATCAACATATTGCACAATTCCGTTTCCAGTTTATTGCAATTATGCCTGATTAAATTAGTCAAAGCATCGGTTTTTATTTGTTCTCGTGTAAACCACATTCTTGAACTGTTTTCAGTTGAGAGTTTTCTATTTGCAAGAAAATTTAGAAAATGTGGAATTTCTGAAAGTAGCTTACTCAAAAAGTAAACATCTTCTTTTTCGTAAGGGTTTATTTTACGAACCCAAAACCTGATTTCATCAGGATCAATTTTAATAAATGAAGTTTCGTTATTTGAACATAAAATAAACTTACCGAAAAACTCAATTTCTCTCCTATCCTTTCCTTTAGCTTCAATTTTATTTACATTCGTTGTAGAAAGGTATTTAATACGTTCTGTAAGCTGTTCGGTTTGAAAAAGGACTTCGTCTACACAAATAAGTAATTTTGATGCCCAATCAGCGTTAAAATTGCTTGAAAACGAATCGTTAGTGATGTAAGTTAGATTCAATTCAAAAATTTCCTTCATCCATTTTAAAAATGTTGATTTACCAGTAGCTCTTTCTTTAGAAACTAAACACAGAATTGGTAATATCTGTAAAGGTTTTAAGTATAAAATCTGAAGATAATCAATACCTAATTCCAATTGTTCCCCAAAAATATGTTTAAGAAAAACCATCGTGTTTTTAATTTCTCCTGGAACAGGCTTTTTACTCATTTGATGATAAGTATTGTAATAGCCTTCAACCATTTTTAGATAATGTTCAGGTCGGTTTTCTGGATAACAAATAAAGCCATCAAATTTTTCAATTTTTGATAACGCATCTTTTCCATGGTCTTGCCTAATTAGTTCAGGACTCCAAGGAATTAATGTTTCTATTTTATCGCCTGTAAGCGTGGGAAAATTTGATTTTTTAAAGTAAGTTGTACCAATACGTAGATACATAGCAGTTTTACTCATATACAATTATGGATTATTTTGTATATTTGCAGTATACAAAAGGATTAAACGTAAAAAGACAAGTACAGAATTGCAGTTCTATACTTGTCTTTTATATTTTACGGATTTTACTTCGTTTAACGAATTGTATAATTCATTATGATTAATAAGTATTCTACGACCAATAGTAGTCGCTTTAATATTCCCACGAAGAATGTGGTTATTAATCGTTTGCTTGTCTACTTTTAAAATATCAGCAGCTTCTTTAACGGTGTACATTTTTGAAGATAAATCTTCTTTAGGTGCAGTAAGAATTTGTTTTACTAAACCTTTCAATTCATTTAACTCTGAATGAATTGCTTCAAATGGATTTGCGTAAGTCATAATAACATTGTTTTGAAATTCATTGCAATGATATGACTGATTATACTTTACAAAGCTTTATATAAGTATATGTAAAGTAAATTTCATATAAAATGAAGGTTATATTACTTAAGATTCTTGAAACTTAACATAATCTCATTAAATTTCTCATAATATTTTGAACCTTTTAAAACATTTTCCACACTCTTTATCATTGAATTATCATCCTTCCATTCAAACAAATCATTTGAAATTTGACTGTAATAAGCATCAGAGAATTGTTCAAATTCAAATAAATTATTAATTTGCCTAATCATTTCGGAATTACTAATCTTAGATATTAAAACATAGTGTTGAACATATAAAAACAAAATTGCAAAATCGGTTTTACTACTTAATTTTAAATTTGATTTAACCTTATTTATCTTTTTTATTAATCTAATATTAAATTTATATTCCTTGTCTAATTTTTTAATTTCACACTTTTCTTTTTCTAAACTTTGATTATTATCTTTTATTTTATCACTAAAATCATTTGTTACAAACTCTAAATTATTGATATAATTATTTTCAGTAAAGTTATTTTGCGAAATATCATTAATTAAAACATTTGTAACTACATCAACCTTTTGAGTATAATTGTTTTCAATGAAATTTTCTTCAATATTCTTGTGAGGTTTTTTAAGACTTTCAAATGAAAATCTTAATAAATAAATAGCGAAATAACCATATGCTATTATAAAAAACCAGTAATATTCATTTTTATTTACATTCACTTTAAATGAAACAGCTATAAAAAGAAGAAAAAATCCTAAAAAAGCTATACAATTTTCTTTCCCTAAAGAATCAAGCTGTTTATCAAACCTGGTTCTAATAAAATTTAAAGACATTTCCATTATACTACTTTTAATTTTGGTTTAATATCAAATACATCTTCAACTGCTTCTCTTGCTTGGATATCATCAGTTTGATAATATTGATTTAAAGTTTTAATATCAGTATGCCCTGTAATAGAAGCAGTTAATTTATCGCTTTTCCCATCTCGCTTCATCATAGTAATAAATGTACGACGTCCTGTATGAGTACTTACTCTATTGTAAAACATAAGTTCCTCAATTATATTTTCCTTTCCCTTAGTAGTAATTTTTTGAACAATTTGATTGTATTCCATTACTTTAAACATCTCTTTTACATATTCATTTTGCTTTTGATTAGCAATTAGAGGTAGTTTATAATCGTACTTTTCTAACATAAATTTTGAGATATATGACAAAGGGATATTTCGCCCAGGCTTATTTTTATCTTTATCCTCTTTCAAAAGAATTTCATTTTCAGTTACATTACTTTTTGAAACTAAAAAAAGTTCACCATAACGCATACCAGTAACACACGAAAACAAAAAAACATCCCTAACTCTTTCCAATTTTTTGCTTTCAAATTCAAACTCAAAAATTCTCTGCAAATCATCTTTAGATAATGCTATTTGATTTGTAATTACACGCTCCACTTTTTTAAATTCGGTAAAGGTGTCATTAAAAGTATATTTGTTTTTCTTCGCCCAAAACATAAATGTTTTGAATAAACCAAGATTTCGGGCGTAAGTGTTATTAATATGTCCTAAATCATCCATACAATAAGTTGTAAACTCTCTGTGAAAAGCATGGTCAATTTTACTAAAAGTTAATTTAAACTTTTTTGTTTCTTCAAAATTCTCTAATATGTTTTTAATATTTTTATACCTTTTGATTGTTGAAGCTGACCATTCTTTTCCTTTTGTTTTTTCAGCAGTAAAAACATCATAAGCATCAAAAAATACATTCTTACCTGAAATAGTCTTCTTAAATTTTTCGTCAAAGGCTTTCTTTAAAATCTGAGAAGTAAATGACTCATTAATTCTTTTATAAAGACTAACCGTTTCTAAAAATAAATCTGAATATCGATTTAATTGTGTCTTAATTGATTCAAAATTTTTAGCTCTATTTTTTCCTGAAGCAAATGGAAATTTATTACTAAAATCGAAATTATTAGGATTTATTTTCTCTCCTGTTGAATAGACAAACTTCTTATTTTCCTCTTTGAAAGAACACGTAAATAAAATTAGCGTTTCTTTATCTGAGTTTGGAGCTTTTAACTTAAAAGTATATTTCATATATTTGCTTTTAGGGTCACGGTAAGAGTTGCCGTTTTAGTTGCCGTTTTTTATATATTTAGATATAAAAATTTGATATAAGCAAATATAAAAAATTGTCTAAAGTGTTGAATTATATAGTATTTAAGTTATTAACAAAACATCAAAATATAAGTTGTTCAATTCTCTCCGACTCCACTAAAAACAAATCAAATCAAATTAAAAGCCTGTAAATCTTATGATTTACAGGCTTTTTTGTTTTTACTACTATTCAATTTATTCATTAAATCTTAAACAAAAGGTGGTAAAATCGGGTACCCTAAAATCCTTATTTCTTGGGTACCCGAATTTCCTCTCAGCTCAATCATATCAAGGTGTACAACAAATGAACATCTTGACACAAATTGAAACATTAAGTAATTTAATAATAAATTAAAGTCACCACAAAATGAAACACAAATTATCATTACTTTTCTATGTGAGAAGTTCTAAAGCAGCAAAAAATGGTTTATTACCTATTTACCAAAGAATAACTATTAATAGTGAAAGAATAGAATTATCTACTTCTCGCTTTGTAGAAAAATCAAAATGGAATATTTCAGCTGGTAAAATGAAAGGTAATTCGGAAGAAGCTAGATTAATAAATGGTCATCTTGATTTACTGAAATATAAAATTTATGAAACCGAGAAATACTTAATAAATAATAATGTAGAAATTAATGCACAATCCTTTAAGAACAAACTTTTAGGTATTGAAGAAAAACAAAGAAAATTAATTTCAATATTCGAACAACATAATAAAAGGATGGAAGAATTAATAGGAAAAGAATTTTCAATTAATACTTTTAAGAAATACGAAACAACTTTAAGCCATACCAAGGAATTTTTAAAACATCAATATTCGCTTAATGACATATCCATTACTCAAATAAATATTGCATTTTTAAATGATTTTGATTTCTACTTGAGAACAATTAAAAACTGTAATAACAACTCTACAGTAAAGTATATGAGAAATTTTGGAAAAATAGTAAAACAGTGTTATGTAAATGGATGGATTGAAAAAGATCCTTACCTTAATTATAAAGGTAAAGTTAAAGAAGTTGAAAGAGTATTCTTAAGCCAGGAGGATATTGAAACTTTAATAAATAAAGACATAAACATTCAAAGATTGGATTTAGTTAGAGATATGTTTTTATTTAGTTGTTTTTCTGGGCTTGCTTATATCGATGTATTCAATCTAAAAAAATCTAATATAATAATAGGTATAGATGGTGATAAATGGATTTCAACCCATAGACAAAAAACTGATGGAGCTTCAAAGATTCCAATTCTTCCATTAACTCAAATGATAATTGAAAAATACGAAAATCATCCACAAAGCATAAATCAAAATAAGCTGCTACCTATTTTATCAAATCAAAAGATGAATGCTTATTTAAAAGAATTAGCCGATATATGCAAAATTGATAAAGAACTAACTTATCACATTGCTCGCCATACTTTTGCTACAACTGTTACACTCACAAATGGTGTTCCAATTGAATCAGTCAGTAAAATGCTCGGTCACAAAAACTTAAGAACCACTCAACATTATGCTAAGGTATTAGATAGAAAAGTAAGCGACGATATGCAGATTTTAAAGCAGAAATTCAACAATATTCCAGTAGTTTTACAAAAGGTTCAAAATCAATAAATTAAAACATTTAGTAAATATTTAAGAATTTTAATACAATAAATTTGATGTTAATTGGTTTATTTTGGTATCATTATAAACCAATTAACATTTTATGCGCCTTAACTATTCTACTACATTAATTGAAGTCGAAAAAGAATTAAAACAAATATGCAAACAAGCTCCAGACTCAATTAAAACATTCAAATCAATTAAAAAATGCTTGGAACAAAAAGCTTCTGAAATCAATTCATGGCTAAGAAATTATGAATTCGAATCCGAATCCGAAGAAATTTACTTCTTCAAAAATATTAAAGCTGAACTTTTAGCTAAAATTATAGTTACTAAGTTTAAAATTGATATTCTTCTGAACCTTCCAAATTCTAAAAAAGCAATTCCGGACTACTACAATAAATTAATTGACAAGCATTCGCAAATTCCCAAAAAACAATATTATTTCTACAAATACTACAGGAACGAATCAACCTATCACGACAAAGAATATTTTTTGAGAATAAATAATGACACCCAAGATAATGATCAATATCAATTTTTATTTTTTGATGAAAGAATAACAACTAAAATGGAATATCCATTATCGGAAATTATCGCAAAGAAGCAAATAATTGTTTATCTGGAAAACAAACTGGAGGAACTAAACAATAGCAATTCAAAAAATAAAGAAGAAATTTCTAATCTTAATTGGACAGCCACAAAAGTAGATTTTACAGAACTTATTTATGCACTACATCTACAAAAAGCAATCAATAATGGTGAAGTTGAATTAAAAGAAGTGGCTATGCAGTTATGTAAAACGTTCAATATTAAGTATGATGACAGTATTTACAGGCATTATACTGATATTAAAAGAAGAAAAACTGAAACAAAAGCTAAATTCATACAATCACTATCTAATAGCTTAAATAACAAAATCTTACAAGAAGAATATTAAGTAAAAGCCAAGTCACAGACTTGGCTTTTTTTATAAATCGTTCACAAGTTGAATCACAACTTGTGAATTAAACTCACACAAATGAAGTTGTTTTGAACCATAATAATTCAAACAATTTCAAAATGAACTTACATCCAAAAAAACTCTTTCCAGAACTGGAAAACATCGAACTTCTTAACCATCAAATGGTAACTAAAAAAGACTTACTAAACTTCGGTAATCTACTTTTAGAAGAATTAAAAAACACACAAGGTATAGAAGAACAACCAGCCCAATGGCTAAAATCTTCTGAAGTTCGCAAACTCTTAAAAATCTCTCCAGGTACTTTACAAAACTTGCGTATTAATGGAACCCTTACCCCTAGCAAAATTGGCGGTATTCTCTATTACAAACATGACGATATTTTAAAAATGTTGAATGAATAAATATGGAAAATAATATAACCAATTGCAATGGAACTTGCGAAGCATGTGACTGCGAAAATATCTTAATTCTAAAAACATGAATTACATAAAACACCTTACAGCATTTTTTGAAAGAGTCTCTCAGGATTACGACCTCAACCCTACTCACATCAGTCTTTATGTAGCATTGTTTCAATCTTGGAATTACAACCGCTTTCAAAATCCTGTTTCAATTTGTAGAGGAGAAATTATGCGAATAAGCAAAATTGCATCATTCGCAACATATCATAAATGTATTAAGGATTTAGACGCAAAAGGCTACATAAAATACGAACCATCTTATAATCCATTTAAGGGAAGTTTAGTCCACATAATTGACTTAACTGAAGAATTAAAAGTCAAAAAAAATAGTAGTAAAACCAAAGTAAAAAATGAACAAGTTAACGAACAAGTTATTGAACAACCTAATGAACAAGAACTAAACAAGCATCAAACAAGTACTGAACAAGCGCTAGTATCTTCTATAAACATTAATAAACATATTAAACATTATAAACATGATATAGAACCCACAAAAAATAAAAACGAAAATAATTTATTAAATAATTCAGAAAATGAAGAAAAAAAGTTGCGCGAAAAAAAGAAAAATGAAGCTGATTCTACAATTCCAATTTTAGAAAATGTGATCTCGTTTTTTCATGAAAATAATCACACACGAATCGAAGCTGAAAAGTTTTTCAATTATTTCGAAAGTAACGGTTGGTTAGTTGGCGGAAAAACCAAAATGAAAAACTGGAAAGCAGCAGCCAAAAACTGGATGCTCAACAGTAATAAATATTCTAAACCTACTAACGCACCTCAACCAAATCATTTGCACACTCAAAACGAAAAAAACTATGACGAACCGCTGTAAAAATTTCGCTGAAACTTTCGAAGTAATTGACAATATTCGAAATTACAATTTCAACAAATGTGTTGAATTTCTTGAATACCAAGGTAAAATTAAATTCGGACAAGCATTTAAAATTTATCAATCTGATTTAACAGTAATTCACAAACTACTCATTCACGCGATTAAGGATGAAACCACAGCCGCCAAATTAAATATTGACCTCTCAAAAGGTATCTTATTGTCTGGAAAAATTGGTTGCGGGAAAACATCCATAATGCATTTATTAAAACCATTCATACATCCAAAATTCGATTACAAAATAAAAACCTGCAGAGAAGTTTCATTTGAATTCGCTAAAAACGGTTTCGAAGCTCTTCAGCCTTACACACAAAAAACCTACAAACAAATCCGTTTACCCGGTTATTGTTTTGACGACTTTGGTGCCGAACAACAAATCAAACATTTTGGTAACGATTGCAATGTAATGGCAGAAATCATAATCAGCCGTTACGAACAATTTATTGAAAACAAAACGGTTACACATTTAACCACAAACTTGTCAGCTTCAGAAATCGAAAAACTATACGGCAATCGCGTGAGGTCCAGAATGAGGCAAATGTTCAATGTTATTGCTTTCGATTCAAATTCAATTGATAAAAGATAACTAAATGATAAATATCTAATATGAATATTGAAATTATTTTATCTAGGTTGTAAATAATATGAACTTAAAATTTAAAAAATCCAGTCTAAAATACTAGTAAATTTTAGGCTGGTTATCTGAATATAATTTCTAAATTCATATGGTCAAAATTTACTTTTACATCTAACCACCCAACATAAGAATTACATTTATTAATCAATTTCTGAAAATCTAATTTTGAATTATCGACTACTGAAAAAACTATAGATGATTTTTTAAACTCCATTTTTAGGTTTTCAAAAATATATTTTTCATTCACATCATCATCAATAAAAGTTTTAATTGGATCAATGGTGTCAATAATCCCAAGAAGGTATAAAAAGTTGAAATCATTAAATTTGAGTGGAGTAAAATTTATCAAGTCATTTAAACCATAATGTGAGTACAATTCATGTTGGTTTTTCTTTGGCATCCAAATATTATGGGTAGCAATTGCACTTGCTGCTAATTTATATTGATCCTCTAAGGCTTCGCCCCAAAACAGAGTCTCTTCATGAGCATTAGCTTTTCTTCTTCTAATTTTTAATAGTCTATCGTATAGTAATAAACCTCCAAAAATACCATGATCAATCACATTACTTTCTTCAATTCTATACTTAAAATAATTTTCGCAACTATCCATTAAACTTATTGAAACTCCACAAAGTCTATTTTCGAATAAATAATGTTCAATATTGAAATTTGTGCGTAATTGAGTTAAATTATTATTATCTATAATCAATTCTTGATCTTTTTCGATATGATACGCATTATCATGATATAAAGAAATTAAAAACCAGATAAAAGGAAAAATTTGATATCCGGGAGCGTTATTTCCTAATCTAAATTTTTCTTTTAACCCAGTATTATTATAAACTAATAGACCTAAAAAGAAAACAGAATTAATATGATTTGGATATCTTAAATTTGAAAAATCACTACCAATGGTATTAAAAACTTCAACTTTTCCACCACGCTTAAAATAACGAAAAATAAAATCCTCATGTGAAAAATCTTCATCTAAAAACGGGTTTTGTAGCTCATTATATTGGCCTAAGTCATAATAGTAATCCCATTCACTTCTAGGTAAATCTTTAATATGTTGAAGAATAGTTTTCATAATTATTAAACTTGAGTCACAATCATCGAGAAATTATCTTTAGCTTCAATTTCACACAAAGCTTCAACCTGATTAATACCCTCTTGAATTGTATTTGAAGAATTAAAAACAGTGTTGACTTGATAAGAATTTAATATATCAGAAACACCGTCAGAGTAAATGATAATTAAATCATTTGGGAGTAAATTAGAAATAGAATGACAATCGATTATACTATCTTTAATGTTTCCATACACAGAACGAGTTACAACATGTTTATATCGCTCAATATTATTAATTACGTTTCCGTTATCAATCATTTGATTAATTAAAGTGTGAGAATGTGTTTCAAAAAGTACTTCCTTATTACTCACATGAATAATTTTAACGTCCCCTACCCAAAATAAAAATGCTGTATTTTTAAAAATAATAGCACCGCCCAAAGTAGCACCAATTTTTGTCTTTAAGTCATCTGATTTCTGCTTAATTATTAGATTAGATTTATTAACTGCTTTTTGTATTTCTTTCTCAGTAATTTCATTTACAGTTGACAGATAAGTGTGAATGTTCTCAGCTACCAGTTTGGAAGCAATATCACCATATTCATAACCTCCCATTCCATCTACAACCAAATGTAAATTGCAATCAGAATTGATTGCTTTTGAAAACAAATAATCCTGATTGCTTTTTCTTTTGCCTTTATGTGAGAATGAATATACCATTAATGATCTCCTGTTGCTTGTTTTGTTGCGCCTCCATGTTTTGTAACTCTAGGTCGAGTGGAAATCTTAATTGGTTTCAAAGTAATGCTTTGTTCAGAAGCTTTTGTTGACCATAAAAATCCTTCTCCAGGTTTCAAAATACTCATATCAGCAGGCGTTAAATTACTCAATTGAGTAATTGATTTTTGTATGTGTTTAAGCCATTGTGGACTATTAAATTTGTGTAATAAAACAACACTGCTCAATTCGATAATTTCATTTGGTAAACTCGGTGGATCTTGACTGGCAATCATAATACTGACACCTTTATGTCTCATTTCTCTAATGGCCGTAACAATATTTCCGGTAAGATCTTTATTGTCCATATACTTATGAGCCTCATCAAAAACAATAAATTTATTGAAATGTTTATCGTTATAGGTCTTTACACCTGAGAAGATATTAAGCATAATAACAAATAATCCAAGAGCTTCATCTTTAACAATAAATTCATCTCTCAAATCAACGATAATTAATCTTCCAGGTTTCAAAATTTCTCGAATATAAAAACTGTCGTCAATGTATTCTCTTGCAAAACTCAATTTTTGTCTTGCCAAAGCTTTTTGACCATTTGAAAGTAATTCAGAAGACTCAACACTTTCACTCAAACCTTCCATAGTAATGTTTCTTCTTTGTTCTCTCATTAGTGACTTCAATTGTTTGATATAAGCAGAATCATTACCAACAGCGCCAAGTAAAAACATCCAATCTTGAACATTTAACTCCATTGAATTAAACGAGATAGGCTTAATATCAATGGAAGGATATTCAAGACGTCTTTCTTCTATTTTATCTCTAGGGGTTAACAAAATTACATCTTTGATTGAATCAGGTTCAGCACCATACTCATCTTTCAACTTTTGTAATTCTGTTCTATTATCATTAGGATATATCATTGAAGTAAATTCAGGTTCATAATCCATACTCTCACTATAATGAAAAATAACTCCGGCTAATGGTGATGGCAAAGTATTAATGTTTGAAAACTGCTTCAAAACCATTTCGGTTATAGTACCAATAGTGTAACTTTTTCCTCCACCTTGTACACCAAACAAACTTATTGTATTGGTTTCACTTAAGTCGATAGCAATTTTTTTGTTTTGAATACTCTTTCCTAAAATACCAAATTGCTGACTTTCTGAACTTTTCCCAACAATAATATCATAATCAGGTTTTACGAGAGTACTAGTATCGTGTATGACCTCATCCTTTAATTCATTTATAACTTCATTTGGACTATCCGGTGTTGGAACAACAGGAGTCTCATTATCATCATGATCATCATCATTTAAATCGTCGTTATTATCATTTCCATTAGTTTCATTGGAAGTAGTATCTTTTATAATTGAATCTTTATTCTCAACATTAGTTTCTACTATTGCCGTTACATCATGTTGCTGCTTAATCTTTGATTTAAATCTTTGTAAAAAGGGTTTTAAAGCTTCATTTGTTCCTAATGCAGCTCCAAGTTCCTTGTCAAACTCTTTTTCTTCTAATCTAGTAGTATTTAAATCTGAATCCGGATCTAAAATATCTTCAATTAGTTTTGCGCCAAAAGTAAAGAACGTAAGGCTGTCATCAACAACTTCTTTTTCATGCCTTTTTGCAAATGAAAAATCAAAAATAAAGCCTAATTGATTAAACTTTAAATTAAAACCCGCATCAAGTGTTTGAAGGAATGAACAATAAGTACTATAAGCATTTTCCGAAAGATAATTATAACGATAAGCTCTTTCTATATAAAAACTCAACAATGCTTTAAATTCCTTGTTTTTAATTTCTCGATCAAGTCTGTCTACTGAAGTATAATCATTAGGATCAAAATGATGCTTTATAGCTAGAATAGTATTCTCTATCTGCTCTCTCATTTTCAATTTCAAATCTTCCTTCTCAGCAGCTCCAATAGATTTTCTGCATTTTATTTCAATAATAGATATTGAAATTTCTCGTTTGTCGTTATCAATTGAAAACAAAAGATTATCAGCTCTACTTTTTGAATTAGAAGAAAGATTTTCAAAAATATTTTGATGTAAGTCAATAGGTACTAAAACTGCTTCTTCAAGAAACCCTTTTTTCTCCAAAACTCTCTTAGTAAAAGCAGAACCAATTACCTCAAAGGCCTTATTCTTTGTTGAATTAAGCTGCAATACAAGTGAACTACTTACAGCTCTTAAATCTTCTAGAATTATTTTGATTTTCTTTTCATCTTCAGCATTGTGAATATTCAAATTAAATTCTTCAAAATGGGGCCCCAACAAACCTAAAACTTCTGATGATGGTTTTGTAGTTAAGAAAGAAGATATGCCTGAAATTTCCTCTCCAGGTACATAATCTAAAAGGAATGGTATGTTTCCATCTATTGAAGGTTGGTCAAAAATTTGTGGACCTAAATTTTTATCAAAAGTTATAACCCAATCGGAAAACTCATGTAATTGTGAAAGTAATACCTTGTCTCTATTGGAAAGTCTTAATTCTATAGATGGTATGGCCTCAGTCGAATTTATTGCTAGTGAACCGGCAACAAAAAATTGTAAAGATGAAAATAAAGAACTGCACAAAATATTTTGTTTATAATCTTCAACTGTATCAACATCAATATATCTGTTCCATTTAATATTATCATCAACCTCTTCAACTTCTATTGAATGCTCCAATAGTAAACCATTCAAATAAAATGACTTAATATCCCGATGAGGTTTAAAAAGAGTAACATTAACTGCAAAAGGATTAACTAAAAAACTTAAATGAGCTCCATATTTTGAAGGAGTCTGCAGGTACTCATTAATATTATTAATTGAGAATCTTAATTTCGGAAACAATCTATTTTTAGAAGGTTGAGAAAACAATTCAGCTTCTTCAGAAATATTAGTTTCCGGATTTAATAAGTTCTTTAATGCTTTACCGTGTTCTATAATGGAATCACCTCCGATAAAAATACGAACTTCAAATTTGATGTCTACATAATCTGGATTTTTACCTATTTCTACAAAAGAATCTGAAAATATACTTGCATCTCCTACATTGAATAAATTTACAACCAACTTATCTGTGTATGGATGCTGGACAAGGAAATTCTTAATATGTCTTACTACTAATTTCTTACTGATGTCAGTTTCAACATAATTATCAGTTGAAATATTAAAAAGTGTTCTAAAATAATGCTTGAGTTGTTGTGTTGCGGGAACTAAAGAATCATTGGTGCTAACATTTGAATTATCTAAATAAATAGCCCATCCAAATGACAGTTCACCAGTGTAATCATAATTTTTGAATGTACTTGGTTCAACATAAACCAATGGATTAATTTCAGGAGATAAACTTCCTAAGAAAAGCTCTTCAAGTTTACTCCATTCCTCCAAATGCACTTGATAATCTATTGTTTTTTGATACCAGTCATCAAACAATTCAATTAATTGTAAAAACCACGATAATCGCAATGGATGCAAAGGTGACATTAGTAAACAAGAAACCGAGTTTGCATCAGGAAGCTTCGTTTTAACTTTTACTAAGTCTAATATTTGAATTTCACTTAAAAAATGCTTTATAGTTTCCTTTTCGTCCTCATTTAAAACTTCACTAAAAAGATTGCTTTTTAATTGTGATAACCAATCATCATAAGCCTTTAAATAACTTGTAATCTCATTCTTAAAAAGATAAAGATTACAAGTTTCAATAATACCATTAGTATTTTCATTAGAGTTTTTAATAGCTTCGAAAAGCTGATATCTCAAGTGAATAAGCTCTTTTGGTGCAATATCCGTTAAAGCGCTATTTTCAAAACTAATACCTTGTAGTCCTACAAAAGCAAGATTATTACTTAAAGAACAATTAATATGACCTAATTGATTACTATGCTTTAAAAATTCATTTTCTAATAAACGTAACTTAGACGATAGATTGATTTGATAATTATGTTTTGAAGAATAATTAATATGGAATGTAGATATATGCTTAGGCTTATCATCATTTACCCAAACATTGGATAGATCACTAACAGCAGGTATTTCTATAGATTCACTATTCTTTAATCGTTCAACATTGTATTTGAAAAAAGCTTGTAAAACATTATTTAATTTATCTTTACGTTGTGTTTCCTCTTTTTCCGGATTTTCATCAAAAAAATAATCAAAATCATCTGAATCACAAGTTAACTTGTAACTATAGTTGCTTTTTGTTTCTGAAGTTTTATTATCTAATTCCCATGCTTTCTGAATCGAAGCATCTTTAAAATCATCATTTGAATTTAAAATATTACCATGTTCATCTTCGGCTAAAACCTTGAAAAAATAGGATCCTTCATCAAACATATTCGGGTTCAATTCAATCTTTGCTTCCTGATAAGGTCTATTCGAATTGGTGTTTTTTAATTTTCTTAAAGTTGAAATTTCTTCTCCCGAATGACCATCTACAGACATTAAAACAACTCTAAAAAATTTTAAATCTTCAATGTCTTTTGGCGGTGGGTTAGTACTATAACGAATGGTGACTTTTGAAGTTTGGTTCGGATTAGCTATTAAAACTTTTTTTCCTTCTTCAGTAACAAAATCAGTAGATCGAATCTCTTCAATGAAAAGTTTAATTTCTTTAAAATTCAAACTTGGGATTGACCAATTATCAAAACATAAATTTGTATATGAAGAAGCTATAAGTTGACAAATACGTTCTGGAGATTTGGCTTCTTTTTCTGTTCTGAAAAAATCAATAAAATCTTTTTGTAGAGTTTCTTTTTCAATTGGTAATTCATTTATTCTATCGTATAAAGGCCTGTTAAATGAACTCAATATTTTTATGCTGGTTTGATTGAAATTTAATCGAGAACGAATCAAATCTTCCTGTTCCAGTAATTTTTCATCAGGTAATAAATCCAATTGAAATAGATTTCTACCTATAGTTTGAGAATCATAATTACTTTCTTCAATCGATATTAAATAATCAATAACTTTTGAAGTTTCTAATACGTTAACATATAAATAAGAAAAGATAGAATGAATAAGACGTTTTTTATCACCTGGAATTTTGGCTAAAAGATCTTCTTTTAGTTTAAGTTCAATACCATCTAACGATATTTCCTTAAAAGTAGCATTACCATAAGAATCTTCAGCAGCAGTTCTGCTATTAGAGGGAACAAGAACAAGCAATGGTTTTTCTTGTTGGTTCCTAAATTCAACCAATTTCGTGGCAGATATAAAACAGTCTCCTTTATCTTCTTCAGAAACAATAAAAGTATTGATACTAGGATATTTCTCAGAGAGTTCATTAAATAAATATAAAAGCTCATTATTTCCAAAACCAGTAATTTTCATACAGTGGCCAGCTTTGGCAGTATCAAGCTCAATATGATTTAAGGAGATCACAAGATCTATAATATTTTGGTAATAGGAATTAATAGTTGTAAGTTCCATAGAAATGTTATTTTAGTTCGTAACGAGGTCTGATTTTTTGTAAAATATAGGCATCACTCAAATCGTTATAGAAACCTATTTGTCTTAATTTTTGTTTAAATGCATCAACATTTTCTTTAAATGCCAAATGAGTATTCAAATCAGCATCTTCAAACCTTGATTCAGACAAGCCATTTATAATCAAACCATATCGTTCTTTAATTTTTTTGGTCAATTCTTCAATAGACAAACTCTTAGTAATAAAACCATCATCTTCTCTGTGTAAAACTTGAATTTGTACTAAAGCTTCTAATAATCGTGTTCCTAATACAAATCGTCTCGGATGCTTTTTACTTCTCCCTTGAGCAATAAAGCCTCTCTCATTATTTTTTTGAGACAAATTATCAATAAACTGAACATGGTATTTATATTGATAAGGTCCTCTTGTTTTCACAAGTAATTCAATGTATTTGTCAAAATATGAAGTCTCATATTTTACCATGGAATTCAACAATTCTTTATCTTCATCATCTAATGAACCTAAAATATAGTCCCATCTCATTTTAAAATACACGTCAAAATCATGTGGTGGATTTTTTAATACTTCTAAAGCCCGATCCAAATGATTAGAATTATTTTTCTCTAAATTTTCTTTTTTCAATACAGCATTTATTTGAAAAGTAGCCTTGATATAGTCATATATAGAATTATACATTCTATCCGCATCTTCTATGGCAACCTTAGAAATTTTACTTTCAAAATCATCAGTACTATCCAAAACAATAGTCCAGTCGTCTTTTATGTCGAAACTACCTTCAGTAACAATTTTAGGTAATAAATAAATTAGCTTTTGTATATACAAGGACAAATGAAAAGAAGTAATAGTTTTCAAATAATCAATCAATACATTTCTTGGAATTTCTCTTTTATAAACCAAAATTCGTCTAACATCATCACAATACAATTCAGCCTGTTGTTTCAGAATTGGTTTTATCTGATTTAATGAAGAAGAACTTTCAATAAAACCTGGATTAAACTTTTTTATCAAATGCAAAATACCAAGACTATCCACATCTAGGGTTCTGGTATTACTGATGCTATTAGTAGTTTTATCCCATCCTTCCATCAGAAATTGCTTCAAATCTTCCTTTACTTGTGGGTTTTGACCCAACATCAAATAGACCTGATCGGCAGAGAAATAATCACGAGTATTCTGTGCATTTCTAACACGATAACTTTCTAGGTGAATCGGTCTCAAAGAAGATATTTTTTCTTTGTCCAAATTTCCCCTAAATACCATATTAACCAAATTGGTACGCATCCATATTTCAACTGCATCAGAATTTTCTGTAAACCCCGAAATTGATCCTTCTTCTTCAAGAATACTGAAGGCTTTTTTCAATTTGTTAATTTCTACAAAAGCATTTTCACCGGCTCTGTTTCTCTGTTTAGGTCTTATTCCGTCATGCCGTAACAACATAAACAAATTAACCATGGTATAATCAATATTAATGGCTTTAGCATCAGCAGTAAATAACAGCTCATTTCTAAAAACACTTTCATCTTTATTTAATTTGATAGCCATAGTTAAAAAGTTACGGGTTCAATGTGAATATGATTGGTATTATCTTTTTTAATAGTATAGAAAGTAATATTGTCTCGTGTTACAACTATTTCATTGTAACTTAAATTCTCAAGCAAATTTTTAAAGACAATTAATTCAATGAATTTACCTTTTAAATCATTTAGAGATGGACTAAATCCTTGTTCAATAAAATATAGCATCTCATATAAATCAAGTGAAATAGTTAATCGAATGTGTTTCTCTTCTTTATGTCTGAAAATAAGACTGTCCGGTTCATACTCTAAGTACTTAACCAAGTGTTCCGTTTTATTAACAAACAATTCAAAATCATTCAACTTGAACAATTTAAAAGACTGTCCAATTGCGTCTTTAACATCCGAAGAAGATAAAACCAAACTATCTTTATCCAAATTTTCGTTATTACAACCTTCATTTAATGAAACAGCTCTCGAGATACTTCGCTTAATTGACTCTTCGTTATTCGAGCTTTTAAGTATATTAACAAAAGTAAACACTGAGTGATACGGCAATCTTAAAAGATAGGAGGGCATTTTAAGCAATTCAAATGTTATCTCATCTATAAAACTAGTTTCTATCAATTCTGCTTTCCCTTCAAAGTATTGATGTCTAACAAAACTTTTATGTTTATCCTTAATTTCATGAATAACTTCCGAGGTTTGTTCATGAGCTGGGATATAGAGTTTATTAGCATTAAACACCTCTAATAAAGAGAATTCTCTTTCTGCAAATTCAAGATAATTTTTCGACAAATGTTTGCCGAAAAACAAATCCTTATCCAAATGCGGTATTGCTACTTCACCAATATCGGTTTCTCTTAATAATTTAATAAGTCGGTCTTGATTAGCACTATCCTGCACAGAAGGATTAGTAATATTGAAATAATAATATTGCCAATATTTTTCCGGTTCATTATCGGTTAATTGGGTTAAAGATTTTAAATCCTCACAAGAATAATCACGTGTTAAAGTATAGGCTATTAAAGACCTCATATCCCTCATAGTAACATGAAGTTCTCTTTTTAAACTAACCGTTTTAATCAACCATTCCATTCTCGAAATAATGGTATCACCTGCAGCGCTATCATTAAAACTATCTACATTATATTTTATAAAACATTCTTTTGCCAAAGAACAGCCGTCACATTGTTTCCAAAGATCCTTTTTAGTGAGTGCTTTAAACTGATTACGAAACAAACTGCCGCTTTCGTCATTTTGGGCAACTACTGAGCGCAAATTCAAATTTACTATCATTACACCTTCTGGCAATTTGGCATGTCCTTCTTCGTAAAAGTAATTTTCAATTGTAGTAGCTAGTTTGGAGTGTTTAGCTGAAGTGGTTAAGAACTCAACTAATCTTCCTTCATTAATAGCAATGATTCTTCCTTCCTTTGCCTGGTTATAATTTGTTAATCCTTCAAAAGGAGAGAAGAAAGTATCTAAAACTTCATTATTGATATTGTTTTCTTCATCTTGTGAACCATCATAGTTACTTTCAAAGACCACACCATTAATTTTAAATTTAGCGCCATTTCTATGAGAATACTGAACAACTTCTTTTACATTGGAGTCATTCTCTATTTTTTTAATAAAAGCAGTTTTTCCATCACCGGCATTACCAGTTATGATTAACAGTTTGTATTGACCATCAACAATAGCAGGAATTAAGCTTTTGTCCAGTTTTGTAGGTGTATAGGTAAGGTCATCAAATTCACTAGAATTAAAGTTTACTCTGGTTCCAGAATTCCCATAACGGGATTGACTGTACAACGAGTTCAAATAATCAACAATATTTGCACCTTCTACACTTATTTTAAAGGCTTTAATTTTATCCTTATTGTTATCGAAAAGGAGTTTAATACTATCATAAACTCGGTCAATATTACCTGCAGTAAAAGACTTGGCGCCGCCCTTCCAAAAAACATCACTGATTATAGTCTCATCATCAACTTTTAATAATATTTTAATAGGATTTGATAAATCAATAGTAGTCTTGTAATTTTCAAGTTTTGTTTTAAAACGCAGAAGTGCATTTTCAACAGCTTCGTGTAAATCAACATAGGTTGTCATTTTATCATACAACTTCAAATTGAATGAACTTCCTTGATGGATAATCAATTGGGTATGATATAATTTATTGCGAACACTAACACCATCTTCATCAGTAGGTGTACTATCAAGCAATCGGTCTTCTAATAAAACTAACGCATCATACATTTCTTTTGCAGAAACAAAGCGCTCTTCTCGGTTTGTCCCAATTGCTTTAAGTAGAAAGTTAGCAAATTCATTAGAGATCCTTGGCTCTATTTCTTTTGGATTATTTGAGGTTTTACTAATTAGAGGCATTTTACCTGGATGCCAAGGATATTGTTTACAAATCAATTCGTATAGTGTTACACCAAGTGCAAAAGTATCAGCAGACAAATCCCAATTTACTTTGTAATTATCTGTAATTAAATCGGGAGCTAAATAAGGATTTGTTCCTACAAAATCTTTGTTTTCAGCACTTGAAGAAGCAACATTAAAATCAATAAGGACAAATCGGCTAGAATTATCCCAAATAATGTTGTGAGGTTTAATGTCACGGTGCATTAAAGGATTTTCTTTAGATTGCATAGCAATCAAAGCAGATAATATATCTTTACCAACTTGATAAACGTTATGGATAGGCAAACGAGCATCGGTGCGTGTGTAATTACTAAGGTTTTCTCCTTCAAGGTACTCCATTACAGTAAAGAATTGTCCGCTAGCAGACTCATCATTCCATATAAATTTTACTATGTTGTTATGATTCAAATCTTTTAAAGCTTCATACTCATCCTTTACAGAAGAAAAAGTAACACTCTCATTAAATAGTTTTAAAGTGTAATATTCATCCTGAATACGATGTTTTACTTTAAAAACTTTTGAATAGCCACCTTTACCCAATGTTTCATAAATAGTATAAGTTCCAATAGTATCACCTTCCTTCAACTCTGCATAATCATGTGTTGAAGGTACAGTTATAGATGGTATAGGTTTAGGGTGTTCAGTTGAAGAACTCTCAAGTGAATGTAAGATAAAATCCTCTAAAGCATCTACACTTTCAATACGGGTAGTGTCGTCTGTTTGAATAGTTTTATAACAAACCTCATCCAACCATTTTGGTAAATTCGAGTTAAGTTTCGTAGGTAATTTTTCATTTGGTAATTTACCACCCAACTTATCTAATTCATAAGGGCTTTTAAACGGTTCAACATTAGTAAACAACCAGTATATCAAAACCCCTAAAGAATAAATATCGGATGCTTGATTAGCATCACCAACAGTTAATTCTAATGGATGATAAGCTGTAGCATTATTAACGTTAATTGTAGGCATCACAGTGTAACCTTCATCGCTATGATCTATAAAGTAAGATTTACCAAAATTTCCTAGATAAGCATAACCACTACTCAAATAAATGTTATCTGGATTAATATCTCTATGAAAGATATTTTCCTTATGTGCTTCCTTCAAAGCAACCATAACGTTTCGAATGATATTTATTTTTTCTGGAAAAGTAAACGTTTTATGTCTTTCTTCAGAACGAAGTGAATTTTCTTCAAGAAAATCGGTAATTTCATAAAACAAATGATTCTCTTCATCAATTCTAAATTCTACATTAAGGATAAAAGGCTTTGCTTTAATTTTACTCAAAGCATTATACTGATTTTTAATACGCTCTTCTCGATTTTGTAGCTCTTCTTTAGAAAGACCACTAACTTGAAGCGAATATTCTTTAATGCGTCTTCTTACGTTAGAGTTAATGCCTTTAGGTTTTACCAAATATTCTGTAAAATTGGGTTCCTGTTCCAGAACTTCAACAATCTCATAACCTTCAACTTCACGTTTTTCATTAGGTGATTTCTTGCTCTGTTGTCCAGTCAAAAAATCAACAATATTTTTTTGAATCGAAACAATATCATCTTTTACTTTTCCAACACTGTAAGGGTTAGTAATAAATTCAAGCAATCGAGTATTTAACTCAAATGTCAACTTTTGTGCCTCTTGAGAAATAATCGGTTGATATGAATTCTGATAAGAAAGTGTAACCACATTCATGATCCAGGCTTGCCCCCAATTAGAGTTTTCTTCTTTTAACTTAGAAGCCAAAATAGCAGTTTTTTGACGCCCCGTTTTCAAAGGATTCGGCATCTGTCGATCATTCAAATACCAATAATTATCATCTCCTTCAATACGGCCTTTCCAATCCTTGTTTTCAATATTAAAAACAGCATGAGGAGCTACAACGATAAGGTCATATTCCCAGTACTGAGTTCTATTGTTTCGCGGATTAGTTGAAGCAATTTCTACATTTGGTATTAAGAAATAATTCTCTGGAAGATTTACTTCAAGAAAATCCAATAACCGCTTTTCACCATTATTAACGACTGACTCAAAATAAGGTGGTTTTAAGATTTTTGCCATGATTCTATTTCTGTTTCTATCAATTTAATAGCATTAATTTCTTTTTCCGCAGCTAAAGCTAATTTTTCATAACCCTCTATAACTTTTTCAGCAATTTTTATCATTGTGCTTTCATCCTTACAGGGAATATTTATGTTCTTCATTAATTCCCAATTTGGGTACATTAAATTTGTACCATAAACTAAAGTTCTCAATATTCTGAATCCTCCTATACTTTTTAATGCAGTAAATAAATAAGCTGCATAAATTAAATTTTTAGGCCTTATTTTGCCTACGACTTCGGATAGAATTTTTCCTTCAAAATTTTTGTATATTAATTGGGGTCTTAAAAATATTTCATTTTCACCTAATGTGCCCGCAGATGGAATTATTACCATTCCTGTCTTGGCAATTTCACTATCCTTAATATTTTTTTTTATTACTTTTTTATAAATTGGTTTTCGCTCATGAATATCACCTTGAGAAATTATATCTAAACCAATAATATTAGAACCTGACACTCTTTTAAAAAAACCGCCCATACCTCTTGTTAGACCTTCTTCTGATACAAAATCTTTAAATAAAATACCTGGTTTACTATTCCAAATATCAATAATTTGTCTAGCTCTCAATGAATGATTTCTTGCTTTGATTGTCTTTGTAAATAGCTCAGATTTATTTACTATGAAACCTGTTTGAATAGCATTTTCACTTTGAGCAATTTGATTTAATAAATAACTTATATTGTTGTTGCTATGAAAATCATTTTCAGCTTCACTAAGTAGATTATTTGCTTCACTTTGCAAATTAGATGCTTCTTTAATTAAATTATGTATTATTATTTGTTTTGAATCAGGAATTAATGGTATTGGTAAATCTACAATATGATTAGGCTCAATGTGCTGAATAACTGCTCCATAAGTTCCTTGTGTTAATAATGAGTAACCGTATTTTGAACTCAGAAAAGCATACAAGTATCCTGATTGTATTTTTTTATTAGCAACAATCCTCATAATATGTTGAGAGGCCGTTTTATTGTGAAAATCAACATTTGAAAAAACTGTTTTACCTATCGTACCTGAACAAGAAACTAAAATCCAATCTTTTTCAATCTTTAATGAGTTAATATTTTTAGAAAGTTTTTTCGAAATAAATTTTAGCCCATTAAGGTCCGTCTTAAGCATATCTGAGCTTCCCATGAAAGGTATTCCTTTCTCTGGATTATCAACATAATATCTCTTAAAACGAGCTCCATTGAATATTTTATTTGTCACATTTTGTAACGGTTCAATATCATAAGGACAATTATTAATCATTAATTTAGTAACCCTGCCCTCGGACAAATGATACGACGCATCAAGTCTTAAATCACTTTCAGAAAACCAGTTATTTTTAATATTTAAGATTTTCATATACTTTTAATAATTACAAAATTTAAGGTAAGCTTCGGTTATTTTTGGTAAATCATCATCCAGTTGTTTAATTTTCTCTTTTCTTCTTTTTACTAGATAGGTACCATCTTTTTTGGTAAGTAAATATTCAGTTATAGTATCGAATAATAATTCAGCTCCATCTTCATCTCTGAGATAAATTGGATTCCCTCTTCTATCTTTACCTAACTTATCAGCTATTGCCATAAATACCTCATAATCCTCTGTACTATCTTGAGCTAATTGTATTGCCAATTCTGTCTTCTTTTCTAAAAACAATAAAGAAGATTGTACGCCAACTTGAGGTAAAAAAGCTTCTACAGCTAAATCTACAGAGGCCAATATTTTAAATTTATTAAGAATCCATTCTCTTACCTTATACATATTAGGATTTCCTAATATACCATCAGGTAATACAATAGCCATTTTACCTCCTGGTTTTAAATAGTCATAACAGGCTTCTATAAATAATACTTCTGGTGCATCACTATACTCTGAAAGAAAATAACGTTCCGCAACTTCTTTCTCAACTTTTACTTTGGCACCAAAAGGCGGATTAGTAAATATCATATCAAAAGTACCACGAGCATCATTAAAATACCTTTCTTCAACATCACCCATTACTTCCAAACTTCGGTTTATAGCTGTTTCAATTTTAGCAATCTCTTCCGGGTGATCCCATTTTGGGTAAGCAAGGGAGTTAACGTGAAATACATTAGCATGCCCATCACCAGCCATCACCATATTCATTCGAGCAGCTTTTTTCAAATCAGGGTCAAAATCAAATCCAAATATGCTGTTTTCTGCATATTCTTTTACACGCACATTAACTTCAAAAGAATTGTATTTAGCCATCAATAAAGGTCCGTTTAAATCAGGATACAATTCTTGGGCTATTTGTTTTCTAACATGTTCCAATACCATCACAATGAACCCCCCAGAACCACAAGCTGGGTCCAAAACACGGTGTTTCTCAGTTGGATTTAACATCTCAACCATTGCTTTCACTATATTTCTTGGTGTAAAGAACTGTCCAGCTTCTTGTTTCAAAGTATTACTTACAATGGTCTCATATGCCATTCCTTTAACATCAATAGAAGCATCCAAGAAAGAATATTTAGCTAGCTCACCTGCAATAAAGGCAACACCCTTATCCGTCAATTCAATTCCTTCATTTCCTGTAAATACTTCAGAAAACATAGAGTTATCTTTTAGTTTTTGGAAAATGGCTTTTATACGTTCAGCAACCGCTTTTCTACCGGCTTCAGTATTTTGTTCTTTTACACCAACCCAAAATTCTCTTCGATAGCTAACATCCGTTTCAATAAATCTTCGTTTTTCATCATAGAGTTTACAGAAGATAAGGTTTAATAATTGCCAAAAGGCATCTTTCTTTCTTCCCTCATTCCCATAAATATAATCATGAGCTCTTTTAAATACTTTAATCAATGAATCATTTGCAGGTTTTCTACTGTAAGAACGGTCAGCTCGGTCAATATCTGCCAATGTTTCTCCTTCTCCAGGAAAATCAGATAAATCTGTAAACTCAAAATCATAACCTATAGCATCATCTTCCTTTTGAAGAAAATGATAACTCGAACCATTAGCCCACAATCCAAAATGACAACTTTCAACAGCAGCCATAGCATTTTCAAGAGTAGCGGTTAATCCTTTTTTAGAATCGGTTTCTTTTATTTTATCATCTTGAATAACACAAATTCGAATGATGTTATCTTGTGTATGAGTTGTACCTTTTTCAAAAACAACCAATTCTACTTTCTGTTTTTTGGCTTTTCCATTATCAGGATCAATAAACTCGATTTTAAAATCTCGTTCCATATCATCCAAATCAAAACCATATTCTTCATTTAGCATACGAACAACCGATTGAAGATTCACTTCGGCACTGGTAGCTTTCTTAGCTTCAGATGTTAACAAACATAATACTTGATTATCTTCTAAAATTATTTCTTCTTGGGTAACAGTTTCGTTAGTCATTATTTATTGTTTGTATAAGTTGTTCAATTTCTTTTCGTTGGTCTCTTCTAGCAGCATAGCGAAGAAGCTTATTTTTATTTACATTGTATTTTTTAAAAGCACTTTCAAAAATTCCCTCAATTGAATACCCCAAAGGTTTCAAATAATTTTCAGAAAGTAACCAGGCATTAACTAAAACACCTTCTAAAGTTGGTAGTATATAATCGCCATTATGTTGCAATGGTGTTTCTGAAATCAAAGAATACAATAATATCACATCATTTTGCGGAAGAATATAGCGTTGAATAATTTCAATATTTGGCTCTAAATAAACAGGCTTGCTAATTGATTGCATTTGATTAAACAGCTCAGCAAGATCATCTTTCTGTACTAATAAAAAAGTAGTCCGTTTTTCACTTTCTTTCTCAAGAATTAAATCAAGAATTTCAGTATCCCAAACGACCAATTCCGAAGAAACAAATGATTTGGTTTTATTGTAAATCCTTTTTGTCTTTAGATTCACCTCTGGATTAAACTCAGGCTTAAAATCAAAAGTATACAAACCTCTTCCAGTTTGATAGATAAGATTTTCAGCTTTTAACTGATTGATTTTCCATGATATAGTACTAGTTGACAGCTCGGGAAAAAAGGTAGAAAGGAACAAAACCAGTTCTTTTGAAGTGATAACGGTTTGTTTTGAAAATTTTTCTTTTATAGCAAATGCTAATTCTATATTTCTCATATAAAGAGTTAGATTCATCAAATATAATAAATTATTTTTAATTTCAAAACTTTGGCAAATATATTTTTATAATGCCAATATTTTGATTATTATTGTACTCAGATAAAATTTTCATTTAGGTAGGAATCAATTTATAAACTAACAATGAGTGATTTAAGCATAAACATATCAAAACATCCAATAAAGCAATCTGCAGATATCGCAAAATTGGGGAGTAATGACTTAAAAAATCCAAATTCAACAATTTTTAAAAATCTTAATGATTATTCTTTAAATAAGAATAATAATCATTTTGATAAAATAGTAGATTCTTTAAAATTTTTTCCGGCATTTGCAAACTTAGTTACAAACATAAATCAACCATGGCAAAAATTTGAAGTCGTATTCCCAAAAGGGATTTTAGAAAAAATTAATTCAGGTGAATTATCTTTTGTAAAAAGCACTAAAGCATCCGATGAATTAGTAGCGTTTGTAAGAGACAATAAAACAAATTCAATTGCTGCTCAATTACGAATTAAGGATATTTCAGAAGCTGCTGATATTGAAAAATGGAATAATATTTCTACTTCACTTCAAAATATAGCTGTAATGCAGCAATTACAAACAATTACAAAAATATTAGAACGTTTCGAAGAACAATTAACATTGATCGTTCAAGAATTTAATAATGATAGAATTGGTAAAATACAATCGGGATATAGTGATTATTTAATAGCACTACAGACAAACGATATTCAAACTAAAAAAAACATTTTAACAAATGCGTTAAGCAAACTTACAGAAGGGAGATCTCAATTAATTGAAAGCTTGAAAACCAAAGTAAATCTAATTTCAAATAAACCAACTGGCTTTTGGTCTTCATTTTTCGGTAGTTTAACATCTTGGAAATACAAAGAAGTTAACGAAAGCATAGGTAATGACATTGCAACTAATATGTTCTATATTCAAAGAGCTACTCAGGTAATAATGGCTGTAAAACAGGAATTAGGAGAACCCAGTGGTATGATTCAATCTTTAGCTGATTATAGTGATGTTATTAATTTTATGAAAAAAAATAAGACAATTGAATCTCTATCAGAATGGCATCCAAAAATAAATTGGAGTGTTGCAATTTCAACAATTCAAGCAAAAATTAATCAAATACCTGAGTTTCAGAAAATCAAAAATTCAGGTATTATTTTAAACTTAAATAAATAAAACATTATGTTCAAAGGAACTAAATCTCAAAGTGGTGCCGATGCTGGTAAAATTGTTCAAGCTGTTATAGCAACGGCAATAACAATTTTATCAGCAGTCTTTGTAAAAAAGAAAATTAATTCTAAAAAAAATAAATAGAAATAATTCCATAATAGAAATAAATTTACAAACATGTCATTTAATCAAGAATTCACAATACATCCTGTAGGACAAGGCTTATTTTATAGTGGAAAAATAACACATAATAACCAAGTTAAATTCCGAATGGTTTTTGACTGTGGTAGCATTACAGCTGGTGCAGGTCAAGAAGAAGTTGAGTTGTATCGGGATGCAGATTTTTTGGGCAAAAAAGTTTTGGATTTATTGGTTATATCTCATTTTGACCAAGATCATGTTAATCATATTGGGAGATTATTAGCTGATGGAATTAAAGTTAAAAAGCTAGCAATGCCTTTTATTTCTTTTTCAGAAAGACTTTTCCTTGTTGCAAAATTCATTGATTTAAATGACGGTTTTAATCCAGATGATGATTTCTTTATAAGATTTGTAATCGACCCATTAGGAGCAATGAATGAAAATCTTGATGGAGATTCAGAAATTTTTCTAATTGAAAATGGACCAGATGAACCAATTCCTTTAACTAAAAATGGTTCATTTGAATCACAAGAATCAGGACCAAACAATAACAATGAAGAGAGATTTGACTTTTCTTTTGACAATAAAGAACCATTTACAGAACACTATTTAACATCCAAATCTGAATTAAAAATATTTAAAATTAAGGATTCCGAAAAAGGAAGTATAATATCTGCCAACTACATCAAGCTAATGGAGTTTTTATTTTACAGAAGGACTGTTGGTAAGGATGAAGAAAAATTCTATGACAAAGTAAAAGAATTATTTTTTGAGAAATTTTCAATTGATTCCAACATTGATGAAGTTAATCATTTGGATGAAATTATGTCCGATGTAAAGAAAATAGATTCCGGAACAAAGATTAAAGATATATTTAAAGAAGCTAAAGAAGTAGATGGGTTTGAAAAATTTAAAGGTTTAGACATTGTTGATTTAAACACTACTGCACTATCTCTTTTACACAAAAACCTTGATGGAATTTTTCTTTTTGTTGGTTGTCCTGTAGATACCTTTAGACGTCATTACTACGATATGTTGAATCATTTTGTAATAAATGGAATAACTCATATACAAAAATTTATTTCTTCTGACGGTTCAAGAGTAGAAACACAAAACTTTCATAACACATATCCGTTTCCATATTATTATGATAATAATCCCACAAATAATTTTATTTATCCAAATGTACTTCTAACTTCTGATTCATTTTTACTTACTGAGGAACAAGTAAGTGAATTTATGAATCACTACAGAAATCATTGGGATGATTATTGGCTATTTCAAATTCCACATCATGGTTCTGAAAGAAATAGTAACGGAATATTACATTCTCTAATTCCAAAAAAAACAAACAATTTTATAAATTATGGCATTGGTAACAGAGATAACCATCCATCTTCTAATGTAATTAATTCTTTAGTTACTTCAGGAAATTCAGTTAAACTAATATCAATAAATCAATTTTCAGGCATTCGTTTTAATCTTAATATTAGTTAAAATTAATTTAGTTATTAATAAAATCATTTTATTTTTTCAAAATAAAAATCCTATTCTGTCTTTAGGAGGCATTCTCACTTTTATAGAGAGTATGGTTCCTTTTACTTTAATAGATAAGCATATGCTTATAGTTAATCAACGTTTGGTATGTAAACAGTCTAATGTTTTATAAAAATTTAAATAAACAGATAATAACGGCGATAATCGCCGTTTAAAATAATTTATGCAAATTAATTAATTTACATTATCTTTGTATACCGGCGATGAACACCGCAATAAGCTAAATTATTAAATTATGGCTGTAAATGTAATACGTAGAAAAGAATTGTATGAAATAATGCCTGAGGGTTTAATAACTACTCGTAAATGGCTGATGGAAAACAATTTCACCCGACATGCAATAGATAATTTGGTAAAAAGCAATCAACTTGAATCTATAAGTAAAGGGGTTTATGTTAGAAATGCAAATAAATTAACTTGGCAATCAGTGGTGTATTCCTTGCAATTTATATTGAAAACCGATTTAGTTGTTGGTGGTCTAACAGGTCTTGAAATGCAAGGGTTATCTCATTACTTATCATTATCTGAAACCAAAGTAGTACATTTATTTGGAAATGATATACTACCAGATTGGACAATAAATTTAGATTTAAAAATAAAATTTGTTAGACATACAACCAATAGTTTGTTTGATAAAAACCTTTTAGAAAATAATCAAAAACAACTTTTTACAATAGAAAGAGAGTGGGATAATGAAAATAGAAAATTAATCATATCATCACCAGAAAGAGCATATCTTGAAGTATTGTTAAATGTGCCTCAGAAAACTACTTTTGAACACGCAGATCAATTAATGCAAGGGCTAACAACCTTGTCGCCAAGAAATCTACAAAAAGTATTAGAATCGTGTAAAAATATAAAAGTAAAACGACTTTTCTTTTGGTTTGCAGACCGCCAAAATTATGTTTGGTTGGATAAAATAAATCGAGAAAGTATAACATTCGGTTCTGGAAACAGAATGATAATACAAGGCGGAAAATTAGATAATAAATATAAAATAACAGTTCCAGAATGGCTTTAGACGCAAACAATATATACCGCAAACAAGTACAACTTTTGGTTCGTGTTTTACCATTGGTGGATACTGAAAAATGTTTTGCTTTAAAAGGCGGAACCGCAATCAATTTGTTTTACAGAGCATTGCCTCGTCTTTCAGTTGACATCGACTTATTGTATATCCCGATGGATGATCGAGAAACTGCATTAATAAATATTAGAGCTGCATTATCTAGAATCAGTAAATTGATAGAACAAAAAATACCTGGAACTAAAGTACAAAATACGCACGACCAAAGCGATGCATTAAGATTAATAGTAAGTCAAGATGAAATTCGTATTAAAGTAGAATTATCTCCAGTTATTAGAGGAACTGTTTTTTCAGAAGTTAGAATGGAAGTAGTCGAAGAAGTGGAAAAAGAATTTGGATATGTTGAAATGCAAGTAGCATCACACCCTGATTTATATGCAGGAAAACTCTGTGCCGCTTTAGACAGACAGCATCCTAGAGATTTATTTGATGTGAAATTTCTTCTCGAAAATGAAGGCTTAACGGATGATTTAAGAAAAACATTCTTAATATTTCTAATAAGCCATCAACGCCCAATGTCGGAACTCTTGGCACCAAATCGAAAAGATATTAGTGAAATTTACGAAACAGAGTTCAAGCAAATGGCTGAAATAGATGTTCCATTAGAGCAGTTGGAAGAAGCGAGAGAAAATCTAATTCATCAAATCAATTCTCAAATGACAGAAAATGAAAAGAAATTTCTTTTGTCTTTCAAAAACAAAACTCCTGATTGGAATTTACTAGAAATTGAAAATGTTGATGTAATTGCCAATCTTCCATCAGTACTTTGGAAAATGATAAATCTAGAAAAAATGCCAACTCAAAAGCATAAAGAAGCATTCAACAAATTACAAAACATTTTATTTCCAGAACATAACATTTAGTATTACTTTAAAAATCAATAGATATATTTACTGGAAAAATTTTGCGTAAAATCCATCTATAGTGGAAAATAATTGCCGTCACTAAACTTTTTTAAGCATTTTAATGGAAAATTAATGCATGATAAGAACATTTTATTTTGTTCGATAATAAAGAAAAGTTTTAGTTTTCCGTTGGCACACCTTCCCCACCGCACATAAAAAAAATTACTGGCACAGTTTTTAGAAAAAACACGTATGCTTCACAACTTGCGCCAGTAATTTTTTTTCCCAAGCTTAGTTACATAATGTGGCATTATGGTTCAGAAAAAAACCATAATAACATTATGTAAAAAAGCCGCTCCACCCACCCGCAAGGTCGTGCCTGCCATGGCAACTTTTTTCATTGCTTCCTCGCATCACCCGGCAATAAAAAAAACACCATTCGGCACGCCCCAAACACAACCAGTTTTCAAAAGATAAATGTCTAAATAACAATTTCTATAACGTTTAATTAATGGTTTTATATTCTTAATGGTTAGAATAGTAAGTACTTTCATTGTTTTTGCAAGTGCCTTCCATTTTTCAATACAACTCTATCTTATTTATAGTTTTCAATTCACTTCTACAAGGCACATACAAAATCAATAACCAAAACAAGAGTATTATTTTTGATTTGCCAGAAATACTTCAATAAATTGCTTTCACGATGGCCAGATGCCTTAATCATTTACAAAAGCGCAATTCACTAATTACAATTTACAACACACTCGCAAAAAGGCATCTATCCATCATAAAAGCAATCACAACATCTCAAATAGCAAATCAAAAACAATACCCTTGTCCGCGCTACTGCATCCTCACACTAGGAATATAATGCATTGTTTTTTGAAGATGCTTACCAATTTCAATAGACTATTTTCTATAAACTGTAAACTGCGACTGATAACTGACTAAAAGGCATCCACAAAAATCAAACCCACAAAAGCGTATCAAATTTTGGAGCAATTTGAAAAGACATTCAGTTTGATTATTTAGTAATTTAAAATTGCTTCCAAAATTTGACACCCTTTTCACACGTCCTCATTTCAGATAGACGTATTATTTAAAGATATTTCAAAAATAAAAAATAGTAAAAAAAAGAAAACAAAGGTCCGTTGCAGGTATTCAAAAAAGCAAGTTCAAGCCCTACGGGTTTCAGAAAAAATCTCCACCCTAACAATTCCAAAGCACTTCCACTACCCGACTAGATACTTACAACTTGTAACAAGTATCGGGTAGTATTTTTTCTGAAAAACTTGCTTTTTTGAAACCTTCCACATGAAGTGATGGCTTTCTTTTTTTTCCTTTTTTCTTTTGAAAAATTTTATGCGGAGCAGTTTTCAGTAGAAAAATCGGTCTAGAGAGAAATTTAATCTCTAAAATTTTATTGTTATGCCGAATTACATCATTAAAAGCCACAGAACAGGAACGATTTACACGCAACCTCATTTATTTATCCTAAATAAAGGATTGAATAGTGGAAAACCTCAAAAGGAGCCGTTTACAAACAGCTTTGTAATTATTTTTTCAAATCAAGAAGATGCAGAAAGTGTGTACTGGTTATCATTATCATTATGTAAGTCGAAATTCTGGCACCAATTTTTGGTTGGTTCTGTAATTCCGTTCTTAAAAATTCAAGAATTTAAATCTAATTTTTCTAAAAAAGTAACTGAGATGTTATCAGATTTTGAAAATCATCAAAAGAATATTAAAGCACTTCAGATATTGGAACAAAAAGAAGCACAATTTCATCAAAACATCAATCTTATTAACGATTTACGCAGGGTTATAGTTCATCGCTATTGCAAAAAATAGTTGTAAACTAAAAAAGCCCATTCCTTTCGGATTGGGCTTTTATATGGTCTAACTCTCGGTCACCACAACTAGAATTAGACTATTTTTTGTGCTTCTTGATTACAATTTTGAGTAACAAAGATATTAAAAAACTTACTATCGCACCCAGGGTGGCTAAAATAATTGTTCTTAAAATATCCTCCGAATTTAGATTCGGAATGACACTTAAAAATGTTCCACTTGCAGTTCCCACTAAAGTGGTATTATTGTGCTGCATCATCTTTCTCAGTCGTCAATTGACTAACTGCAGATAAAACACCACCTGCTACTGCAACATAACCACCAACTGTAACAACAATTGCAGGTAATGCAATTGGAGCTGTTAAAATGGTTCCACCAGTGGCAGCTAAAACTAGACCAATATTTCGAAGCACTTTAAAAAATTTTGGAGTGGGTTTTTTAGCTCTATATAATACTTTTTTCATAATTAAAATTTAAGATTGAATATTAAACTCCGCTATCTACTTTTGCAATAGATAAAGGATTAAATGCACCATTTTTCAATGGGTACATTTGTCCATTAATTTGCTGATAAAACTCAACACCAAGCACTAAAAAAAGTGGTTTTGTTGAGTTAGGAGTAACTGTATTAACATGGTTGATTGGAGCTGTAGCAGTTCCATCCCAAGGTAATATTGCAGTTTCTGAAGTTTCTGCAACATATGTTTCAGCTTCAAAATCAATTTCTGCACCTCCGGAAATGATTTTATAATGAGTGGTTCCACTTGGAGCTGCAATCATATTTCCAGCATTGAATGAAACTAAATCAACTTTAATTTCCCCTGCAACACGGTCAATAGTTGGAACAAATGGAGCAAATAGGGTAGTACCAAGCTTTCCACGGATATTGAATTCGAATCCAAATAATAATTCAGCTTCACCATCAATTACGTTTCTTAAACCTCTGTCACTTACTGTATCAGCTTGAATAACTTTCATCATAGATTGCGTTAATCTACTCACCATTCTACCATCTGCAGAATTTAAAAGTAAAGGTCTTAAAGCTGTTCTCAACATTTTTCCTGCCTTCCCAGCTCTACCAAACTCGGAACCATTTTCACGCGTTCTTTGAAACGCAGGATCGCTCGCGATTCTGCTTGCATCAATTCCACCTTTTTCACGAGCCAAATGCCCGTCTTGAGTTTTGTAAAAGGTAATATCTCCGATAGTACCTTTCAATTTAATTATGCCTTTCTGTCTTGCCATAATTCCTAAAATTTAAAAATTAATAATTCAATAAACACATCTTCGTTGCAACATTTCAGACGATTTGAACACAAATTTTATAATTAAAGTAATAAGTTATATAACAACAAGTTTCTATATGTCTTACAATGCTATAATTGACTAAATAAAACTTAAAAGTCCACTTCAAACTGATTATTATTTTTAATAATTTTATAAAAATTCATCCAAGTAGATTAAGTATATCAAATCCCAGCCAAAGGCATATATAAAGTATGAAAACAGAAAACAAAAGAGTATGTATCTATCCGAAAGACATACAGCGCATCACAGGGAAAAGTTATCGTCAAAGCATAAGAATATTACAAATGATAAAAACTGACGCTAATAAGCAGCCAAATCAACTTGTAAGCATTGAGGAGTTCTGTACTTACACAGGATTAAAATATGAACAAGTAGAACACTTAATTTTTGGCTAAAAAATTAAGTATAATTAGTAAGAATATTAACCCCTCCTGAAGAAAAATTATTTAAAATTAACTAGTTTAAAATTTGAACTTTCTCTATTAATTCTAAAATAAAATACTTAAATTTACATAATAAGATATTACAAATTTGAATAGTATTCATAAGGTGGAAAAATCGGTTACCCTAAAAAACCAATCGTTTTAAACCCCTTTAAAATAAGGGATTTTTTTCATGGTCAGGTTCTCTCCGACTCCACTGAAAACCCTGTAAAGCACTTGTTTTACAGGGTTTTCAAATTTAAGGGGACGTTTTTGTTGCCGTAATAATTTTGATTAAATGTTAAAATAATGCCTTTTTATAAGAAAATTTCACTTCAGCATAATACTTCTGTTTATTTATGGAAAATCAATGAAGAAATTTCAGATTTAAAAAAAGATCTTTTTTTAAGTGAAGTTTCTTTAAATAGATTGGAAAAAATGAAATCTTCAAATCATGTTAAAGGATTTTTAGCTGTTAGAAAACTTTTAAATATGGCAAACTATTCTGATGCTGATTTATTTTATGATGCTTTTGGAAAACCCTTTTTAAAAGACGGTAAACACATATCAATTTCTCATTCTCATGATTTTGCATGTGTCATAATTAGCGAAAATCATGTTGGAATTGACATCGAATTAAAAAATGAAAAAATCATAAAAAATGCAACCTTACTTTTTGATGAAGATTTTATACTAACCTTTAAAGGAAGTTTGGAAGAAACTAAAACCTTAACCACATTTTGTTGGGGAATTAAAGAAGCCATATTCAAAATACTTCCTGAAAACGACGTTAGTTTTAAAGATAATATTTCAATAAAACCATTTCAATTGAATGAAAGTTCGTGTGTTGTGAATGTGACATTTAATAATAAAATCACAAGTTATACTGTACAATTAAAAGAGATTGAAAACTATGTGTTAGCTTATGTAATTCAATAAAAAATTATTTCCTTGAATCTATAAAACGGGTTGGTTTTCTGTTCATTGGATTGAAAACAATCGGATTTAAAACTTCTTTAGCTACGAATTCAATTTTTGGTGTTACACGTAATTTAGCTCTGAAATGATCTTTTACTTCATTTAAAAATCCTTCTGACGGATTATTTACAGCAATTTGAATTACAATTTCATCTGTACCTAATTCATTTGTAAAAATTTGAATTAAATAATTATCAATAGTTGCAAAATCATTCAAAACATCATTCATTGCAGGCGGATACAAAGTTGTTCCTTTGTATTTAATCATTTGCTGCTTTCTTCCAACTACTGGTCCAACACGCAACGTATTTCTACCACAAGCACAAGTATCAGTATGTAATTTCACAATATCTCCCGTTTTAAAACGAATTAAAGGCATTGCTTCTACTCCAATTGTTGTAATTGTTAGTTCGCCACTTTCTCCTTCTTTAACAGGTTTATTTTCATCATCTAAAACTTCCACAATAATTAATTCTGGATGATGATGACCACCAACTCCGTGTTCACATTCTGTAAAAGCAGTGCTCATTTCCGTAGAAGCATAAGTTGAAAACAATTTTATGTTCCACTTGCTTGCAATTTTATCTGCTAATATTGAATTTGTAAAATCTTGGTTGCGTAACGATTCGCCAATACAAATCGCACCTTTAATTCCTAAATTATTATAATCAATACCGTGTGAATCGGCATATTCTATTAATTTTAAAAGAAACGATGGAACTGTTATTAAATAGGTTGGTTTATATTTTAATATAGAATCCCATTGTAATTCCGGAATACCAGCACCTACTCTAATTACACCAACTTTCATTTTTCGAAGTCCTAGAAAATAGGCTAAACCTGCCATAAATCTTCGGTCCATTGTTGTCATTAACTGAACAACATCACCTTCTTTTATACCGGCACAATCAAAAGAAATCGCTTCATTATAAGCTAATCTATCTAAATCATTGTCCGTTAATCCGAAAGTTACAGGATCACCTAAAGTTCCAGAAGTTGTAGCAAAATCAATTATTTTATGCGTTGGAACACATAAAAAATCATCGTTATTTTTTTGTAAATCTTCTTTTGTTGTGGTTGGAATACGCTGTAAATCTTCTAAACCAGATATTTTAGTAATATCAATATTATGTTCTTGAAATAAATTCTTGTAATACACTGAATATGTATTCACATATTGCAAAACTTCTTGCAGTTTCAATTCTTGAAATGCTTTAATTTCGGCTAAAGATTGTTTTTCAATATGTGGTATCATTTCAGTTTCTTTTTTGATTTTTTTAATAATTTTTCAACTTGTAATTTACTGGTTCTTGTAGTAATTTCACATAATAAAGCTTTTTCAAATTGCACTTTAGCTTGAGTAAAATCTTTAATTTTGTAAAAATACAAACCCACTTTGTAATAAACTAACCAAAAATTTGGATTTAAAGCTTGGTAATTTGCAATTTGATTAAAATCTAATATTTTCTTTTGTTTTAAATCCAAATCAATTTTCGCGTCTGCAATTCTAAATTGCTCATAATTTTTGTACTCATCCGAATTTAAAAAAGGATCTTTTGCAATTGATAAATCGGCGCGTTCAAACGATTCTACTCTTTCAAAATTCTTTTGTTCCTTGAATATTTGATTTAAATCGTAGCAAACAAATTCTCCTAATTGGTACGGATTTGCGGATACCCAAACCAATAATTCTTTGGGTTTAAAAATAATTCCATGATGCGCCAATAATTGGTTCAATGCTTTTTCATTTCCAAATCCAATTTCTTTATTGTTTAATCCTTTTGTATTTCTTAATATTTCAGCAGCTATAGTTGGGTTAATTTTCGGATTTGCATCAAACAATTCCGTCATTTTATCAAATCGATATTTCGAATGGCTATCTCTAATTTGCTTCAGGTTTCTTCTATCATTTTTAAGCTCGTCACTTTGAAAATGATTGGCACAAATGATTTGATTTCTATTCTCTACTTCAAAAACGCCAAAATTATTGGGAGAAACTTCAATAAGAATAGCCTTATTATCCGCAACACTTCCTATCATTAACGATTCGGAAACAAAAACTTTTCTTTTTTTTGCTATAACAATTGCTTCGTCAATATTGGTTGCATATTGCAAAATTTCTCTCGCTAAAATCGAAATCGGTGTTTTGGCTACCAATGGAATTTTTGACTTACCAGCATTTAATGTTATAGTCAAACCTTTAACATTCATTCCAGAAACGGCACCTGTCATTCCTGCCCAAGTGAAAATCATAAATGGATTTCCTTGAGTTGGTTTTATAAAGGCGATAACTTTATCTTTTGCGAAATCGTCTCCAGCATAAAAATCGAAATTTCTTCCTAAAATTAAATTTCCATCTTCTGATTTTGAATCCCAAGCTGCAAATGAAGAACAACCAACTAAAGCTAAATCTTGTAAAGCGTGACCAATATCATGAGCGCCATGTAAATACAAACTTCTTAAATAAGCTGGTGCAATAGCATCAAATTGTTTAGAAGAGTATCTTGAATAACCATAAATTTCTGTTTTATATTCTTCTGGAATGTTTCGATATAATTTTCGATTGTACCATTTTAAGAAAAAACGCAATAGCTTTTGCTTTGATTGGGAAGGAACCAAATCTTTAATTTTAGAAAAGAAAATAGTTTCTTGTTTTTTCAATAAAGAATCTGATAAAGCTCCAGAAATTAAACCAACTTGTAATGGATCACCTTCCACATATAATTCCCAAAGTTGGTGTTTATTTTTAAGTAAAGTGTTTTTTCCAGAAACAAATAAAGTATCTGCTTTTTTATCTACAACAGGAATTGTTTGGTTATAACCAGCTGTAATTGGCTGATGCTTTAAAGATCTTGAAATCCCACAAGACACGGTAAGTTTAAATACAACAGTTAAATAAAAAAGAAAAAAGATTTTACTCTTCATAACGTTTATGCAGTTTCTTGATTTATTTTATCTACTAAATATTCTTTTCCTATAATTTCTGAGCAAGTTAAAACAGCACCAATAGTTACTCCTAAAACACCATGCATATTGATGCTTTGTCCGGTAAGATACAAATTGTCTAATTTTGTTTTTGGTGCGATAAAAGAGAGCATTGGATTGTTACAATCTTTTACATAACCGTACATATTTCCACTACTTCCACCAATATAATCTCTGTAAGAAAGTGGTGTTGAAGTGTGAATTGATTTAATACAACTTCTAATATTTGGAAACTTAACTTCTATTTCCTTTAGAAATTTTTCTGTTTTTTGAGCTTTGAATTCTTCGTAACTAATTCCTCTATCATTCTTTTCAGCTGTAGTATTGAAGGTTTCTTCCCATTCTTTTACATCATCATATTTCATGTAAGTAATAAAAGTCATTCCTTCAGCCCATTCTTCATTTTTTCCAGAATAATTCATAGATGACATATAAGCTTTTGGCCAGCTTGCATCATCATAATCGTAGGCAGACCAAACATCATTAGCCTTTTTAAAATGATAATAATTACAATTTAAATATTTAAAAGTGTCTGGTTTAAAAACAATATACAAACTAAAAGCTGAAATTACACTTTCTAATTTATCAATTCTCTCATAATACGATTTTCTAAAATGAGATAATCCAACCATTTTTAATGTCGCTTTTGGATCTATATTTGAAATAAACAAATCAGCTTTAACGACTTCATTTTCTTTGGTTGTTATAGACACAACTTTATTCTCTTCTACTTGAAAAGTTGCAACATCTTTATATTTATAGATTTCTCCACCATATTTTTTTAATTGCTTGATTAGTTGTTTCGTAATTTGACTACCGCCATTTACACATCTCCAAGAACTTTGTATGTATGAATTTACAGATAATGCATGCACATAAAAAGGTGATTTTTCAGGAATACCGGCATATAAAAAATTGGTTCCTGCTAAAACAGCTCTTAATTTTTCGTTTTGCGTAATTTCATCAATACAATCTTTGGCGTTTAATGCTAAAATTTCACTTTGGTATTTTCCTTCAGCATTTAAATTATACAAAGGAAAAGTATCACAAATATCAACTACCAGTTTACAATATTTTTCCAAAGCTTCCTTTTCATTCGGAAAACTTTTAAGTAACTGATTTACGAAGTTTTCATAACCTTGCGCATGAGGATATTCTTCGCCCTCATCTTCAAATGAAACAATATCAAAAGCATCTTCATCCATTTTTTTTAAACGAAGTTCATCCATTATACCAATATACTTAAAGTATTTGTATAAATTTTGACCTTCAGATAAGCCACCGATGTAATGAATTCCTGTATCAAAAATGGTTTTATCTCTTACAAAAGTTTGTAAATTTCCACCAAATTGATTGTTTTTTTCCAAAACACAAACTTTGTATCCTTCTTTTGCTAAGATAATCGAAGAAACCAAACCGCCTAAACCACTTCCTACAATTACTATGTCGTATTTATCTTTCACTTAACTTATTTTTTAAAACAATAATGTCACCATCACTTGAATGGATTTCAAAACTTGCCTGCTCAAATTTATGTAATAAATCAGAACTATTTAACAAAATTACCGTCTGAAAATTATTTAAATTACGAGAAATTTGGTCGAAATTAAAATTATTATCAGAAATTAACAACGTATCATTTTCTAAAATATCTTTTTCGATAGTATCTACATAATTAATAGTATATTTTTGAACCAAATAACTTGAATTGGAAATAGCTCTTTTTTCTAAATTTTGGTTATACGATTTTATTTTTCTTTTTGCTTGTTGCAAACACAAAAGAACATCTATTTGTCCGTAATCAGATGCGATATGTAAAATTTTGGCATCAGGATTAATGTAAGAATTTAGTTTGTAATAATTATTTTTATTAACTAAAAAATCCGATTTTACTTCTGAAATAATTTCTCTTTCTTTATATAAAAAACTTAAGAATAATTTGTCTTTAAAATAGTTTTCACCTTCAAATTCTTGTCGTAATTTATTAAATTCAGTTCTAAAATATTTATTAATAGATTTTGTTCTTTGCGAATAATTTTCACCAAACGATTTATCTTCTGCTTTTATTCTTTTATCTATAACAACAGTAATATTATCATCATAAATAATATGATCTCCTTTTGGTAACGTTTCAGAATTTCCATGAATAAAAACAGGTAAAATATCAATATTGAAATGTTCCGCTAAATAAAAAGCTCCTTTATAAAACCTATTAATTTCGTTAGTATTGGAACGTGTTCCTTCTGGGAAAATCATTAATGAATATCCTTTTTCAATTTTATCTCTCAAATGTTCCACACTACCTTCAATACCTTGCGAAGCTGGATAATAACCCGCTAATTTTACAATTTTACCAAAAAACGGAGAATTATAAACCCAATCGTTAACCAAATAAATTATTTTAGGCGTAATCATTCCAACCGCTAAAATATCTAGAAACGATGTGTGATTTGAAATAATAACAGCAGGTTTACTAAAATCTTCTTTAAAATTATTTACAATTTTTTTATTCATAAAAGGATTAGAATATAAAACCGATTTCATGAAATTTGAAATGATAATTCTAAACCACATCATTTTTCTTTCCTTGTTTACTGGTATTAAAAACAAGAACATTTTTCCGAAAAATGAGAAAAACAAACCACCTAAACCATAATATAAAAACGATAAAGTAGAATGAATTAACAATCGTAATGTAATTGGCGATTTTCCTTTTTTGACTCTATTAATAAAACAAATACGAAATAGTAAAGGATAAAAAATGAACGTGATTAATAACGCCGCAAATACACCAATTAAAGAAACAGATGAAATTGATTTTAAGGCAGGATGTTTGGCAAAAACTAAAGCACCAATTGCTAAAATTGTGGTTAAAGCAGCTAAAATGATAGAAGTTCTATAAGTTGGCATTTCATTTTTACCTGTTGTGTATTCTTTTTGTAAAGCACTTGTCATAAATATACTAAAATCGACACCATGACCGAATATTAGTGTACAAACAATCGTACTAAAAATGTTTAATTGTATGTTGAAAAACCACATAACTCCAGCTGTTACAACACCTGTTAGTACAATTGGAATAGTACTGACTAAAACCAATTCTATTCTTCTAAAAAATACAAAAAGGATTAAAACGACAGCGATAAATGAATAATTCACTAAAGAATTAAAATCGTCTCTTAGTTTACCTAAAAAGGTTTCATTCATTTGTTGCCTATCGATAGCTAAAACATTGGATTTTGTTTCAATTGAACTTACAAATTTATCGCGTTGAGCATCCGAAACTTTCGCAACTGATGTAATGGTATAAAACCCGTTTTTAGAAGCTACGAATTCATCCAGATAAAGCGCAGTAATTTTTTTGTAATCTTCAAAATTCAATAACTCAAATTTCTGATTCAATAAATTATAAAATCCTTGATGCATTTCTGGTTTAAAACCAATTGCATTTCCATGAGAAATAAGTGCGTTCTGAACAAATTGTTTTTTATTATTTGACCAAAATGCATTCCACAATTTTAATTTTTCTTCTTGAGCTTCTTTTGATAAAACGATTCCGCCAATAGAACTGAAATTTATGATTTTATTTTCTGCTTTTTGATTTGAAAGTTTATCAAAAAGTTTACCGTTATTTTGTATGGCTTCTTCAATCGAATTTCCATAAGCGGCCAAATAAATTGACTTTGAAGTTAGATTGGTTCTCTTCTCTAGTTTTTCTTCCGTTTTTTTAATATCATCAGGAATAAAATTCAAATCTGACAAATTGTTGTTGAACGTAACTTTTCCGAAAGTAAAAAATGATAGAACAATTATGATACAAGTAATTCCGATTAAAGCTTTATTGTTTTCGAAAGAAAATTTAGCCACTTTATCTAAGATATTTTCTTTAGCTGGTAACAAACTATCCTTTGGTTTATATAAATGTGGAATAATTAAAAGGGAGAAAAAAGCGGATACAATAACACTAATTGCGGCAAAAATTCCTAAATCTTTTAACGCTTCCGAATTCACAAAAAGCAAACATAAAAATGCCAAAGCAGTTGTTGTGCTACTCATTATTAAAGGCATTGTAATGTCTTTATAAACCGTTTTTAAATCGTTATGATGTTTATAATGTGTAAGAATATGCAAAGAATAATCGATGGTAACACCTAATAAAACGGCACCAACACTTAATGAAATGGCAGAAATAGTTTGTCGTAAAAAGTATAAACAAGCAATTGCGGTTACTACTCCAAAAATGGTTGGAATAAAAATAATTACGGGAATTAGTATTTTACGATAAAACACAATTAAAATTAGCATTAAAGTCCCTAATGAAACTAAAATGGTAGTAATAATATCCGTTTTAATTTGCTTTGCATTGGCAACGGCAATTAATGAAGATCCAAAATAATCTAAAGAAACTTTACCTTTATTTAAGCTATTAAACTGTGATTTAATTTTATTTAGTTCGTCAACAAAAAGCGTGTTTTTTTCGGTTTCGCTTCCGCTTAATTTTGGATTGATAAATAATAAAAGTGTTGATTCATCTTTTGTAATAATGAAACCGTTTTTTAAAATAAAATCGTCACCGATGCTTAATTGTTGTAATTTTTTTAAGGCGATGAAAGAAATTCCTATTGGATCGTTTACAATAAAATCTTTTGCTATAATTCCAGTTGGTGAAATTAAGGTTTTATAATTATTTTCAACTTGTTTTGAAATACTATCATTAACTAGCTTTTTCTCTAAATTAGCATAATCTTTTTCATCTAAAAAGTAAGGTAAATTTTGGTAAACAAAATCAAACGTTTGTTGAATGTTTTCATCCTCAACTTTACCTTGAATGTTTTTTATATAAGGTTCGCAAGATTTTAAACTATCAATAAAATTTGTGGCAGTTTCTGTTAAATCATCAATGGAACCATTTTTATCTTTCTCAATAATTACAGTAATTTTATCCGAAAAATTTAATTGTTTAATGACTTTTGTAGCTACATCTGCATTTTCATTCTTTGGAATAATTCTCGTAATATCTTCTTCAAATCTAATTTTTGAAGCAAAAAATCCGAATACTAATAAAAACAAAAACGCCATTGCCAAAGAGAGCAATTTATGTTTCTGAATAAAATAATGAACCTTAATAAAAAAATTATGCATTTTAATTTATTTGTTTGATTTACCTTTTAGCGAAAGTAAGAAATAACTACATAATCCGAAAGTAATTGCTGATATTGTAGCTAAAATAAAACTTCCAACAAGATATTGAAAAGTATGATTTTTTATAGATTCGAATGTCAAATTGTGATAAAATGAAAAATTTTCATTTCCTTTTACAAAGAAGGAACCAACTTGTAAAGAAGCGTAAATGATAAAAGGAATCAAGGGTGGAAAGCTAATATTCGAAAAAGCAAAAGCTAACATTTTATTCCATTTTAAAACTATCGCTAAAAAAAAAACTAAAACTGTTTGAAATCCCCAAAATGGAGCAATCCCAATAAAAACACCCAAAGCAATTGAAAGGGATTTAATTAGATTAGAATCGTTACTCTGTAAGATTTCCTCATTGATGAATTGTTTTATTTTTTTTTTTTTGAAATTTCTAAAAAAATCTCTTGGCTTTATGTATAAAAGGGTTATTAGAACTAAAACAGTATTTAGAATACTAATTCTGGTGAAATCTTTAAAAGGTCTGAAATGAGTTACACGTTCTGTTGGATCGTACAAAATTTTTACAGGAATGTTTTTCACAAGAGTTCCTTCCCAAGCAGCTCGGACAATTACCTCAATTTCAAATTCGAATTTATTAGTAAAATATTTTTTTGGAAGATGTAATAACGGATATAATCTATAACCAGATTGTGTATCTTCTAATTTAATACCGGTTTCAAACCAAAACCAAAAATTAGAAAACTTATTGCCAAAACTACTTTTTTTAGGCACATTTTCTTGGTTCATATTTCGGCTACCGATAAGTAAAATATTACTTTCATTTTTAGCTAATTCTTCTAAAAAAACCGGAATATCATCTGGAAAATGTTGTCCATCAGAATCAATTGTAATCGCATGATGAAAACCGCTTTCAATAGCTTTTTTAAATCCTAAACGAAGCGCATTTCCTTTTCCTTTATTTTGTTTAATCGTAATAGATTCTATGGAAGAATAGGATTTGATTATTTCAAAAGTACTATCTGTTGAACCATCGTTTACAACAATAACATTTGAAGTATATTGCAATACACCGTCGATTACTCTTTTTAAAGTTTTGTGGTTATTATACGTTGGAATAATTACACAAACTTTTTTAAGATTCAATGTTTCTGAAATAGTTGAATTTGAAAGCATTCTATTTATTTAATTGTTGCTTTTCAGCAGTATTAAAAACTAAAGATTGAGTTGCGTATTTTTTTATATATTCCTTTAAATCAGGTGATTGTTTAGAAAACAAAAGTAGAATTTGTTTTTTATCTGCTTCTATATTTCCTTTGTATTTTAGTAGTTTAGGTGTGTTTTCCTGAATGCTTAATCTGATTAGTCGCGCTTCCAAATTATTAGGATTGGCTTTTATCACAGCTTCCAAAATAGTCACTCCTTTAATAAAACCTTCTTTTTTTTGTTTTATTCCTGAAGTAAATTTTGATTTCAAAGCGATTGAGGCACCTTTATAAGCTAATAAAGTTTCATCATTTTTTGAATATTTATTCATAAAATCATAAAACGTATTTGTGTTTGTTTTGGAATCAGAAGAAGCAACATACATTTTTCGAATGTCTGTTACGTTATAACTCTGAAAAACAGAAAAAGTTATAGCAAATACTATGGAAAAAATTACTTTCAAGAAGTAGTTCTTTTATAAGTATTTGATAATTTCAAAGCAACGGTATCTTCAAAACTTGTAGTGTTTTTAACTTTAATTTCAGAATTTTCATTTTCAGAAATTTCTAAATCTAAAACTAATTTTGAATTAACTTCTGGGTTTATTAAAGCCATAAACTTAACGTTAGAAGTACTAACCATAGTTAGACTTACATTCAAAACGCTTTCAGTTATTTCTTTGATAATTTGCATCATACAAACTCCTGGTGTTACAGGATTTCCAGGGAAATGTCCCTTAAAAATATCATGATCTTTATTCAATGTAATAGAGGCTAAATATTTGCCTTCATTAATTGTATCAATTTTATCAACTTTATAAAAATCCTGTAACAACATAAGTTTTTGTATTATTATTTTACGTCAAATTTATAAAAAGCTCCAACAGAGAAAACAACATTAGTATGGTTTCCATAAGAAGAATCTATGACAGGAATAATTCCTTTTTTAATCCTTGCTTCTACTCCAAAATTTGAAGTAATATCATAACCAGCTCCTAAAAAGAAAGATAAATCAATTGGAGTACCATCCCAACCATAATAATTATTATAGTTATTATTAATGTTTGTTGCTGTAACTTTATTATCAATTAAAAAATCAATAGTTGGACCAACATGAACATTAAATTTATTGAAAGTAAATTTATTAGCTACACCAACAGATAAATAAGACAAATCATAATCTGTAGTATATTTAGCTCCATTATTATCATAATTAAACACACTAGAACCTTGTCTAGAATAGTTCAATTCTGGTTGTAATGAATAATATTTAGTAAGTTTTAAATCTCCAAAAAAACCAACATATAAACTTGTTTTCGATTCAGATTCAAAACCTCTGTTTCCATTATTTCCATAATAAGAACTATAATAATTAGCATCATTTCCTTTTGAAAAATGAGACATATTTAAACCACCTCTAATACCAGGTTTAAAAGTAACTTGAGCATTACCAATTGTAATTCCTCCTAAAATAATTGCAAATAAATAAAGTGCCTTTTTCATGTTAATTGTTTAATTGATTATTTGATTAAATTCTATTTTTAGTTTAATATTATTATGTTGAATTGTTATATTTTCAGCAAAAGTAGGTTTTTTTGAATGAAATGTAAAAATTACCTTCTCCTTTCTTTTATTGGTTTTAATAATTTTACTTAAATTATTTGTAATCAAATCATTATAAAAGTACAGTTTGTTTTGGGTTTGATATATGATTTCGTTTTTCGTTTTATAGGTTTTCATTACGTTATGGTTGACTTGTAATAAAGTTCTGAAATCATTTTCAAGAGTATTAATGATAAGCTTCTTATTCAGATTATCCACAATAAAGTTTACTTTAAAACTGTTTTCTGAAATTTCAAAATCTAATAATTTATTACCAAAATCTGTTGTTAAAACCATCCTGTGAAGGCTATCATTTATTCGTTTAGTTATAAAAATTCCGCTTAATTGATTTCCATAAATTTCAATATGAGTTTTATAAACATAATCAATTGATTCCTCTAAAAAATATTGATTTTGAACAATTGAAGTCGTATTTTCAACTTCTACTGCATCAGGAACTTGATATGATTTACACGATAAAAAAAGGCTAAAAAAAGCGCTAATTAGTAAATACCGAATCATCAATTTTTGCATTTATTATTTTATTTTTAAATGTAATTTTTGTGTAATCTCCTGATGATTCAATTAATTTTACTTCTGAAACAGTATTTTCTTTTAATGGAAAATGTAAATCAATTTGCTTAATCATTTTTTTGATTGCTGCTGTTTTAGGAATTAATTTTGCAATATAATGTTGTTTGTTTTTAAAGTAAGAAATATCAAATTCTTTATCGTCAAACATATTTCCGCTTACACTTCCTATTATAAGTTTATTGATTTTTTCGAAAATTTTACTTTTAGCATCAACTGTACTTTTTTTACCTTGATCATTAATATAAACTTTATTATTTTTGAAAATAATACTGTATTGATAAGGCTTTGTATATTGCCAACTTAATAAATTAGGTGATTTAAAATTTAATTTCCCAGAACTTTCAATGTCTTTCGTTAAAAAATCCATGTGTTTTAGTTGAACGAAATCCGTTTTAATGGTTTTAATAGTTTTAGACTGACTTTCAACTGTTTCCTTAAATTTAACAATTTCTTGAGCAGACATTTTTTGCTCTTGTGGTAAAATTTTAAAGCTACAAATGGCCAGTACTAAAAGTAATATTTTAATTTTCATCTTTCGAAATTTCAAGTAATTCATCAATAGTTATCGTTTTATAACTTTCTGATTGCAAAAATAGCAATAACTGTTCCAAAACCGAAACAGTTTTTGTAGAAGTATCATGCAATAAGATAATACTTCCTGGTTGCACTCTTTTTATTATTCTTTCTAAAATTAAGTTTTCACTTTTAATAACCGTATCTAATGAACGTATATTCCAACCAATAGTTATTTGATTGGTTTTAGAAATAGCTTTTGCGATATTCGGATTTGTGACTCCAAATGGTGGTCTGTACAATCTGTTTTTTACATTTACCAGTTGCGTTATTAATTCATTAGTTTGTACAATTTCAGAAACTATTTTTTCTGTTGAAAAAAAACCATTCCAATTAGAATGAGAGTACGAATGATTACCAATATTATGACCTTCAGCAATTATTCTTTCAACAGTTTTTGGATATTTTTCAATTTGTTTTCCGATGCAAAAAAAAGTAGCTTTTGCATTATATTTCGATAATAAATCTAAAATTTCAATCGTTTTTTCGTGCGGACCATCATCAAAAGTAAGTGCTATTACTTTGACTTTACATGTGTTTGATTTAGAAATATTTCTTGAAAAATAATTCAATCTCATATCGAAAGCACCCCAAGTTGTAATTCCTAAAAAGGCTAAACACAATAAAACGTAAGAAACTATACTAACTTTTAAAAAAAAGAAAAATAGTAGCAGAATAAAAAATATAAAAACAGAATATTTATGTCTTAACATTTTGATAATAGTACTAAACTATGGTCTTTACCTTGAAACTGATTATATAAAAGTACTTTTGAAAAATTAGATTTCTCAATAGCATTCATTTTTACACTTGATGGAACAACTTGATTTTTAAGAATTGAAGCGGCAACCCAAAATCCAAAGGCAGAAGCCGTATTGAATTCGCCACATAAATGTTTGTAATAAATTTGTGGAACTTCATTAAAAATTTCACCTGCTATTTTGTAATATGCATCAAAATTGATATCACCATTGTTTCCAAAAACAACAGCTTCAATATCTTCTTTTTTTAAGTTATTCTTATTTAAAAACTCACTTATAAAGCTTTCAATTTCATTAGGCTCTAATTCATTTTGAATTTGTAAAGCTTCTAAAACAGCATATGTACTTTCTTTTTGAACATTTTCTAAAGTAACGAATGTTGCACCTTCGCTATAAACCACTCCAGAAGAATTGGAATTTAAAACAGAATAGGGTGCATCACTTTCATTTTTTATAACATTAGTAAGTTTAAATAACTCCATGGTATGTGAAGACGTTTCATCTGCAGCACCAACTAAAATAGTATTTTCTTCCTCATTTTCAATTTGCATTTTTGCATCTAACAAAGCCGATTCAAAAGAAATGGCACCATTCACATAAGTAAAGTTATAACCTTTACAACCTAATCCTAAAGCAATTTGTGCACCAACTGTATTATGAGTTGATTGTATAAAATTGGTTGGCGTTAAATATTCTTCGCTATTATCAATTAATGCTTTTAAGAATTTTTCTGAATCTTCAATACATCCCATTCCAGTTCCGGTAATAATCGCATCTGGAAGAGTAACATTCGCTTCTTTTAAAGCTTTTGTAGAAGCTGCTAAGCCCATTTTCACACCTTTTGCCATTCTTCTTGCTGCTGCTGGTGGAATCAATTCTTTATAAGAGGGTTGAATCGCATACACAACATTTTCCGTTGTATTGATTATAACCGATTCTAAGAAAGAAGTTTCATAAGTATCTTGAGCAGAGACGCATCCCATGCCATTAATGTAGCACTTTCCCATTAGTTTTTAGAAAATATTAAAGTAGAACAGTTTCCTCCAAATCCGAAAGAATTAGAAAGTACATGATTGATTTCTTTCTCTTTAAGTGAAAGTTGTGGTGTTAAATTGAATTCTTCCATGTTTGTTTTAAAATTCAAGTTTGGAAAAATGATATTATTTTGAAGTGCTAAAACACTATAAACGGCTTCAATACCTGCAGCTGCCGCTAAAGTATGACCCGTAAAAGGTTTTGTAGAACTAAAATCTGGAACATTATCACCGAATATTCTGATAATGGCTCTTCCTTCGGATAAATCGTTATTTGGTGTTGCCGTTCCGTGTGCGTTGATATAGTCAATTTCACTTGGTTGAATTTTAGCCATTTTAAAAGCTTTATTCATAGCTAAAAAAGCACCATCACCATTTTCAGAAGAAGCAGTTTGATGAAAAGCATCATTCGCATTTCCGAAACCAGTCACATAAGCCAACACTTTTTTATTTTCTTTTTGTACGATTTTTTCAGATTCTAAAACTAGAAAAGCTGCAGCTTCACCTAAATTAAGACCTTTTCTATTATTATCAAAAGGAGCGTTATACTCGTCAGATAAAATCATTAAAGTTTTAAACCCATTGATAGTAAATTTTGCTAAAGCATCAGTTCCACCAACCACTACTCTATCTAGCTCACCTGATTCGATTAATCTCGCGCCAAGCATAATTGAATTTGCCGCAGAAGAACAAGCTGTGCTTATTGTGGTAACTAATCCTTTTAATCCGATACAATTGGCGATTTTTTGAGAATTATCTCCGATATCGTGACTCGCGATGTATTTTTGACACGCTTCATTTTCGAAATATTCGTAAAAATATTTTTCAGTCATGTCCATTCCACCAACACTTGTTGCTGAAATTAGTCCTGATTTATATTCATTTATATTCGTAATGTTTGCGTCTTTCACAGCTTGTTTTGCTGCTATTGCGCCTAATAATGCGGTTCGTGAAAAATTATTATCACTAGGTAAATTAAGTTGCTCGGCTAATTGCTCATTGGTTTGTTTAATTTCTCCTACTTTAATCACATCTTTATGAATGGTTTCAAAATTTGAAATTGTTGAGAGACCTGTTTTTAAAGAAACTAATGAATGAAAATTTTCTTCAACTGTAGTACCAATTGAAGAAATAATTCCCATGCCTGTTATTGCAACTTTCATATATTTATATATATTATTTTGTTCTGTTTTCAGAAATATATTTTGCCATTGTTTCCACAGATTCAAAGATAGATTTTCCTTCTTTTGGATCTGCTAATCTGATTCCGTATTCTTTATCTAAAAGAACAATTAATTCTAAAGCATCAATAGAATCTAATCCTAAACCTTCACCAAATAATGGATCGTTATCGTTTATATCTTCAATTGCAATATCTTCTAAATTAAGTGCTTCAATAATTTTTGTTTTCAATTCTAACTTTAATGCTTCCATGTTTATTTGTTATATAATGTTTGTAATATTTCTTTATTGTGTGCAATTGTTCCTGATTTTTCAACCAAATAAACAAAAGCTTTGTATTCATTTTTATAGTATTCAACCCAACCACAAAGTACTTTTTCTGCTTTTCCGCTTTCTAATAAATACGAAGCATAATCAGACATAAAATCTGCTTTAAAATCATCAAAAACAAAAAACGCATTTTCTGTTTTCAATTGATTTTTAATACTTATTTCACCCACGCAAATATTTGGTAAGGTATAAACAAAAACCGCAGGACTTGGAAAATAATTTTCACTATCTGAAATGGATTCTTGGTATTTTACATCTGTATCTAAACTGGAAGAATTATTGGCAAAAACAAGTGCGATGTTGTTTTCTTCTTCCAAATTAATATTGTTTTTCAAAATTGCTTCTGCAGCTAAAAAGGCTAATTTACTTAAATTATCCATCTTAAAAAATTTTGGATATTCTAAGCCAATCGCTTTTGAGGCATTTTTTATAAACTCAGGAAACAAGACATCTTTCATTTCTAAAACGGAAGTTCCGTTTACATGAAGCGAATTATTTTCTATTTTACAATAGTTTGATATGTGATAATTTGTTGTCAAATTTAATTTATTTTTTCAAATAATACTGCTGTATTACATCCACCAAAACCTGATGCTGTTTTTAAGAAATATGTAATTTCTTTTTTTCTATTTTCTTTTAAAACAGGAATCGGAATTGAAACTCCAGAGCTTACAAATCCTTTTGAAGCTAATAATTCATTGTGGTATAACGATTGTAAACCTATTACAATTTCTAATAATCCCGATGCTCCTAACGTATGACCGAAATATCCTTTTAGACTATTTATCGCAACGGTATCAATGTTTGATCTTGAAAACGCAATGGCTTCCATTTCATCATTATACAAAGTTGCTGTTCCATGAGCTGAAATATAATCTAATTTGTCTTTTCCAATGTTTGCTTCTTTAAAAGCACTTTCTATACTTTTATGTAATCCATCCCCAGTTCTAGAAGGTCCAGAAATATGATTGGCATCGTTTATGGCTCCATCACCAATAATTGCAACGGCATTATTTATTGGTTTTTGAGTTGTAATAAAAACAGCTGCACTTGCTTCTCCTAATGTCACTCCATTTCGTTCCGCATCATAAGGTGTACAAGGTGAATTACTCATCGCTTGAAAAGAATTAAAACCTGACAAAACAAATTCTGAGATTTCATCACCAGCAATGACAAATGCATTTTCATAAGCACCAAATTGGATCATTCTTTTTGCAACAGAAACGGCTAAAACTCCAGAAACACAAGCATTAGAAACTACAATTGGCTCTGTTTTAAATCCGAAAAATGTATTGATTTTTTTTGCTAATGTACTTAATTGTGCGTCTTCAATTGGTAAATCCTGATTTTCTAACAAAGAAATATTTCCTTTTGTTGTAGAAAGAATTAAAACTGATTTCTCTGTAATTATATTTTTACTTACAATAGGATGCAATGCTAAAATTAGCATTTTTTCTAATTTCGTAAATTGGCTTTCATTCGTAACTTTTTGGAAACTTTCATTTAGTTTTTGCACATCAATATTTGAAGTATAAACAGAAGTAAGATTCCCGAAATTTTCGTGAAATTGAATGCCAGATTGCCCATTTACAAGTGCTTCCCAATTGGTTTCTAAGTCAAAACCTAAAGGAGTAACGCAATTAGCATCGGTAATGTAAATTGGTATATTTGTTATCATTTTAATAATCCTACACTTTTTTTCCATTCTTCATAAAAAGAAGGCGCGTTTAAAACTAAATTTCCGTCGCTATCTAAAAACACTTGAACGGTTTCTCCTGTGCAAGCTACTTCATTATTATTGTCGTAAATTACATATCTAAAAATCATTTTAGCAGCTGGAGAATCTACAATTGTAGTTTCAATTCGAGCTACATCGCCATAGCGTAATGACAATTTATGTTCGCAAACCGATTTTACAATTGGTGTTGTAAATCCGTGTTTTTGAACGTCTAAATAGGAAATTCCGTGCAATCTTCCGAAAGCTTCTCTTCCATCTTCAAAGTATGTTATATAACAGCCGTGCCAAACAATTCCTAATGGATCTGTTTCGTTAAATCTGATTCTAATATCACTAGAAACATTTAAATGTGAAGCTTCGCTATACTGCTCTTTTCTTTTTATCATATTGAATGGCAATGAAAATTGTAATTATAAAAAACAAAAGTAATAAAAATATTTCTGGAAGAATTTCTACAGCGTTTGCATTACGAAGTAAAACATCGTAAAATGCATTTAATCCCCAATTCATAGGTGAAATATGTGAAATAACCTGCATTACTTTTGGCATCGCAAATACAGGAACCCAAACTCCACCAATTGCGGCTAAAATGACTACTGATGTTGCTCCAAATGGAGCGGATTGTTCTTGAGTTTTGGCTATAGTTCCTAATAAAATTCCAAATCCGATTGCGGCTAATCCAGAAAATAGAGCGACAACACTCATTAAAATGAATTTTCCGTCTAAATCTAGAGTAGGTAAACTTAAGTAAGGAAATAAATATATTCCAACTAAAACCATTAGATAAAATTGAATCATACAAATTACTAAATAGGTAATTGTTTTTCCAGCAATAACTATGGAATATGAAACAGGATTAGTTAATAATCGAATTTGTGTGCCTTGCCCTTTTTCTTTTACAATGTTAATTGACAAAGGTACAATTATAAAAAAGATGGCAAATAAAGTCCAAGCTGGTACATTATGTTGTACTGAATTTGGAAGCACTTCTTTATTATTTACTGTTGGCATAATTTCTTTAAACGTGATAAAACTTTCCTGTTCAAAAATAGGTTCTTCACCTTCGCCTAATTGATCTTGGAAAGTAGCGTAGATGGATTTGGTTTCTATTTGAGAAATCATTTTATCAATACTACTTTTTACATTGCTTTTAAAAGTCGCTTGAGTAGCTGGATCAAAATAAAGTCTGACTTCTTTTTTGTTGATTTTTTTTGGTGAAGCTTCTTTTTTTGGTTCTTCTGAAAGATCTCCAATTCCAAAATTGGAAATTATTTTATCTACATTTTGATTTACTTTTAATTGTAAATCTGTACTTAGATTATTAGGAATAATTATAGCCAATTGAAATTTTCCTTTAAAAACAGCTTCTTTCGCTGTAATTTCAGTTAAATTTTTTCCATCTAAAGATGAAACTATTTCAAATTGACCACTTTTATTAAGATTTTCTATAACTGTTTTAGAAATTTCACCTTTATCGTTATCAACTAAAATAACAGGGATTTTACTTTCAGTAACCGTTCTGAAAGTGCTATCTTGAATTAATGTAATGGTAATAATTAATACTAAAGGCATCACAAATAAAATGATTAAACCTCCAAAATCTCTTTTCAGTAAAAGAAATTCTTTGTAAACTGACATCCATAATTTATACATCATCGCGAAGTTCTTTACCGGTTAATGAAATAAAAACATCTTCTAAATTATGAGCGCCAGCTGTGTTTTGAATTAATTCATTTGGCGTTCCTTCTGCATAAATTGTTCCTCTATCAATGATAGAAATTTTCGTGCAAAAATCTTGTGCTTCAGATAAATGATGCGATGTATAAATTATTGTAGTTCCTTTAGCGTTTAATTCTTTTAAATAACTGATAATTACGTTTTTAGATTGTACATCTACTCCAACCGTTGGTTCGTCTAAAAACAAAATTAAGGGTTCGTGTAAAATACCAGCAATAAGATTTATTCTACGTTTCATTCCGCCTGAAAATGTATCAATTTTTTTATCAGCAAATTTTAACAAACCAAGTTGATCTAATGCGACATTGACTTTTTCTTTCAGGTTTTTTCCTTTAAGTCCATACATACTTCCGAAATACAATAAATTTTCTCTGGCTGTAAGTGTTGGATAAAGTGCATATTCTTGAGGGACAACACCAATTGACTTTTTTATTTCAAAAGCATTCTTTTCGTAAGTCAAATTATTAATACTGAAATTACCAGAAGTTGGTTTTATTATTCCGCAAAGCATAGATAACAAAGTAGTTTTCCCTGCGCCATTTGGGCCCAATAAACCATATATTTCTTTTTCTTCAATAACAAGATTTAGATTATTTACTGAAAAACTATCTGCATCTTTATATTGCTTATAAAGTTGGTTGATTTGAATTATATTTTTGATACTACTCACTTTAGATGGCTTTTTTAAGTTTTTTGAAAAACTTTTCTTCTAAATCTGCGATATGAAGCAATTGATCCGCTAAAACATTATAAACATCTTCTAAATTGCTTCTGTTTTTACAAACTCGTGATGCATTTAGTGCGAAATCTCTCCATAAATCTCCAATTTGAGTCATTTCAAATGAAAGATCTTTTAGTTGTTCTTTTTTTAATATTACTGCGGCTTCTTGTAAAAATGCTGCATAAATAAATCTGAAACCACCACCGCCAGTTCCAATCTCTTCTTGCATACGAATCATTTGGGCTAAATAGTGATTGGCCACTTTTATTCCTTTAGCTTTTGGCCATTTTCTAATACTTTTGGCTAAATAGCGCATAGCAGCAACACCAACAATTGGCACTGGTGCAAGCATATCGTTACAGGTATTTTTAATTCCTTTTTTTATAGCAATTTCCCAATTAATTTGAGATGGAATATGCGTTGGATAATACATTTGTCCTTTTGGAGAAAGTGTACCTTTTGCAAATCTGACTTTTTCTAATTCTGCCTCTGTAAGAGTTGTTACAGTTTCCATTACAGGATCGCTAATTAAAAAAGTGTTTTCGTTTTTACCATAAACCACTAAATTGTGGGCATTGAAATGAAAACGATATTCGTCTGGAAAATACGTTAAGTTGTAAACCCCAACTTGTAACCCAGTTGGAATATTATTTTTTAAATTATTTTCTAAAGCAATTTGAGCTTTTTCAGGACTTGAAAATTTAATTCTTTTGACTGTAATTCCTAATCTTTTTGCGGCTTTATTGAAAATGAATCCAGGCATTGGTCTGTAACTAATTGCTGGAGCTTGATTTACTTTTAAGAGTGGTAAATAAAAGAAAAAAAGACCAGAACCAATACCAAACACCATTGGTTCACTAATATTAATTCCATTGAATTTTAATAAATTAGAAGCCACTCCGTTTTCACAATGTGCAGATTGATGATGTGTAAAATTGGTGTTCATTAGGCTCCTTTATAATTTATTAATTCGTCTACCGAAATTTGAAATGCATCGGCATATTTTTGTAAAATTTTAGTATTTAGATTTTTAAATACTGATGGTTTAACGTGTCTTTTCACTCGCCATTGCCACATTCCAACATAATCGGCTAATGTTGGCCAATCCATTCTATGAAGTTCCATGTAATATACAATTGGACTTTCTTTACCTAATTTTATATTTTGTTTGGCTTCTTCAATACGTTCATTTATGGTATTGATAGAACTTTCTAATGCAATCGTTTTTGCTTCCCAACCGGTACTTAATCCAGTTGTATAATTTCCGTTTTCATCAGTAGCGTAGCATAATTCTTTTACATTACTTTTAGATAAATTACTTTCATCTTGAGGTATTTCTTCTTTCTTCATTTTACTTTACTTCTTGAATGAATAAATTTATTTCTGCTTCTAATAAAAGATTTTCCTCTTGAAACGTTTCACATTTCATAGTACAAATACTATATTGATCAGAATCAAATCGAGAAACTAAAGTTGCTGATGTTTTAATCGTTTGATTGACTTTTGGTAACATCGAAACGGTAGCTTTTTTAATTCCACTAATAAAACCAACTAATTTGACGTCTTCTCTTACTTCATTATCTGAAGTAAAAAAGAAAGTTTGTCCAACAATTGAAGAACAAGTTTGAGCTGCATTTTCAATTAAACCAACTTCAGAAAAATAATTATTTTCAACGAAAACATTATCTTCTTTAATTTTAAAAACTGAAGTTACTGAAGTAGCGTTTATTTCTGTTAAAAAATCTACCATTAACATAGGTGCTCTATGTGGTAAAAAATCATTGATATGTATTACTGAATCCTTCAAAACTTCACTCATTGTATTACGCTAAAACTGTTTTCATTTGCCCGCGAGCAATTTCTACATTATCTAATAGAACTGATATATCAACTAAAGTTACTCCAGAAAATTCGTGAAGTACTTTTACTTTAGTTGTAAGATTGTCATTGACTTTCGGTAATGCAAAAATTTCGATTGATTTTATGGCTCCGATATATCCTGTTGGTGCAGGTTCATTTTTTAAATAAAATTGATAACCTGTATAGAGTGCAACTGATTGCGCCATGTGTTCTATTAATCCTGCTTCTTGAAAAGTAGTTTCTTTGGTGAAAATATTTGATTCTTCTATTGTAAATCCAGAAGTAATAAAATTCTCTCCAAATTCAAGTACTTTATCCACCATTACAAATGGAAATTTTTGCGGGATAAGATTTCCAACAAAATTACGGTCTAAAATTGGTAAAACTAAATTTTGCATTAGCACACAGTTAAATAAGCATATGAATAAGAAAAACGTCCACTTTCTGGAACAGATAGTAATATTTTATCTCCTTTATTTAATTTTCCAGAATTCATTAATTCTTCTAACATCAAGTAAATTGATGCAGAACCTACGTTTCCAACTTGCTTTAAATTCATAAACCAACGTTCCATTGGAATTTCTATATTTTCTTCTTTCAAAGCAGCATACAGTCCTTTTACAAAATAATGTGAAGAAACGTGTGGTAAAAAATAAGTGATATCATTGGCACTACAATTATTTTTATCTAAGGCTGTTTTCATACTTAAAGCGCCTTTTTGTAAAATATGTGCATCTAACAATTTTACATCTTGTTTTATGGCAAAAACGGATTCTGATAACCATTCATCAGATTTATAATTGCTCCAAGGTTTTATACTTCCATCAGCTAATTTATCGCCACCAGCATACATACAGGTTTCTAATTCATAAGCGTATGAAAAGGCTTCCATCCATTCTATTTTTAATGATATTTTTCCGTTTGGTTTATTTTCCAATAGAAAAGCTCCAGCACCATCAGACAACATCCATCTTAAAAAATCTTTTTTGAAAGCTACGATAGGTTGCTCTTCTAGTTTTTTTAGATTGATAATTTCGTTTTCGAATTTTTCTGCTAAGAACCAGGTAGAAACTCTTTCAGAACCTGTACAAATGGCATTTGATGTATTTCCAGATTTAACTGATAAATATCCAAATTTTAAAGCATTCATTCCAGCATTACAAACGCCAGAAGAAGAATTTAATTCTACGGATTGATTTTTTAACAAACCATGAACCATTGCGGCTTGTGAAGGCAAAAGTAAATCGGGTGTTGATGTTCCGCAAGAAAGCAATTCCATTTTATGTGATGGAAATTGGTCATCAAATAACTTTTCAATTGCTAAAAAAGTTAAATCTGCATTGGAATGAGTTGGATTACCGTTGCTATCTAAAGCATAGTATCTATTTGTAATTCCGTTATTTCTCAAGACGATTCTTCGTGCTTTTGAGGATTCATCATTAATTAACCCTAACATATTCTCCATTTCGTCGTTAGAAACTGGATGATTTGGTAAGAATTTACTAGATTTTGTTATGTAAACTTCAGACATTATTATTAATGATTATATCTTTTTGTATAAGTTTTTTTCTTTAGCGATTTTGGTAGCTATAAATGGATATTTTAAAAGATGCAAGATAAACACAATTGGAGATATTAACCAAATAGCAACCCACAAATAAACATTAAAAATTTTCAACCAAAATTCTCTTGATTTTTTTTTATTTATGATAAAATTTGACCAAATTTTAAACATTTTATTCGCTTTTTTATCCATTTCGACTAAAAAAGGTCGAATTTCAACAGCGTCTAATTTTAATAATTCATTTTGCAAATTTACAAAATCATTATTTTTAAGTGCAAATTTAATAACATTTCCAAATTTTGTTGCCTTTTTGATTTCCAATTCTGAAACACCTGGCATTGGAAAAATGCCTAAATATTTAGTTTTTGTACCTGAAAACATCCAATGTACAATTGTAACTACACTAATATGATTGATATTTCTATCAACTAAGGCAATATTCCCAACCAAATTAGCTTCTAAATCTTTTAGTAAGATTTTCATTTTTTCTTGAGCTTTCACCCACATATTTCTAGCTCCAATAACGGTAATAACTGGAGTATCTTTAAAAAGTTGTTTTGCAAATGCACTCTTCAAAAATGAATTTACAGGTATTGAAGGTGATAAATACCAAACTTGGTAGCCTAAAATTATCAGGTCGTATTGCTTTTCTAAAATAGTAGTCGAAGGTTGTTTTATTGGTGCTGGAATTTGTAAAAAGGATTCAGGAAACGCATCAAAAAAAGCAGTTTTATTCCATGGAAACGGAAATTCCTTTTCCATTTCGATAGTAAAATGTGTCACATTAATTTCCTCATCTGAAGAAAATGGGTAAATTACATTATCAAGAATTTGAGTTAATTGACCTGATTGTGAATAGTGTATGACTAAAACGTTTTTCATGTTTACGGCAATTAACTTAAGTTTATCTCTTTAAAATTTCTGATTTTATCTTCTCTTTTCTTGTGAACAAAATCACTCCAAGTAGCACTATCTTCGGCGTCAAATATTTTAATTTTCTGTGCTTCATCATGAATTAATAAATCATCTGATGTACAATTTAAAATTTGAGCAGCTGTTGCTAATCCGGAATAAGTTGCACCCGTTACACCATGCGATAAAGTGCTCGCTCCGCATAAAAACAAGTTCTCAATTTCTGTTTTATTTTTATACGAAAAAGGACCAACTTGATTCAGTGTTTTATGAGTTCCATAAACATTTCCATTTGTAGAATTTATATAGAACTGATTGGTTTTTGGAGTACCTAATTCTACTTGAACAATATGGTTACGAAGATTAGGAATAAATTCTTCCATATTATTTAAAAACTTTTCGATAATTTTTTTCTTGAAGAGTTCATACGCTTCAGAATGATAATCTTCTGCGTGATCAAATTCTTTAAAACTATCGAAGTCTACATAAGTAACTACTTCAAAATTGTGGTACTTACCATTAAAACTCACTGGGTCTTTTAAAGTCGTACAACTAACAAAAAGAGCTGGGAATTTGTCACCTTCAAGAATATTTCCTTCTGTTAAAGTTGTAAAATGCTCATCAATATTTTCATCTTTAAATTTCCAGATATTTCCAGAGTCTATACCATATTGTGTAACATCTAAATCTACTGTTAGAAACAGAATCAATGAAGTTACCGAATATTTAGTTTTAGACAGTTTTTTATTTAATTTTTTGCTGATATTATCTTTTCCAATTAATTTTAAATAAGTAATTGAAGGATCGGCATTTGAAACAATTGTGTTCGCAAAAATAGATTCACCGTTTGCTAAAACAACACCCTTGGCTTGGTTATTTTCAACAATAATTTTAGTCACATTTTGGCTTACTCTAATTTCTCCATTATGACTTTTAATTTTCTTAGTCATCGCTTTTACGATACTACTTCCGCCTCCCATTGGATAGAAACCACCATCAAAATAATGATTCATCACAGAACAATGAACCGGAAAACAAGCATGCGCTGGAGGAACACCGTGATCACCACATTGCGAATTAAGAATCGCTTGCAGCATAGGATCTTTAATATGCCAACCGATTACACGTTTTAAACTAAATAAAGAAAATTTACCAAAGTTTTTTGTTCGAAAAGGAACTGTAATTTTTTGCCATAAACCTTTTAATTTAGGCATTAATTGAAGTTCATAGTTAACTTTTTGAATTAGAGATAGATATTCTTTAATGTTTTTTTCTTCTTTTGGAAAAGTGGTAATTAATTTATTTTGAAGATTATCAAAACCGGCAGGTAAATCGAATTTTTGGTCGCCTATTACACAATGATCGTACCCTTTTTTGTTCATTCTGAAAAAAGTTAAATCATTGGCAATTCCTAATCCTTTATAAAGTTGATTCGTTGATTGTCCTTCGTCTAACAAGCCAATATAATGAACACCTGGACTAAAACGTTGACCATTAAGTGTAAAAGTATGACACCAACCGCCTGGAACATAATGTTGTTCTAAAACTAAAACTTTTTGTCCACTACGTGCCAAACATAAAGCTGTTGCTAAGCCTCCTGCGCCAGAACCTATTACAATTGTATCAAATTTTTCCATTATTCCATAATAGCAATAACTGAAAATACAATTTTGCCTTTAAATTATTACTTATTTATTTCCAAAAATCAAAATAATTGAACCATTGAAGCGGATACTTCTTGATCATTCCTTCTAAATTTTCGGTATATGCTTTCAGTAAAGCTTTTTCATCACGATGCTTGGCATTTGCTTTTCTAGCATATAAATGATAATGCAAATTAGCTTCTTTCATTACGTACACAAAAATTACTGGAACATTTAATCTTGAAGCGATTAAAAAAGGTCCTGAAGGAAAACTTGCTTTTTTCCCTAATAATTCTTCTTGCATGATTTTAGATCCTGGAAAGTATCTATCACCTGTAAAACAAACTAATTCATTATTTGATAATGCATTATTAATTTCGAAAATATGTGATAAATCATTTTGGATGATAATAAATTTTATTGACGATTTTTGAGTCACCGATTCTAAATATTGTTTTATTGTAGAATGTTCTTGATCTGTTGTAACTAAATTAATTTGGCAATCAAAATTTATATCTCCAAAAAAGTGTTCTGCAATTTCGAAGTTTCCGATATGAGCACTAATAAGTACGCCACCTTTTTTTTCAGCTAATAAATCATTTAAAATTTCAATACCATCAAATTCGTATGTGAATTTTTTTCTTAATCCAGCTGATATCGCAATTTTATCAATTATAGTTTGTCCGAAAGTAAAATAACTTTTGAACACCATAATTTTGGATTTGAAATAAGTGTAATTTAGCCTGTTATGAAAATAATAAAATATTTGTTTATTGCTTTCTTTTAGGAATATAAAATAATAAAAAGCTACAAAAACTAAAACAGAATAAGCTGTTTTAATCCCGAGCTTTTTTATGCAAAAAACGAATATTTTATATCCAAGTACAGTACCTTTAGATTTGCCATCCCACTGACTCATGATATTTTAGTTATTAGCGTTCTGGATTTTTGTTTCGATTAAGTTATAGAAATCTTGAAAGGAAGCAATTCCAACGAAATCCGCTTCACCTAATTTAACACCAAAATTGGATTCAATAGAAACCACTAAATCTACATAATCTAAACTATCTAAACCAAGTGTATCTTTTAAATTTAATTCTGGGGAAATTACATCACCATCCACTTCAAACTCATCAATAAAAATTTCATTTACTTTTTCAATAATATCTTCAATTACCATAACCTTTTTTAAACTTTATATTTTTTTACTACAATTGCTGAATTTGTTCCACCAAATCCAAAAGAATTTGACAAATATACATCAAATTTCTTATTTATTGTTTTGGTTGCAATATTTAATTTTTTTGAATCTTCATCAGGGTTTTCAAAGTTAATATTTGGCGCTACAAAGTCGTTTAACATCATAATTGTAGAGTAAATAATTTCACTTGCTCCTGCCATCCAACATTCGTGTCCTGTCATAGATTTTGTGGAACTCACATGTGGTCCATTTTCTCCAAAAACTTCTAAAATAGCTTTTGCTTCGTTAGCATCACCTAAAGGAGTTGATGTTGCATGAGCATTTATATAGCCTATTTCAGATGGTTCAACATTAGCTTGATCCAATGCTCTTTTCATAGCTGTTGCTGGTCCTTCCACATTTGGTGTTGAAATATGTCCACCATTTGAAGAAAACCCGTAACCTATAATTTCAGCTAAAATGGGCGCTCCTCTTTTCACAGCCGATTCGTAACTTTCAATAATTAATGTTGCACCACCACCACTTGGCACTAAACCATTTCTGTTGGCATCAAATGGTCTGGATGCTTTTGGAGGATTGTCTTCACTAGGTGAAAAAACGCCTAATCCATCAAAACTAGACATGGCATATTTATTAATTTCTTGAGCACCTCCGCTGATTACAATATCTTGAAGGCCACTTTTTATTAAAAGATAAGCCAAACCGATAGAATGAGAACCACTTGCACAAGCTGCACTAATTGTCATATTCACACCACGTAATCTAAAAATTGTAGATAAATTCATGGTGACAGTTGAGTTCATTGACTTAAAAATAGCACCTGAACCAATTAAAGCTGTATCTTTTTTTTCTTTTACGATATCAATTGCGTCAATTATTGCTTTTGAAACACTATCATTTCCGTAAAGAATTCCGACTTCATTTTCATCAAAAAAAGCATCATCAATTTTGGCATTTTTTAATGCCTCAATAGTAGCTAGATAGGCGTATTCCGTTTCTTCTCCGATACTAATTCTTTGTCTTCTACTCAAGTGATTTTTTAAATCTGGTTTTGGGACGGTTCCTGTTAGCGCGGATTGAAAACCAAATTCTTTTCTTTCATCGTCAAAAATGATTCCAGATTTGCCTTCGAATAAGGATTGCTTTACTTCTTCTATGGATGTTCCAATACAAGAATAAATTCCCATTCCAGTTATAACAACTCTTCTGTCCATAATTTACTTATTAAGAATAAATACCACCATTAATATTGATCACTTCCCCTGTAATATAACTCGCTTTTTTAGAGGTTAAAAAACCAACCAATTCGGCTACTTCTTCTGCTTCTCCAAAACGATTTACAGGAATCATTTTAACTAATTCTTTTTCGTCTAATTCACCTGTCATATCTGTTCTAATAAAACCTGGTGCTACTGCATTTACAGTAATATTTCTTTTAGCAACTTCTTGAGCTAATGCTTTAGTTGCTGCAACTACTGCGCCTTTAGCTGCTGAATAATTCGTTTGTCCTGGAGTTCCTTTCACACCAGAAACCGATACCATATTTACGATTCTACCGTATTTATTACGCAACATTTTTTGTATGAAAAAATTCGTAACATTGAAAAAACCGTTTAAACTTGTATTGATTACATTGTTCCAATCTTCGTAAGACATCCACATAAACAAACCGTCTTTTGTGATTCCGGCGTTATTTACGATAACTTCTACGATAGCATTTGGATTAGCATCTTGCCAATTTGTTAATGCTTCTTTTACTTCATTTGCATCAGAAACATTAAATTTAATAATTTCTCCTGTTGCTCCAAATTGTTTTACTTCTTCTAATGTTTTTTCTGCAGCTTCAACATTGGATTGGTAATTTATTAATATATGATATTCCTTAGATTCTGCTAATTTTTTACAAATCGCACTTCCAATTCCTCTTGAACCTCCTGTAACTAATGCACACTTCATATTTTATATTTTATTGAAATAATTCTGCGTTTTCAAACCATTTATTTCCTAATGTTTTACCATCTTTGGATATAAAAACGCATATTAAATTTTGACTTGACTGATTTGAAATTTAAAGCAATTTAAACTTTTATATTAAAAATAAAAATAGATTATTGCATTAAATATTCTTTTACTTTTTGAACAATTGGATACATGATTTGATCTTCCTTAAATTCAGGAACGATAGCTCTAATATCATCGTACATTTTTTTGGTTACAGAAGATATCTCGTTTTTATAGTTTAATGCGTCAATGGCTTGAACGATTGTAATTAATTCAATAGCTAAAACTTCGAAAGCATTTTCAATAACTTTTCCTGTAATTACAGCAGCATTAGTTCCCATACTAACAATATCTTGGTTATCATTATTATTAGGAATACTGTGCACATACATTGGATTAGAAAGCATTTGACTTTCCGCAGTTGTTGATGTAGCTGTGAATTGAACACCTTGCATTCCAAAATTAAATCCTAAAACTCCTAAGTTTACAAACGGAGGTAAAATTTCGTTTAATTTCGAATTTAATAAATAATTCAATTGACGTTCTGACAACATTGTTAGTTTAGCAATAACAATTTTCAATTTATCCATTTCTAGTGAAATGTAATCTCCATGGAAATTACCACCATGATAAACATGTTTGTTTTTCACATCTACAATTGGATTGTCGTTTGCCGAATTTATTTCGTTTTCAAGTACTTGTGACGTATAATTAATCGTATCTAAAACTGGACCTAAAATTTGCGGTACACAACGTAAAGAATAGTATTCTTGTACTTTTTCTTTAAAGATATCTTCATTATTATCACCTGAATATAAATGGTCTTCTCTTTTTCTGACTAAAGTACTATCAGACAAATTTTCTCTCATTATTCTAGCAATTTCTTGCTGTCCGAAATGTTTTTTTGCATTGTTTAATTCCAAAGAAAGATGGTCGTCATAAGCTTTTACAATTTCGTTAATTGCGCAAGAACATTTCACAGACCAGTCTAATATTTTTCTTGAATTGTGTATATTAACGATTCCGATACCTGTCATTACTGAAGTACCGTTCATTAAAGCTAAACCTTCACGAATTTCAACGTTAATTGGTTTTAAGTTTTCTATTTCAAAAACTTCTTTTGTTGGTAGTCTTTTACCTTTATAAAACACTTCTCCTTCACCAATTAGTGCAAGTGCCAAATGTGCTAACTGCACTAAATCTCCGCTTGCTCCTACACCACCATGTTCAAAAATTAATGGCGTAATGTCTCTATTCAAAAACTCTTTCATCAAATGAATAACTGAAGGATGTACTCCAGAATTCCCTAAAGAAAGTGTGTTTAATCTTGCTAAAATAACCGCTTTTACATTCACTGCATCTAACGGTTTACCTGTACCAGAAGAGTGACTTCTTATTAAATTATATTGAAGTTGTAGTCTGTCTTCGTCTTTAATTCTGTATTGGGCCATTGGACCAAAACCTGTATTAACACCATAAATAACTTTATTTTCAGAAAACTCCTTTAAAAAAGCGAAACTTTCTTCAACTCTATCAATTACAGCGCTACTAACGTCTACTTTATTATTATTAAAAATTATTGAAGTAAAATCTTCTATAGTTAAATATTCGTTTAACATGCTCATTATTAACGATTTAATTTTAATTAAAAAATCACAAATTATTTATAGATTAATAAAAATATGTGATTAAATTTGAAGCCACAAAGGTAACATATTCTTACAAACAAAAAAGAAAAATATGACTCAAGAATTTATAGATGTTTTAGTAATTGGTGCGGGTCCGTCAGGATGTGTTTCAGCCTCTTATTTACATAACAATAATGTGAAAGTAAAAGTAGTTGAAAAAACAAAATTCCCAAGACTAGTTGTTGGTGAAAGTTTAATTCCTAGAGTAATGGATCATTTTGAAGAAGCGGGTTTATTTCCGGCATTAGACAAAATGAATTTTGAAAAAAAATTAGGCGCTCGTTTTATTCGAGGAAATGAAATTTGTGTTTTTGATTTTAGTAATAAATTTTCTAAAGGTTGGGATTGGACTTGGCAAGTTCCAAGAGCAGATTTTGATAATACCTTAGCAAAAGAAGTTATTAACAAAGGAATTGATTTAGAATTTGAATCGGAAGTAATTGCTGTGGAATTTAATGGTAAAAATTCTGTTACTACTGTTAAAGATAAAGACGGGAATTTAAAAGAAATTCATGCTAAATTTATTATTGATTCAAGTGGTTATGGTAGAGTTTTACCTAGATTATTAGATTTAGACACACCCTCAAAATTAGACCCACACTCTTCTATTTTCACACACGTTCAAGATAAAAACAGACCAGAAGGTGAAGAAGGAACTTTAATATCATTTGATATTTTAGAAACTGAAGTTTGGTTATGGGTAATCCCTTTTTCTAATGGAAATACGAGTTTAGGTGTAGTAGGTCCAACTTCATTTGTAAATTCTTTATCAGAAGGAAATAATGCAGAAGCTTTAAGAAATGCGATTCAATTATCTGATTATTATATAAAACGATTTGGAGATGTAGAATTTTTGTTTGAACCAGTGAAATTGGAAAATTATTCTCGTTCAGTGAAAAAAATGTACGGAGATGGTTTTGCCTTAACAGGAAATAGTTCAGAATTTTTGGATCCTGTATTTTCGTCAGGAGTAGCTTTTGCTACAGAATCTGGAATGTTGGCTGCAAAATTAATTCATAAAGAATTAAATGGAACTGTAGTAGATTGGGAAAAAGATTTTACCGAATACATGAAAAGAGGTATTGGTGTTTTCACCACTTATGTAAAAGAATGGTATACCGGAAATTTACAAACCCTTTTCTTTCATCAACCAGAAAACGCAGATGTAAAACGAAAAATATGTGCTGTACTTGCTGGTTATGTGTGGGATGAAGAAAACCCATTTGTTAAAAAACATGACAATGTAATTAAAAACATGGCACACATGTTAAACATGGAAAAACAACAATAAAAAAAAGGGCAATTTAAAATTGCCCTTTTTTTATTTATTTAATTTGCTTTAAGATAAGCTTTGCTAACGTTTTACCTGTTTTTGCAAATCCTTCACCAATTCTACTTTCATTACTAAAGTTATTTCCCCATTGATCTCCTGGAGCTTCAACAAATTTAGCCGAATATAATACATTTGATCTATTAGCCGTTTCTACTAATCTAATTGTAGTAGTCACTTTTGCTGGTTGTTTCATTATCGCAACATCCCAACCTGGAAAAATCCAATTTGCTTTTACTTCAATTGTGTATTTTGCAGATTTGTTATCTTCTTTAAAAACAATATTTTTCTTTTCTTTAAATAAAACAACGTTTACTAATTCTAAAAATTTAGGGTTCCAGATCATCTCTTTACTTCCATTCCATTTTTTAATCCAAGAATCTCCAACACCTGGTGTTTTTTTATTTAAATCTTCAGAACGGTTTTTTATGTATTCCGCTTCAGTAAGATTTTCTTTTAATAATTTTAAATTTGAATAATCAAATTCTACATTAACAGATGTTTGATCTTTTAATGTAGCTAAACTTCCAGTAGCCTCTTTTACAGATTGTGCATTAACAAAAGCACCTATCATAAATACGATAGCAATAAATTGTTTTTTCATAAATTGTATTAATTAGTTATAATAATCAAATATATAATTTTTATAAAGTAATAAAAACATATTCATAATTATTTTTCTGTTAAAACATTTTTAAGTCAAACAATTGTTAAAATTAAAAACTATGCTATTGGAATTAAAATATCAAATTTTGCACCTTCGTTTCGATTACTCAAAATAGTGAGATTGCCATTAATAAGTTCTAAACGTTCTTTTATATTTTTCAAACCAATTCCGTCTGTCGATTTAGCCACTTCAAATCCAACTCCATCATCTGAAACAGAAACATAAAGAACCGAATCTTGAGTTTTCATTTTTAAAACACATTTTTTGGCATTTGCGTATTTATTTACATTCAAAAATAATTCCTGAAGAATTCTATAAACATTAACTTTTAATAGTGAAGAATAGTTATCCCAATCGATAGATTCATCTATATCTATAGTAAATTCGGTATTAGAAATATCATTATATGACTTAATTAAATTATGTAATAAAAAGGTGAAATCAGAATTGTTAAAATTATTTTTCGAGCTTAAATCATGAGACAAGGTTCTTATTTCTGCTTCAATTTTTTGCAATTCTTTTACTAAAATTAATCTTTTATCTTTCGATTCTGCATCATCAAATTGATTTAAAAAACCTAGGTTTAGTCGAACACCATAAATCTGATTCATAATTCCATCATGCAATTCTTTGGAAATACGATTTTGTTCATTTTGTTTCGTATTGACTAACTCAATTTGAAAATCATTTGTCAATTTAAACAGTTCTTTATCTGCAATATTTTTCTGTTCTAAAAGATACAATTCTTTTTTCAAGGAGATTCGGTGTCTGATGTAAATGATTAAAAGAAATACGATAATACAAACAGCTATACTTAAAACTAGAATAATATTTTTGTAGGTAAGTAACTTGTTTTCGTCTTCTACTTGACTGGTTTCAAATTCAATACGGGAAAATTTATCTCTACTCGCTCTTTGCTTTTTTACAATGCTATCACTAATACGAACGTATTCATTATTATAAAAAGTAGCTTTTGTAGGGTTAGCTGCTGCTAAAAAGTTTAACGTTTTTAATTCTTCATTACCACTTTTTAATTGTTTAGATAATTGTAAAGCTTCATTAAATAAACCATTAGCTTTTATAGTGTCATTTGTTAGCAAATGATATTCACCGAAGTTTATAATTTTATATAAATAACTTTGTGAATTTTCATTTTTATTTGATATTTGGAGAGCTATTTGAAAGTACTTTTTTGCTTCTTTATAATTACCACTTTTCATTAATGAATAAGCAATATTTCCCAGTATTGAGCTATAACGATTAGAATTCTTAGCCTTTAAATCATCTGAAAGAGTGCTTTTTAAAGTGACAACAGATTTCGAGTAATCCCCTTTTTTATCATAGATATTACAAATATCAATTGTGTTAATCAAATTATAATCAAAAGTACTTTCTAAATTCAATCCTGATCGTTGCATTTTTTTTAAGACAATTGATGCTCGATTAAAATAATCTAAGGCTTTGTCATACTCTTCTAATTCTGTATGATTAGAACCTTGCAACGAATTACACATGTATAAAAGTTCTAAATTATCACTACTTTTTAAATACCTTAAAGCCTTTATAACTTCACTTTCACTTTCTGTATAATTACCCTCATAAAATAACAAATAAGCTTTATTATAGTGTACCTTAGCTAAACGATCTTCGTTTTTAATAAGTTTAAATATTTTTTCAGATTCTTTATAAAAGTAATACGCGCTATCTTTTTGGAAGTTTTCGTAACAATCACCCATGTAGTATAAAGCCCTTCCCATACTAAAAGAGTCTTTATTTTGTAAGGCAATTTCATAAGCATCTTTTGTTAATTTTAAAGATTTTTGATTATTTTTTAAAAAATAATATTCTGATGATAAAGTAAATAATTTATTCATTTTCACAGAATCAATATTTATTTTATTTAATATTTTTTCTATCGAATCTAAATAAATATTTTTTTGTTTTTTTGATAATTTGGTGTAATCTTTAGAAGCAAATATATTTTTATCAATAACAAAATCATCTCTTTCTTTTTTACATGAAAAGAAAGAGATGATAAAAATAATTAATAAGAATATTTTTTTCAATATTTAAACATTTACTTTCCAAAAGTATAAAAATATATTGGAGTATTTAATTAAATTAATCCCTTGTTTTAGGTTTTACAGGTTCACCCTCATTAATTGTATCACCTTCTTTGGCATACATATCAAATGAATCAAATTGTTTTACATTTTCTGGTTTTGCATAATTGGTATCTTCACCATCTGCAGAACAAGAAGTTAAAACTAAAGCAAAAGCTATTACTGCAATAAAAGTATACGTTTTCATAATTTGATAATTTAAGTTTGACAATGATTATTTGTTTTTATTAGTTAATCAAAATTAGGAAACAGAAAACGGAAGAACGTATAAAATACTGGCTATTAAGTCGTTGTTATGCAATCATTAGTAACTCACCTATTTTTAGAAGTAAGTCACATTTATTATTTAAATTTTACCTATTCTATTAATTATAGCATCAATATTCTCTCGATACGTTCTAGAAAAAGGAATTTTATATAGACTATCAAAAAGAAAACAATTAAACTTGCCTAAATTAATTCTTGTAACAAATTTGATATTAACAATATAACTGTTGTGCACTCTAAAAAAATAGAAAGGCAATTGCCCTTCAAAATATTTCATGGTTTTAAAACCCGAAATCACTTTCCCAGATTGCAAGTAAAAATCGGTAGTGTTGTTATCTGCTTTTAAATAGATAATTTCATCTAAAGGAATAAAATTATAATCGCCATTAGATTTAATGCATAATTTTTCAACTGAAGTGTCTTTATAAAATTTAATGAATTTCAAAACAGACTTTCTTAATTCCGATTCTAAAAGCGGAGTTAATATATAATCCATAACTCCATGTTTCAAAGCTTTATATGCATTTTCTTCCATAGCATTTAAAGCAATCACATAAGGCAACTTATCTAAATATTGCTGAATGTTCATTAATAAGTGTAATGGAATTTCATCTGAAAAATGAAAGAAAATAAGTTGTGGTTTTTTTTCTAAAATTAAATCTATGGCTTCATCGTAAGTAGCGCTATTTCCAACACATAATAACTCATTAAACTCAAGAAATCTGTCACTTTCTTGTGTTAATTTTTGAGTGGCATCAATTATTATATAGGAAATTAGCACTATGTTATATAAATTTGATGCAATTTAATACCATTTAGTAAAACGATTTTACGGTTTTTGGGACAAATACTTACGGTTATGAATAAATTCGAAAATTTAACAGTTTTAGTGGTAGACGATCACCCATTTACATCTGATGCCTACATCAATTTGATATCAAGAGCTAAAGAAAATAGCAATTATACTTTTGTTAAAGCAACAAGTTGTGAAGTGGCTTTTAAGAACATAGAATCTCTATTTATAAAAGGTAAAACTTTAGATATGGCATTGGTAGACATTAATTTACCGCCTTATGAAGAAGAAAGAATATTAACAGGTATAGATTTAGCGATTCATATTCGAACAAAGTTTCCGTTGTGTAAAATTATTATGTTAACGATGCATAGTGAACATTTAATATTAAATAGAGTCCTAAAATCAGTAAATCCGGAAGGTTTCATTTCCAAAAACGATATTGATTTTTCTACTTTTCCTGATATCTTTTTTAAAATAAAAAATAATGAAAATTATTTTAGTCCTACTATTACTCAATCTTTACATGAATTAATGCAGAATACTGTAAATTGGGATGAATATGATACACAAATTATTTTGTTGTTAGAAAAAGGGATTCAAACCAAAAGTATGCCAGATTATATTGATCTAGCATTAAGTACAATCGAAAAACGTAAAGCTAGTATTAAAAGGCAATTAGGGAATCAAAAAATAACTGATGAAGAGCTAATTAGCACTTGTAAAAAATTAAAATTGATATAAATTTCTCAACCGTAAGTATTAGTTCCAAAAACCGTAAAATTTATTTCCAACTATAGAGTAACTTTATAGTTATTCTATAGATTATGGTTGTTGGTATATATATATCTGGATTAGAACACACTTCGGAAAATGAAACCGTAGAAAAATATGCTGCTCGATATGTAAAAGAACTCGAGAATGCTACTTTTGAAATGGACTACTACACCAAAATTGAAAAAATCTATTACAATAACGAACAAAGTAGCTTGGTCATAAAAATTTTTGAACACGCTAAAGAAACTGAAAAATCAGATACAGACAAACTGGTTTATAAACTATATGATTTTGAATATAGTGAACTCCTCAACCAAAACTACCAAAATAAAAGTTTATTAATTAAAAACATTAGCTTATTCCTTCTAGTTCTTAGAAGATTCCCAAGAATTCTGGTAAATCTATTTAAAAAATCAACCTATCAAAAAGGTGGAAAAACCATATATTTATTTTTTATGTTTCTTATAATGTCATTGGCTGTTTTATCCTTATTACCTTTATTAATAATGACATTTGACAGCACCATTGCAGTTGAAAATCTTAATACTATTTCCCCTAAAAACGGATTAGATTTAGCCATAAAATATGGCATTCTACTTACTATCACTTTTATTTTATTCATGCCTGAGTCGAATATTATTCTCACCAAAATTGCTGCTGAATGTATTACCTTAGAAGGCTACATTCAAAATAAAGAGCAAAAACAAAACATTCGGGTGAACTTAGACAATTTAGTAGACTATATTGTACAACACGAAACAAATAAAAAAATTCATTTTCACACCTATAGTTTCGGTAGCATTATTGCTTTGGATACACTGTTTCCAATTGATTCAGAACCTACCAAAAACATTCAAAACCGAGTAAACTTGTTAGTAACTATAGGTGCCCCGTATGAATTTATAAATAATTACTACCCCAATTTTTACAAAAACAGAAAGGATAGCATGACCAAAAAAATTCAATGGATCAATGTCTATTCTTTATTAGATGCTTTTGCGAGCAACTTCCGATACGATAATAAAGCTGGTGAAGCCAATTTTGGAATCTTAAACAATCAAGAAATTCCTATCAATATTAACTACGAAAATAACCGCAACGTTTTCGATTTTTTTGCACTAAAGCAAATCTACATGCACGAATCGTATTGGGACGATTCGAAATCAGGACAATCCTGCACGAGATTAATTTTCTTCAAAATGAAGGAAATTGGCCAATGGTCTGCTGTTTAAAATTGAAAATAATAAAAACCCTGTGATTCGTTTCACAGGGTTTTTTACTAAATTTGGTAGTATATTTCAATTCTATTTTCAAAAGAACGCTTCTATTTGTAGTTTTTTTTATTTCTTCTAAGCAGGAATATTACAAATCATCACCAAAATTATACAAGTATTTACTCGCTACTATTTTGTAACTTACTAACCAGAAATTTTCTGAATTTAAACTTTTAAAAAAATGAAAAAAACAATCTTTTTAGCCTTTATAATGGCATCTGTATTGGTTTCGTGTAATAAGAAAAACGACGAAAACTCAACCCATAAAATGGAAAATGACGGCATGACAATGGAAATGGATTCTATGGAAATGGATTCTATGAAAATGAACCATGATACAAAAACGTTTGCTTGCTCAATGCACCCAGAAGTTCATGGAAAATTAAATGACACTTGCCATAAATGTGGAATGAAATTAACGGAACCTGTTGAAAAATAAAAAAGCAAAAAACCACTAAAACAGTATGAAACTATACATCAAAAACATGGTTTGTAGTCGGTGTAAAATGGTGGTGAAGTTCGAGTTAGAAAAGCTCGGACTTCACTTATTTTCTGTCGAATTAGGTGAAGTTGAAACCAGTACAGAAATCTCAGATTTACAAAAAAAAGAAATTGCCCAACAGTTAAAACTATTTGGATTTGAATTAATTGATGATAAAAAAAGTAGAACAATAGAAAAAATAAAACTTCTAATTATCGATTTAGTTCATCACAAAAACAACGAAATTAACACCAATTTGTCAGACTATATAGTCAGTCATTTATCACAAGATTACAATACCATTAGTAATTTATTTTCGGAAGTAGAAAACAGTACCATTGAAAAATACTTTATTCATCAAAAAGTAGAAAAAGTAAAAGAATTACTGATGTATGACGAATTGAGTTTAAGCGAAATTGCTTTTCAATTAAAGTATAGCAGTGTAGGACATTTAAGTAATCAATTTAAAAAAGTCACCGGCTTTTCCCCTACCTATTTCAAACAACTCAAAAACAATAAACGCAAGCAAATTGAAGATTTATAAATATTGTAAATCAAACCCAAAATTGTGTAACTAAACAAAATAACTGTTTTGGAAATTTGTAGTATAAAATTTTAAAGATGATACATACTTATACTATTACAGGAATGACTTGCGATGGATGTCGTACTAAAGTTGAAAAAACACTAAATACTATTGATGGAATTGAAGCTACAGTAACATTGAATCCACCAATTGCAACCATAACAATGGATCAACACATTCCAACAACACAGTTGCAAGAAGTGTTAGCTGCTGCTGGAAAATATACCATTGAAATGACCAATGGCAAAAATCAAAAACCTGAAGTTACAGCTGAACCAATAGCAAAATCTTGCTGCTCCACTCCTTCTTATAGTCATAAAAAGGAAATACACACACCAAGTAATGCCAAAGGAAAATACTATTGCCCCATGCATTGCGAAGGCGAAAAAACGTATGATCAAGCAGGCGATTGTCCGGTTTGTGGCATGCCTTTAGTTAAAGAAGAAACCCAGATAAGCAAAACTTTATATACTTGTCCCATGCATCCTGAGGTAATTCAAGATGGTCCAGGATCTTGTCCAATTTGTGGAATGGATTTAGTACCAATGGCACCCAGCGATAGTGAAGAAAATAAAACCTATTTGGATTTGCTTAAAAAAATGAAGATTGCTACACTCTGTACGCTTCCTATTTTTATAATTGCCATGATGGAAATGGTGCATAACAATCCGCTACTCCTAATAATGGATAGTAACAAATGGAATTGGGTTCAATTCTTCCTTTCTATTCCCGTCATTTTCTATGCGGGTTGGATGTTTTTTGTGCGAGCTTGGAAATCCATAATCACTTGGAATCTAAATATGTTCACACTAATTGGAATCGGAACAGGAGTTGCTTTTTTGTTTAGTATTTTAGGCATGTTATTTCCAAATATCTTTCCCGAAGAATTTAAGTCCGAACACGGAACCATTCACTTGTATTTCGAAGCAGCAACCGTAATTATTAACTTAGTTATGTTGGGACAATTGCTCGAAGCCAGAGCACACAGTCGAACTAGCGGAGCCATAAAAGAATTATTAAAATTGGCGCCAACGGAGGCTATTTTGGTAATTGATGGAAACGAAAAAGTAATCTCTATTCACGATATTAAGAAAGGCGATATATTACGAGTAAAACCAGGAGATAAAATTCCTGTTGATGGAAAAATAACCGATGGCGAAAGTAGTATCGACGAGGCCATGATTACAGGAGAACCGATTCCTGTTGATAAAAAGAAAGACGATAAAGTCATTGCCGGAACTATAAATGGAAACAAAACATTTGTAATGATGGCCGAAAAAGTAGGCTCCGAAACCTTACTTTCTCAAATTGTGCAAATGGTAAACGATGCTTCTCGTTCCAAAGCTCCCATTCAAAAATTAGCGGATAGCATTTCTAAATATTTTGTCCCAACTGTAGTTTTAGTTTCTATAATTACCTTTTTTATTTGGTTAAAATTTGGTCCAGAACCTAGTTTGGTTTACGGATTTATAAATGCTATTGCGGTATTAATCATTGCTTGTCCTTGTGCTTTAGGTTTAGCTACTCCCATGTCTGTGATGGTTGGTGTGGGCAAAGGGGCACAATCTGGTGTTTTAATTAAAAATGCAGAAGCCCTAGAAAACATGAATAAAGTCAATGTACTTATCACAGATAAAACCGGCACAATAACTGAAGGAAAACCATCCGTCGAAAAAATATATGCGACAAATAATAAGGAGACTGAATTATTACAAAACATAGCTTCCTTAAACCAATACAGCGAGCATCCATTAGCGCAAGCCGTAGTCAATTTCGCGAAAGCTAAATCCATTTCATTAACTGAAGTAAAAGACTTTGAAGCCATTTCTGGGAAAGGAGTTATTGGAACAGTGACGAATAAAAAAGTAGCCCTAGGAAACAAAAAACTAATGGAACAAGTAAAAGCTACCATTTCTGACGATATCGAAAGTAAAATTATTGCCGAACAAAAACTGGGAAAAACCGTTTCTTATATTGCCGTAGATGGCATTGCTGTTGGTTTTGTATCTATTTTCGATGCTATTAAAGAATCAAGTGCAGCTGCTATAAAAGAACTTTTACGTCAAGGTGTGGAAGTAATTATGATGACTGGAGATAACGTAAATACAGCAAAAGCTGTTGCCGAAGAACTAAATCTAACTTCTTATAAAGCCGGTTGTTTACCAGAAGATAAACTAAACGAAATTAAAAAAATACAAGCGGAAGGCAAAATTGTAGCCATGGCTGGAGATGGAATTAATGATGCTCCAGCATTAGCACAAGCCAACATCGGAATTGCTATGGGAACGGGAACGGATGTAGCGATTGAAAGTGCCAAAATCACTTTAGTCAAAGGCGATTTACAAGGCATCGTGAAAGCTAAAAACTTAAGTCATGCTGTGATGAAAAATATCAAGCAAAATTTATTCTTTGCTTTTTTCTATAATGTGTTAGGCGTGCCTATTGCCGCAGGGATTTTATATCCGTTTTTTGGAATCCTATTATCACCTATGATTGCCGCTTTAGCCATGTCATTAAGTTCCGTTTCTGTAATTGCGAATGCACTTCGACTACGAAGCTTAAAACTTTAAATAAAATGAAAAAAATAATTCAACTCGTCTTCTTGCTTTTCTTTGGAATTTTCGCTCAGGCACAATCAAAAAATGCAACGCAAGAAACGTATTATACTTGCGTAATGCATCCAGAAATCCACGAAAAGAAACCTGGAAAATGTCCAAAATGTGGCATGGCATTGGTGAAAGAAAAAGTAAAAACCACTAAAAAAGCAATTGCTAAAAAACCAATTGTAGTCAAAAAGACCGTTACAACTCCTAAAAAAGAAGTTACTCCACCTAAAAAAGAAACACCAATAATTGAGGAAACACCAAAAGACCAACCAACTATCGAAATTAAAACGGTTACTAAAACCATCTCAAAAACCGTTCGATACGATTTATATGTTCGTGATACAATTGTAACTATCGGAAACAAACCCAAAAGAGCTATTGCTGTAAATGGGCAAATTCCAATGCCAACTTTAACTTTCACGGAAGGCGATATGGCGGAAATATATGTACATAATGAATTGAAAGAAACAACCTCTTTACATTGGCACGGCTTATTTTTACCCAACAAAGAAGATGGCGTTCCTAATTTAACACAAATGCCAATTGAACCCGGAACCACACATAAATACTTCTTTCCCATTATCCAACATGGCACACATTGGTACCATAGTCATTCCGGATTACAAGAACAAATTGGAATGTATGGTTCTATGATTTTAAACAAAAAACCAGAAGACGAAACTTTCAGAAATGGGATTGACGATTTACCAACCATTCCAATAATTTTAAGCGAATGGACAGATGTTAAACCAGAAAATGTCCATCGAATGTTACACAATGCTACCGATTGGTTTGCTATCAAAAAAGGAACGACTCAAAGTTATGCTGAAGCCATTCAACAAGGACATTTCAAAACCAAAATTGCAAACGAATGGAAACGCATGAACGCCATGGATGTGAGCGACGTCTATTACGATAAATTTCTCATCAATGGTAAAAACGAAAGTCAACTTTCACAATTTAAAGGTGGTGATAAAGTCCGATTGCGCATTTCTAACGGTGGCGCATCTACTTATTTTTGGCTCACGTATGCCGGCGGAAAAATTGCAGTTGTGGCGAATGACGGAAACGATGTGGAACCTGTTGAAGTCGATAGATTACTCATCGCGGTTTCTGAAACGTATGATGTTGTGGTAGAAATTCCAGAAGAAAATACGGCTTTTGAATTTTTAGCTACATCTGAAGATCGAACTAAATCGGCATCTTTATTTATTGGTAACGGAATCAAACAATTAGCTTCATCTCTTCCAAAATTGAAATATTTTGAAGGCATGAAAATGATGAACAGCATGATGAAAATGAATGGCGATTTGGATGATATGGGCATGAAAATGTCGTACAATCAAATGGACATGAATGTAGTTATGTATCCAGAAATTACAGGTGAAGCAGAAATGAAAAGTGAGATGAAAATGTCGGAACAAGAGTATAACAGCAATGAACTGTCGGACATTACAACATTAAACTATGCGATGCTGAAGTCGCCAACTAAAACCTCACTTCCAAAAGACGCACCTATAAAAGAATTACGATTTGAATTATCTGGAAACATGAATCGGTATGTTTGGAGTTTGGACAATAAAGTGGTTTCTGAAACGGATAAAATCCTCATTAAAAAAGGGGAAAATGTGAGAATCACTTTATATAATGGTTCCATGATGCGCCATCCGATGCACTTACACGGACACGATTTCAGAATTTTAAACGGTCAAGGCGATTATGCGCCCTTAAAAAACATCCTCGACATCATGCCAATGGAAACAGATGTGATTGAGTTTAATGCGAATGCAGAAGGCGATTGGTTTTTTCATTGCCATATTTTATATCACATGATGGCTGGAATGGGTCGGGTTTTTACGTATGAAAATCAGGCGCCAAATCCATTACTTCCAAATCCGAAGTTGGCGAAAAGAAAACTATTTGCAGATGACAGGGCTTTTCATTTGATGGCTGAAAACGATTTTGCCACTAATGGAAATGATGGAATGGCAATGTTAAGCAATACCCGTTGGAGCATTGGTACCGAATGGCGTTTAGGTTATACCGATCACCACGGTTATGAAACAGAAACACATATTGGAAGGTATATGGGTAAAATGCAATGGCTCATGCCGTTTGTAGGTTTCGATTGGCGATATAGAAAAATGGAAGCAGGCGAAATGGAAAAAAATCTGTTCAACCAATCCAATACAAAAGACAATCGGGCGGTTTTTAGTGCGGGTATAGAATACACTTTGCCAATGCTAGTAAAAGCGCAAGCCGAAGTATTTACAGATGGTAATTTCAGAATTCAATTCGAACGAATGGACATTCCAGTTTCTAAAAGAGTTCGAATGGACTTAATGTGGAATACCGATAAAGAATACATGACTGGATTACGTTATATCATTAAAAGAAATTTTAGCGCCAGAGCGCATTATGATAGTGATATGGGTTTTGGAATTGGAGCTTCCCTGAATTATTAGTACCCTCATCAAATTCCTTTCACCCTGAATAATTCTGCAATGAGCTTAACTTGTAAATAGTTAAACACATAGACTCATAGGTTGGATTGTGGTTATTGGTACGCGGATTTGGCGGATTGGATTTTCTTTGTATTGTGGTGAGGGATTGTCGCGGATTTTTGAAAATCTAAAGATTTTGTATTGCGTATAGTTTGTCATTCCGACCTTAGGAGGAATCTCATAATCTACTTCTACAATCTTACCCTCAAGCTTTTGATGCTGAACTTGTTTCAGAAATTGACCAATGGTCTGCTGCTTAAATCTTTCGTTTACGAAAACTAAACCGTTTCATACCAACTAAACTGTTTTTTAATTACTTCGTCTTTTTCTTTTCTTAAATACTCTAAATAGGCAAGTGCTTGAGGACTGTGCTTTTTCCCTTTCAACCAAATTAAGCTCCAATTGGTTTTTATTGGCATGCCTTTTACGGGAATAATTTGTAAATCGTTATTTTGTATTTCTTTTCTAATTCCAATTAATGGCATTATGGAATAACCCAATCCTGCTAAAATGGCTTGTTTTACCGCCTCGTTAGAAGTAAGTTCCATCTTTTTATCAATTTTTAAGGAATGCTTTTCAATATAACGTTCCATCGCTTGTCGGGTTCCCGATCCGTTTTCTCTGAATATTAAAGGTCGTTCATTAAAAATAGTGTCTAAATCTTTCTTCTTATTGCTACTTTCCACTTCATTATTTCCCACAAAAAATAATTTATTTTGCATTAAGTCAATTTTATCAACTTGCATTTTATCTGGTAAAATAGAAACTAAAGCAAAATCGACTTCATTATTTTGCAAACTTTTTACCACTTTATTTTTATTCGTCACATCCATTTCTAATTCAATACCACTATGAAGTCTTAAAAAATCAGTTAAAAAATAAGGCATTACATATTTCCCAGTAGAAACTATAGAAATCTTTATTTTCCCAAATAACTGTCCATTATAAGCAAGTGTTTTATAGTTTATCGCATTTACCTGATTGATAATTTCTTCGGCTGCTTCCGCAATTTCTCTACCATAATCGGTAACATAAATTTTTCTTCCTACGATTTCTGTCAATGAAATTTCAAACTGATCTTGAAAATTTTTTAACTGAATAGAAACAGCAGGCTGAGTCAAATGCAATTCTTCTGAAGCCTTTGTAACACTTTGTAGTTGTACCACTTTTAAAAAAATTCGCAACTGGTTTAAAGTATAATTCATAAAAATATTTTATAATAAACATAGCAAAGATAAATAAAAATACATGAACTAAAGTACAGAGATTTGCATCAAATATTTAATCTATGAAAAAAATAACAATACAAATTACTTTGATCGTGTGTATAAGTATAGAAGTATTTTCAATTTATAAAATGTTTGAAACTTCAAATGTAATGCACCAACAACTCTTTTCAGGTCTTACTGTATTTTTCTTACTTATCATTTTTAAAACATTAGCTAACTTAACAGAAATCAATCATGGAAACTAGAAAATTCAATTTCATTAACGGACAATTTAATCCTTTAGAAGCACAAGAAATACTTCTGGATTTACATCACAAAAACATCAATTTCAATAAAATTAAAAACTTTAGTTCTCAAGTCAGATTTGGAGAAGACGATACAAAAGCGCTGAATCAAATTGAAATTTTAAAAGAAAACTCGGCTCATATTGCTACCATCGTAAAAGAAGCTAAAGCACTTAATAAAAACTTAGTCATCCATTCTTTTATAGAAATTGAATATGAAGATTAATCCGGATGTGTTTTTATATAGACCTCTATTACTTGTTACCAAACACAACAAGAATAAAATCATTGCCCCAATGCTAGAAAAAGAACTGGGTGTAAAATGCTTTCTTCCGGAAAAATTTGATACGGATAGTTTAGGAACCTTTAGTGGGGAAATCGAACGAAAAAAAGATGCCCTAAGCACGCTAAGAGATAAGTGTTTACTCGCCATGAAAATAGAAGGTTATGATTTGGCTGTGGCTACTGAAGGTTCCTTTGGCAATCATCCAACCGTATTTTTTGCCCCTGCAAATGACGAGTTCATCATGTTAATCGATTTAAAAAACAACTTAGAAATTGTGGAACGCGTTTTAAGTTTAGAAACCAACTTTAAAATGGCAGAAATTAACCATAAAGAAAGTCTAAACGAATTTTTAAAAGTGGTACAATTTCCATCTCATGGCGTCATCGTAAAAGATACGAGCAGTAATTGGAAATTTATGGAAAAAGGAATTCAGAAGAAGAGTCAACTCAACGCCCTTTTTGAAACGTTTGCTAAAAACCAACAATCCTTTTTTATTGAAACCGACATGCGTGCCAATTATAATCCAACCCGAATGCGAGTGATTAAACAGGCTTGTAAAAAACTGGTCACTAAAATTAAATCAGGTTGTCCTAGTTGTAAAACACCAGGGTTTGGAGTGGTACGAGCTGAAGCAGGTTTAAAATGTAACCAATGCGGCATGCCAACTCGCTCAACCTCAGCTCATGTGTATGCCTGTAAAAAATGTGATTTCGAAAACAAAAAAGCATTTCCAAACGGTAAAACTTCTGAAGATCCCATGTATTGTGATTTTTGTAACCCATAATTAGTATGATTAGTAACGATATTTTAAAAGCAGCAACCTTATTAAACGAAAACGAAGTAATTGGTTTGCCTACAGAAACGGTTTACGGATTGGCTGCCAATGCCTATAGTGAAACAGCCATTGCTAAAATATTTAGCATTAAAAAAAGGCCTACGTTTAATCCCTTAATTGTGCACATTAAAAACATCGCACAACTGGATGAAATTGCACAAGAAATTCCAGACCTAGCCTATGAACTTGCAAATAAATTTTGGCCAGGACCTTTAACGCTAATTTTAAAAAAGAAAGCTCATATTTCTAATTTAATCACCGCTAATCAAGACACGGTGGCGATTAGAATGCCCAACCATCCTGTAGCCTTAGAATTATTAAACCATTTAAGTTTTCCTTTAGTAGCGCCAAGTGCGAATCCGTACACGGCTATTAGTCCGACAAAAGCGAGTCATGTTCACAATTATTTTCCAAACGATGTGAAATTAGTTTTAGAGGGTGGCACGTGTTCCGCTGGTGTAGAATCGACCATCATCGGATTTGAAAACAACAAAACCATTTTGTATCGCTTGGGTGCTCTTGCTTTAGAAGACATTCAAAAAGTAACTGGTAAAATTATCGTGCAAAACAATAACAACAAAACGCCCATTGCACCTGGCATGACTTTAAAACATTATGCGCCTAAAACAAGTATCGTAGTAACTAAAAATGTGTCGGAAGCCATCAATTTTCATGCTTCTAAAAAAATAGGATTGGTCCTTTTTGATACCCCTCAACCTAATATAGACAGTTCGTATCAAATAATTCTTTCTCCAGAAAGTAATTTAAAAGAAGCGGCCGCCAACTTGTACAATGCCTTACATCAATTAGACAATATGGATTTAGATATTATTATTGCCGAACGTTTCCCAGAACACGGTTTAGGAAATACTATAAACGACAGGCTAGAACGCGCAACAAAAACAGAACAATAAACTAAAAACAAACTCATGAACTTAAACTTATTATTTGAAAACCTTACCAACCCTGCTCTACTCTATTTTATCTTAGGAATTGTTGCAGTGTATTTAAAAAGCGATTTAGAAATACCCAAAAATTCTTCCAAATTCATATCGTTATATCTTTTATTTGCGATTGGTTTTAAAGGCGGACAAGAACTCTCTCACGAAACCATCACCAATGAAATCCTATGGTCGATGTTATTCGGAATTGCCATTGCTACGCTAATTCCTCTATATACGTTCTTCATCTTAAAAAAGAAACTCAACGTGTACGATGCCGGTGCCATTGCCGCAGCTTATGGTTCTATTAGTGCCGTAACCTTTGTCACCGCGACTAACTTTTTAGAATCGCAACAACTAGAAGTGCATGGCTATATGGTGGCGATAATGGCTATTATGGAATCGCCAGCCATCATTGTAGGTTTAATTTTAATCTCCATTTTCAATAAAGAATCTTCTGAAAAAATTAATAAAACCAATATCTTAAAACACTCGCTAACCAACGGAAGTGTACTGTTAATTCTAGGAAGTTTAGTTATCGGATTCTTAGCAAATGCGAAAGCAGCTCAAGGCATACAACCTTTTACCAACGATTTATTTAAAGGCTTTTTAGCTATTTTCCTTTTAGATATGGGAATTACTAGCGGACACAAATTAAAATCGTTTTTTGAACAAGGATGGTTTCCCATTGTGTTTGCCATTTTTATCCCCTTACTAAACGGAAGTATCTTTGCCTGGTTAAGCGGATTCATCACAACTGACATCACTAACCGATTTATCTTCGCCATTTTAGCCGCCAGTGCTTCTTATATCGCCGTACCAGCAGCTATGAAAATAACAGTACCCAAAGCTAACCCAGGTTTGTTTTTACCCATGGCACTAGCCATAACATTCCCTGTAAACATTACGATAGGAATGCCTTTGTATTTTTTAATTGTACAACATTTTTAAATGCTATTTAAAACTAAAAGTGTTAGTAGGAATTATCCCCTTGAGGGGACTTTAGGGGTGTCAAGTTTTCAAGTTCCACAAACCACTTCAAAAAAATAACCCTTCAAGAGTTTAGTGCTTTTGAAGGGTTTCTTTTTTAGAATAATTGTGTCATGATGAAACCGTATCAGTGGTTAATCCTTCTAAGATAATTTGGTACAAGTTATAAAAATTCTATTTAAAACTAAAAGCTGTTAGTAGGTATTGTCCCCTTGAAGGGACTTTAGGGGTGTCAAGTTTTCAAGTTCCACAAACCACTTCAAAAAAATAACCCTTCAAGAGTTTAGTGCTTTTGAAGGGTTTCTTTTTTAGAATAATTGTGTCATGTTAAAACCGTATCAATGGTTAATCCTTCTAAGAAAATTAGGTACAAGTCTATAAAATTCTATTTAAAACTAAAAGTGTTAGTAGGTATTGTCCCCTTGAGGGGACTTTAGGGGTGTCAAATTTTCCACTTCCACAAACCTCATCAAACAAAAAACCCTTCAAGAGTTTGGAACTCTGGAAGGGTTTAAATACAATATTTTAATCTTTTAATATTTATTTACATTTATAAGGATCAATATCTCCTGCTGCAGGAGCTTCTAAACTAGAATAACAAAGGTCTAACCTTTTAGATTTGATAAAATTAATTTTAACATTAACTTCTAATCCTCTGTTGCTATCTGGAGCAGATATAGTTTTATCTTGGTGTGCTGGAATATTATTTATTATTAAATATTCCGTTTTAAACACTGAACCATTTTCCTGAATATAATCTACTTGAATTTCACATTCATCAATTTGATAATCCATATTATTAACAAATGTAACTTCTAAATTAGTAATGCCTCCCAACAACGCATCTACAGTATATTTATTTGGATTAACACCTACATTAGACCCTACAGAATTTCTTGCAGCTCTTTTATTACTTTCTTCAGAATCAGAATCATCAACAACTGTAGCTGCACTATCCACAACACTATCAATAGATTCCTTTTCAAATGATACTTCGTTATTTGATTGATTCATATTTGAATATAAAATAGCCCCAACTATAAACAACAATAAAACTAAAGCAATCTTTTGAATAAAATTTAAACCACTTGATTTTTTAGTAATTACTGGTGGTGGAGTTGTTTTTTTTATCGGTGGCGGAGTGGCGTTTAGTATACTAGCTAATTCGGTTACATTAGTAGCTTCCGACCAATCACTCATGCCTTCACACCAAACAAGTGTGTTTTTAGTAATCCCTTTTGCTTTTAATTCTTCAATTGTAAATGGTCCAATATTCTCATTGCCATTTTGTAAGTAATACTTGTTCATTTTAATATTTGTTGTTTTTGATTTTAATACTATTTTACAATGAAAAATAATATTCTTTAATTTTTTGAGCCATCAACTTTCTTCTTGCAATCAAGAAATCATTATAATCATCTATTCCCATAGTGATAATATCAGCAGGAATACAACTAGCTTTTAAATTATCTAATAATTCTTGTTCTGTCGAAAGACCACTTACCAATCTGTTATCCTCTGCCATTTGCTGATGAATCAATGCAAAATACTCTTTAGGTGGTTTATTACCAACCTTTATATTAATTTCTGACTGCATGTAAACATAATTTGCAATCTGATTGTATTTTCCTCTTTCTAAACCATTTTTCTTTAAGAAATCTCTTGGAAACAAATGATGAATGTCTCCACGTAATGAAACCAAATCACTTACTAAAACATCTTTAGATAAAAACCCTTTATCATTTGCTTTTACTTGTGATGCTAAAAACACATTAAAATAAGGACTACTTGCAACAGAAGTATCTAAACTTTGTGGTAAGGATGCATTCCAAAAAGCTTCTGACATTTCTCCTTCTTCTTTTTCTTTTAGATACTCGTCAAATGGACGATTATGAATTTGTTTAATATCAAAATCAAATACCGATTCTGGTGAACCTGAATAACGTCCTGTTAAAACTGAATACACAAACCAACGACGAACATAACTTTCAATCAAAACAGAATTGACGCCTAACTCTCTTAGTTTTAAATATAAAATATAAGCGAAATTTAAAGTGTTTTGCGAACGAATCAATTTTGGAGAAATAAATCCTGCTGATTTAATAATCATCAAAAACCTTTTGAAATTCGTTTCATTCATAAAGTTAATGACACCAGTTTTTAATTTTTCAAATGATTGTTCTGCAATGGTGTCTTCAAAAGAACGAGTTTCAAAATTCCTTCCAGATAGTAAACTTACCAAATCAGATAATCTTCCTCTATTAAATTGCGAAGTAAACGCTACACGAATCATGTCTGTATATTCTGGGTCGTATAAATCTTCATTTTCAGATTTTAACCATTGCATTTTACTAAAGAAATCTGTAGCCGCAAAATCTTTGTCGTTATCTTGAATGTGTTTATGAAACTCAGGAGAAATAGCCAAGTGACAGAAATAATCAATCGCTTTACGCAATACATTTCCATTGTATTCTGTGTTAGAAGCAATTTTACTCATGGCAAAATCGGCTTGACTTAACACTACTCCTTTTGAGTTGATACGAATAAAGATTTCAGTAACCGTTTCTATATCTAAGTCATGAGCCAATTCAATAATTCCAATTTGCTTTTTTGGTATGTTAATCAAATTAGTAAACGCTCTTTCTACCACATCTTCATTAACATTTGGATTAACGGCTAAATAATTACGTACTAATTTCAATATGCTAATTTCACCACTAATGGCTTCCGAGATATTTGGAATCCAAGTATGGTCTTTTAAAATAGCAGGGTTTTGTACCTCAAACTTTTCTTGTAAAGGATTGAAGGCAATTTTTATTTTAACTCTCTGATAGGTTTTGTCCACAACATACTCTCCTAATAAAGCAGCTGTTAATGCGGTAACACGTTGTTGTCCATCAATAAGTATTTTTTTTCCTTCACTCATACTGCCGTCTTTTAAACGGACATTTGGATTACGCCAAGCAATTACATAACCTACAGGAAATCCTTGATACAAGCTATCCATTAAGTCTCTCACTTTAGAACTATCCCAAACAAAAGGGCGTTGTATTTCTGGTATGGCAATTTCACCTGACTTTACCCAAGTTAAAAGCGTTTCAATTAAATGTTGGTTTACGGAGTATTTTTGCATTTTATTTTTTTAATCGTTTGACATCTTCTTCAATTTCTTTCATGCTTTGTTCTTGTTCAATAGTTTTTTGTTCAATCTTAAACTTTTGAAATTCTTCTTCCGATTTATCTAATGCCATTTGATGGGAAATAGTTCCTGCATGGGTTAGAATTTCTCTTCCATTTAATTGCAACAAACCATCCAATCTAGCAATCCAATCGTTCATATACATAGGTGTTTGTTGTTGCGCCATAGTTTCTGCAAAGGCTAAATATTGCTCAACCAATAAACCCAGCAACTTCATTTCCTCTTCGTTTAAATAGTTTTTGGCAATACTTATCTCTTGTTTTTGGATGCTTTTAGATGTTTTATTATCATAAGATAGCATGCCCATCAAAGGTAAACTAGCATCAACTCTTCTGTAAACCAACTCAGCAGCAGTATTTTGTGAAATAGCCCAAAGTAATTTATTTTGTACTATTTTAAAAAATGAAATTGTTTTTTCGTCTTTTGGGTCATAATCAATACTTGTGGCATAAATGTCTTTAATTTTTTGGTAAAAGAATTTTTCAGACAATCTAATTTCGCGAATACGGTTTTGTAATTCGTTGAAATAATTCATCGAAGTTCCTTGTTTAAAACGTTCATCATTCAAAGCAAAACCTTTAATGATGTATTCTTTTAAACGTTGCGTTGCCCAAATACGAAATTGTGTACCTTGTTGCGATTTTACTCTGTAACCTAATGAAATAATAACATCGAGGTTGTAAATGGTAACTTCTTTTTCTTGTGTTTTACCTGCAATAGCACCGTGTTGAGTGGTATGTCGGAATTTCCGACTAGCCACTTTTTCATCTAATTCCCCTTCTTTAAAAATATTGCCAATATGTTCCGTAATGGTGCTTCTTCCTTTCCCAAACAATTGCGCCATTTGGTCTTGCGTTAACCAAACCGTTTCTTCCTCCAACCGAACATCCACTTTAATGCTGCCTTCTTGATTTTGATATATGAGTATTTCGCCAGTATTCATTTTTTCTTCTTTTTTTGCGTGGTTATTAAATCGTGGTTTATAGAGTATTTTATATTCTAAAAAATATTTTAATTTGTGGGGCTATTTTGCACTAAAAACCTTCAAATAAGGGTTTTATACTTAAATCTTGCACCCAATCACTAATAACAAAATCAAACCATTCGCAAAAAGTATTAAAATCTATTTCCTTTGGCCAGTCATTTTCGTCAGTCCAAATGCTTTCTAATTCTTCTTCAAAAATATGTTTGTAGTATTTTTTAATATGCTCTTCAGCATTATTTAAATCAGGATTGGTTAAATAAGTATGACTTTCACTAAAAAAATTTATCTCAATTGGTAATTCTGGAGTCAATTTATTCGCCCATTCTATAAAAGGTTGTTTTGCAGTTACTGTTATGGCGTAACGATTTAAAATTTCCATTATTTTTTATTTTTAAAATTGTACAAGATTATCAATCTCCCCCATAATCCTACCCGTTTCCGTTAATGCTACAATAATCTTTTGATAATGTAAAATATCCTCGTAGCTTAGTTCTCTATCTTTGCGGTCTTTTAGCCATTTTTGTGCGGGTTGATAACCGCCTATGTAGAAATTCCAAGCGACTTCGGGAACGTTGGCAAAATATTGAGTTGGATTGATATAAACGTTCCCGTCTTTGTATGTTGGTTTAACCACTATATTATCTCCATCTTCTGGATATTGTGTGATGTATTTTTCTGTTACTTCACTTTCTAATAAGTGGATTTGGCGAAGTTGCGAACCTAAATCTACCAAATCAAAAAAGGACTTTTGATCTTTTGGATACGGCACACGTGGAAAATCTATTTTTAAAAATTCTTTGTATTTCTCTCTGTAATTTGGACTGTGTAAAACCGCATAGATATAATCCAAAATATCAATAGGCAAAAGCCCCCCAACACCCAAAGGGGGAGTTTGCGCAGTACGGGTAATTCCCCCTTCGGGGGTTAGGGGGCTAAACCCAATACCCAATTGCTCCCCAATTTGATTTACAATTTCCATATTTAAATTAGGCGTACGAACCACTTCATCTAATAAACTTTGTTGGTCTGTTTTTTCTGGGTATTGATAGAGTGGAAAAACATAACCACCACCTCTATAAAACACATTATAATCAGTTAAAGAATTAGTACATAAAATTAAATTCCATGGCATATGTCCGATAACTTGTCCCTGCCTTCCTAAGATTAAACCAACATTTTCTTTTCCATCAAAATGAACCATAGCCTTTTGTGCAGGACGACTTATAATTTTTGGATCATAATAAGTTGATATAGTATCAAATGGGCGATAAGTGCTTTTTTGAATGTATTTTGAGTCAAATATTTTGTTTTTTATTACAGATGTTATCTTATAACTACCAGAATCATTAATGTTATATTTATCAATAAATGATTGATTAAATTCATTTGATAATAAAAGCTGAAACCTCCTTTGTAAATTATCCTTATTTGAATCGTAAAACAAACTATCTCTATCAGTTTTTATACCTGAATTTGAATCGATAAAAAAGTCATTAATTTTAAATCCTTTATTATAACTTTCTTCTTCTGAAAAGTCCTTTTCTACAAAAAAGAAATAAGGTTCTATTGGAATTATTGGAAGCCAGTTAATGTCTTTTAAATGATTTTCAGATAGAAAATTATATTTTTCAATCCTTTTACCATATTGTTCATAGTATTTAACTGAAGCCAACTCTCCACTTGCTTTTTTACTTGTTTTTACAAAAATATTTATACTTACACCTTGTTGAATGTCGAATACGTTTTCATCATTTTCAGCAATAAGACTTACTTCTTTAAGTTTTGCAAATCCGTGTAAATCTAAAATGTATATTTTATCAAAACTTTCTAATAAATGTTTACGCATTTGTCGATGAGTAATACCATCAATAAAACTATTATTAGAGATATAAGCTAAAACACCACTACCGTTTTTATCAATAAAATGTTGTCCAAAACGGGTGAATTTTATGTAATCATCATCAAGATTAATTTTTCTTTCGTTTAAATCTTTCTTATAATCTGCAATTAAGTTTTGAATCCATTCATTTTTATTAGTGCTACTAACTGCATACGGCGGATTTCCCATCACCACCATTACTGGTGCATCGCGTTTTATGGCGTTGGCTTGGTCGGCTTCGTCACTTAACCAGCTGCTAAATAAGGTTTGTGTGTCGGGATGGGCTTCTTCCAAACTGTTGGTTAGGAAAATTCTAAAACGTTGGTCGTCTGTGGGTTTGTAACCTGTTTCGGTTAACAACATATCCATTTTTAGGTGTGCCATAGCGTAAGAAGCCATTAGTAATTCAAAACCATTTAATCTTGGTATTAAATCGTTGGTAACATACTTACTCCAAATACCTTGTTGTCCTTCAAACTTTTTGTGTATGTGTTTTACTACTTCTGCTAAAAAGGTTCCTGTTCCTGTGGCTGGGTCTAAAATTTGTACTTTGTGTACTTCCACTTCGGTTTCCACTTCTTTAATTTTAGATTTAGCACCTACTCCAGTTTGTGTAACAGCTTTTTTGGTAATCTTAATTTTGCTCGTATCAGCTAAACCTTGTGGTAAATTGAATTCTGTTTTTAAAATATCATCAACAGCACGAACAATAAAATTTACTACAGGCTGTGGCGTGTACCAAACACCGCGCGCTTTTCGTAAGGCTGGATTGTATTCTCCTAAAAAGGTTTCGTAAAAATGGACAACTGGGTCTTCTTGCTTAGTACTTTTCCCAAAATTTTTCATAATCTGCGCCACATCAGAAGCTAAGAAAATAGAAACTAATTCTTCTACTATCCAAACCAAACGTGTATCTAAATCGTAACCTGCAATATCTTGAAACAGTTTTCGTAAAAACGGATTACTTTTCGGAATCAACTCAGCAGCTTCCATTCGAGAAAAGGTTGGAAGTGTTGGGTCGTGGTAACGTGCGGCAAACATTCCGTAAGCAATAGTTTGCGCATAAATATCTGCGAAAGCTTTATTATCAATATCATGAATCAACATTTGTTGAAACGACAACATTTGCGATTTTATTTGCGAACGTTTTTCTTCTTTGTCATCATTATTTAATGACTTTTCAATAACGTCTGCCATTAACTTTGCTTTACCCGCCATCATTTGCGCCAATTTGGTTGGGCTTTTAATGGTTTGAGAAATGGTTTCTGCAAAGTTTTTAATTAAATTAGTAAACTGTTCAAAGTTTTCGGCAATAGGAACTATTTCTGCAAGAGAAGATCCACCCCGACCTTCGGCCACCCCTCCAGAGGAGGGGAATTGTAAACGTGCAATTTCAATTTTTGTGACAAATTCTCCATCTTTATAAAAATGGAAATCCATGTAATCGGTAAAAATCAAATTGGTTAAACCCGCTTTGTATCTGTCAAATTGTTCTTTAAGTTTTTTATCTTTTAAATCTACACCAATATCCTTAGCTTCTACATATCCAATAGGAATATCCTTACGAGTTAGAACATAATCAGGAGCACCACAAGCTACTCGAGCAGGCTCATTGGTTACTAAAACATCTGGCAAAATTGCCATTAAAAGATTCTGTAAATCACCACGATACGAATGTTCTCGTGCATTTCCTGTTTTGTAAAGCGTATTTATTTTTTCAATATATTGAGATAAAGTCATGCGGCTTGTAGTATCTTATAGTTATTCTTCAAACTTACCAATAATAAATGTGAGTTCCAATAGGTAATTCTACCTGTTTTTGTTTGAATATTTCTCTTGGTTTTATATTTCGGTAAATATAAATAAAGGGGTTGAGATGGTTTTACGGTTTTCCGTACTACCATTTATGGTTTTTGAAATTAAGTGCATTAAAGGGTAAATTAAGAATAAAAAGAGTTTAAAATGATACTGAAATTAGTTCAAACACATAAATCTATTTTCTAAAAACGCTCAGGCAACGTCAAAATAAAAGTCTAAAAACATATCGGGAAAGTCTAAAAACCTATCGGGAAAGTCTAAAAACGCATCGGGAAGTTCTAAAAACGCATCGGGAAGTTCTAAAAACCTATCGGGAAGTTCTAAAAACCCATCGGGAACTTGATAATACGCATCGGGAACTTGATAATATGCATCGGGAACATGATAATACGCATCGGGAACTTGATAAAACGCGTCGGGAACTTGATAAAACGTATCGGGAACTTGATAAAACGCATCGGGAACTTGATAATGCGTATCGGGAACTTGATAATACGCATCGGGAACTTGATAATACGCGTCGGGAACTTCTAAAAACCCTCCGACAAAGCCTAAAAACCTTCCGACAAAGTCTAAAAACCTTCCGACAAAGTCTAAAAACGCTCCGACAAAGTCTAAAAACCCTCCGACAACTTCTAAAAACCCTCCGACAAAGTCTAAAAACCTTCCGACAACTTCTAAAAACCCTCCGACAAAGTCTAAAAACCTTCCGACAACTTCTAAAAACCCTCCGACAACTTCTAAAAACTCTCCGACAAAGTCTAAAAACCCTCCGACAACTTGATAATACGTAGAATGTGACCAGTTTTTTTTTGTTGAAAGTGGAAGTGTTTGGCGTGAGATGCTTACAGCATGACAAGTTTGAGGGTAAGTTTGTGGAAGTGGATTATGACACCCCTAAAGTCCCCTCAAGGGGACAATTCCTACGAAGACGTTTATCTTTAAATTCATATTTTCAATTTCATCCTAAATTCTATTAGTTGGATTGTCGCTTTGAATAGACAATTCCTACGAAGACGTTAATCTTTAAATTCTTATTTTCTATTTATTACAAAATTTTCTTAGAAGGATTGTCCCCTAGAGGGGACTTTAGGGGTGTAAAATTAGTAGTGAATTAGATTACGTGAGATGCTCTCAGCATGACAAGTTTGAGGGTAAGATTGTGGAAGTGGATTATGACACCCCTAAAGTCCCCTCAAGGGGACAATCCTACGAAGACGTTTATCTTTAAATTCATGTTTTCAATTTCATACAAAATTCTATTAGATGGATTGTCGCTTTGAATTGACAATTCCTACGAAGACGTTTATCTTTAAATTCTTATTTTCTACTTATTACAAAATTTTCTTAGAAGGATTGTCCCCTTGAGGGGACTTTAGGGGTGTAAGATTAGTAATGAATTAGATTGAGTAAGATGCTTCCATTATTACAAACTATACGCAAAACAAAATCCTTTTAATCCTTTCAATCTGCGTGAAAAAAAATAAACTTCGTGCCTTAGCGGCTTAGCGGCAAATAAAAACCACATGACAATTATCATAAATTACCTCCAATAATCTTCGTATATTTGAGTAACATAAAAAAGTCCGATCATGATTAATCAAATATTAGAAACCTGCGAATTTATTAAAGAGAAAACCAAATTCACTCCAGAATACGGCGTGGTTTTAGGCTCTGGATTAGGAGATTTCTCGGAAGACATCAACATTGAATACACGCTACCCTATTCAGAAATACCCAACTTTCCGGTTTCTACTGTTTCTGGACATAAAGGTGCGCTATTGTTTGGTACCGTTGGCGATAAGAAAGTAGTAGCCATGCAAGGGCGTTTTCATTATTATGAAGGCTATAACATGAAAGAAGTTACGTTTCCTATTCGTGTTATGAAGTATTTAGGCGTTTCGAAATTAATTGTTTCGAATGCTTCTGGAGGTGTGAACTCGAATTATAAAGTGGGTTCTATCGTACTAATCAACAACCACATCAACATGATGCCCGAACATCCGTTAAGAGGCGCAAACGATGAACGATTAGGTCCTCGATTTTTAAACATGAGTGAGCCGTACAGTTATCACATGATTGCCAAAGCCAAAGAAATCGCACAAACGAATAACATAAAAGTTGAAGAAGGTGTTTATGTAGCTTTACAAGGTCCAACCTATGAAACCCTTTCCGAATATAAAATGGTTAAAAACATCGGTGGTGATTGCGTGGGAATGAGCACTGTTCCTGAAGTCATTGTCGCCCGACATATGGATATGGAAACCTTCGGCGTTTCAGTCATTACCGATATGGGTAACGAAAACAGCATGGCGGAAGTTTCTCACGAAGAAGTCCTAAAAGCCGCTAAAATGGCAGAACCAAATGTAAGGTTGTTGATTAGAGAATTGATTAAATTGTATTAATATTTGGGATTTGGAATTTGGGATTTACGTGAAGTAGTTTGTGACACCCCTAAAGTCCCCTCAAGGGGACAATTCCTAAGAAGACGTTTATCTTTAAATTCATGTTTTCAATTTCATACAAAATTCTATTAGAAGGTTTCTAACTTTGAATAGTCAATTCCTACGAAGACGTTAATCTTTATATTTTATTTTCTTATTCATTACAAAATTTTCTTAGAAGGATTGTCCCCTTGAGGGGACTTTAGGGGTGTAAAATTAGTAGTGAATTAGATTACGTGAGATGCTCTCAGCATGACAAGTTTGAGGGTAAGATTATGGAAGTGGATTAAGACACCCCTAAAGTCCCCTCAAGGGGACAATCCGACGAAGACGTTTATCTTTAAATTCATGTTTTCAATTTAATACAAAATTCTATTAGTTGGATTGTCACTTTGAATAGACAATTCCTACGAAGACGTTTATCTTTAAATTCTTATTTTCTATTTATTACAAAATTTTCTTAGAAGGATTGTCCCCTAGAGGGGACTTTAGGGGTGTAAGAGTAGAGTAATGAATTAGATTGAGCAAGATGCTTACATTATGACAAACTAAACGCTTAGCTTTTGTGAACTATTTTGAGCGAAGCGTCTTTATCCGCAATCCAACATAAAACTATGTGGTTAAAAAAAACTTATATGACTTATATGTTTAAAATCATTACGGAAGTTGTTTGTGTGAGATGCTTACAGCATGACAAACTATAGGTTAATTGTTAGCCACGAATTTTCGAATTTTTCGAATTAAAAAATCTTAAAGATTTAATTATTTGGGATTTACGTGAAGCTCTTTGTTGTTAAACTTTGCGACTCTGCGACTTTTCGTGAGATGCTTTCAGCATGACAAAAATGAGGGTAAGATTATGGAAGTGGATTAAGACACCCCTAAAGTCCCCTCAAGGGGACAATTCCTACAAAGACGTTTATCTTTAAATTCATGTTTTCAATTTCATCAAAATTCTATTAGTTGGATTGTCGCTTTGAATAGACAATTCCTACGAAGACGTTAATCTTAATATTTTATTTTCTTATTCATTACAAAATTTTCTTAGAAGGATTGTCCCCTTGAGGGGACTTTAGGGGTGTAAAATTAGTAGTGAATTAGATTACGTGAGATGCTTACAGCATGACAAGTTTGAGGGTAAGTTTGTGGAAGTGGATTAAGACACCCCTAAAGTCCCCTCAAGGGGACAATTCCTACGAAGACGTTTATCTTTAAATTCATATTTTCTATTTAATACAAAATTCTATTAGTTGGATTGTCGCTTTGAATTGACAATTCCTACGAAGACGTTTATCTTTAAATTCTTATTTTCTATTTAATACAAAATTTTCTTAGAAGGATTGTCCACTTGAGGGGACTTTAGGGGTGTAAAATTAGTAGTGAATTAGATTACGTGAGATGCTCTCAGCATGACAAGTTTGAGGGTAAGATTGTGGAAGTGGATTAAGACACCCCTAAAGTCCCCTCAAGGGGACAATTCCTACGAAGACGTTTATCTTTAAATTCATATTTTCTATTTAATACAAAATTCTATTAGTTGGATTGTCGCTTTGAATTGACAATTCCTACGAAGACGTTTATCTTTAAATTCTTATTTTCTATTTAATACAAAATTTTCTTAGAAGGATTGTCCACTTGAGGGGACTTTAGGGGTGTAAAATTAGTAGTGAATTAGATTACGTGAGATGCTCTCAGCATGACAAGTTTGAGGGTAAGATTGTGGAAGTGGATTAAGACACCCCTAAAGTCCCCTCAAGGGGACAATTCCTACGAAGACGTTTATCTTTAAATTCATATTTTCTATTTAATACAAAATTCTATTAGTTGGATTGTCGCTTTGAATTGACAATTCCTACGAAGACGTTTATCTTTAAATTCTTATTTTCTATTTAATACAAAATTTTCTTAGAAGGATTGTCCCCTTGAGGGGACTTTAGGGGTGTAAGAGTAGAGTAATGAATTAGATTGAGCAAGATGCTTACATTATGACAAACTATACGCATAGCTTTTGTGAACTATTTTGAGCGAAGCGTCTTTATCCGCAATCCAACCTATGAGCCTATGTGTTTAAAATCTATTCTAAAACTTCTATTCGTATTGCTCTTAAGAAATCCTCTCCAGCTGGTAGATGATTGATACCTTCTTTTTCTTCTAAATTTCCGTTATGATCTATCGAATCAGCTAAACCGCACCAAGGTTCCAAACATAAAAATGGAGCGTTTTGTTTCGTCCAAATTCCTAAATATGGGAAATGATCAAAATTTACTTTTAGAATGTTTTTGTTTTGATGTGAAAGAACAACTTCATTCGATTTTAATTGTTTAAAAACCAAGGCATCTTTTTCAAATAACTGATAATTTAGAGTGATACTGTTGTTTTTCGTTTCAACTAAAGTCGTTTTTCCATTGAAACTTTCATTTTCTAAATGGTGGGTTTCGAAACTATCTTCTTTATTAAATTGCAAAGAATAATCTTCAAAATTTCCTTCAATTGCAAAGGCAGGATGCGCGCCAATTGAAAAAGGCAACACTTCATCCGATTGGTTTCGTACGAAATATTCAATCACTAATTCGTTATCCATTAATGTGTAGGCCATTAACAATTTAAAATCAAATGGATAATTGCCTTTCGTTTCTTCAGTTTCGTTAAGTTCAAAAATGACTTGATGCTCACTTTTTTTATCGAAAGAAAATTCCATATTTCTGGCAAAACCGTGTCGTGGTAACTGATACGAATTTCCATTATAAGTAAAACTATCCTTCTTCAAGCGACCCACAATTGGAAATAAAACGGGTGAGGTTTTATTCCAATAGGTTTCGTCTACTTGCCAGATGTAGTTTTTGTTGTTTTTAACTAGTGAAAGTAATTCGGCACCCAAAGTATTAATAGTTGCTGAAAGTTGCGAATTGGAGATGGTTATAATCATTTTACAAATTCTCTATTTAATATTCCATAATGTACCGAACTAATAAATTCATTATTCCAGAAGAAATTCTCCACAAAATGCGCTTCTTTTCTGAAACCATTTTTTAATAATACTTTTTCTGAAGCGAAATTATTTGGATCAATAACAGCTTCAACAGAGTGAAATCCGGCAGTATGAAAAGCGTAATTCACCATCGCATTTACAGCTTCGGACACATACCCTTTTCCATCATATTCTGGTAAAACCATATAACCAATTTCGGTACGATAATTTTCGGGTTGGACTCTATAAAATCCCATAAAACCAATTATTGTATCGGTGTTTTTTAAGCAAACACCCCAATTAATATCGGTGTTTTCATCAATTTTTGAGTTCATCATTTGAATCATAGCCAGTGCCTCTTCTTCATTTTGTAAAATCGGTCGTGGTATGTATTTCATTCTTTCTGGATTGCTTCTTATTTTAAAAACTTCAGGAGCATCCGAGTCTTTAAGTCTTCTCAAAACTAATCGTTCAGATTCTAAATTTGGAAAGGGTTGAAAATTTATGGTAAGCATGATTTTTTATGTTTATGATGACTAATTGATATATTTTTTAACCGCAAAGTTCGCAAAGATTTCCGCAAGGCTCGCTAGGGATTTTATTTTTAAAATTTATATAATTTCTTAAATCTGTGTTGATACAATCTATTTATTTTTTAACCGCAAAGTACACAATGATTTTCGCAAGGCGCGCTAGGGTTTTATTTTTAAAATTTATATAATTTCTTAAATCTGTGTTGTAACTCTTTTTACTTGGCTCTTTTTACTTTTTACTTGGCTCTTTTTACTTTTTACTTGGCTCTTTTTACTTTTTACTTGGCTCTTTAATAAAAACAATCGCTTTGTCTTGGCTTTTACTAAAGAACAACACCATACAAATCGCACCGATTGTTGCTAAAAGCATATCTGATTGTGTGTCCCAAACGTAGCCTTGTGTACCTAAAAACGCATCGCCACCATCACCCGTACAAATAGAAACCCACCACTCTATCCATTCGTAAGCAGCGCTAATCGCTAAACAAATCGAAACAATTATAAAATTGAAATAGCTTTTATTGGCAATTACATTTTTTCTGATGAACAATTCGCGGACAATCATAGCAGGTACGAAACCTTGTGCAAAATGTCCCACTTTATCATAGTTATTTCTGGTTTGATCGAACGTTTCTTTTATCCAATCGAACAAAGGTACTTCAGCATACGTATAATGACCACCTATAAACAAAATGATACAATGTAGTAAAATAAAAAAGTAAGTATAATTTGTAAATTGGAATTTTTTATATGTAAATACCAATATTAAAAGTCCGATAATTGCTGGTACTACTTCTAAAAACCAGGTAAAATATTCTTTCGGTTGAATAGCAGAAAGTGCTAATCCGAGAAGGAATACAACGAGGTATATTTTTAATTTTTTCATAATTGGCACGCGGGTTTAACAGATGCTGCACAACGCAGATTTTACTGATTTCTATTTACAATATAAGGATTCAAAAAACATCAGTTAACTTTTTATCGTAGTTACTTTTTACTTGTTACTTTTTACTTGTTTCTTTTTACTTTTTACTTTTTACTTTTTACTTGGCTCTTTAATTGGCTCTTTCAACAACTCCTCTACTTCTTTATCCCTTTTAATGTCGTCTAAAACCCATTTTAATTCGGGGTCGATGTTGTTTTTTCTGTCTTCAATTGTTGGGATTATTTCTTTATCTGGGAAAATTCCTCTTCCCTCAATATCCGTTTTACCATTGGCGCTAACTAATGCTAATCCGATTCGTAAATTTACTTTACTATTGGGTAATTGTACCAAAGGCATTTGTGCTGCAACGGTTCCATTATAGGCTCCACCGGTTTCTTCTCCAACAAAAAAGGCACGTTTCGTTGATTTTAAATTGGATGAAATTATACTAGATGCTGAAAAACTTCCTCCATTGATTAATACGTACACTTTTCCTTTAAAATTGTTTGGTTTAGGTTGACTTATCTTTGAATGTTTTGTACTAAACAAATATTTATCATCTTCTTTTCGTACCCTAAAATAATTGATAGAATAGAAAAATGGTGCGCCTAATACTTTAAAAAACTTCATAATTGGTCCACCACCTTTAAAATAATCGACATGTAATTTACTGGTTCTAGAAACCACTTCATAATCGTCAATAAAAACGAAAGGTTCGTTGGCTAAATAGCCGTATAAATCGCCAATTTCAAACAATCTCCCACCTGGATTATTGCGTAAATCGATAATTAAATTTTTAGCATTGGCAACGGATAATTTATTAAATGATTCTTCATAAAAATCATGCGGATTTCCGTTGTTAAATTGTTTGATGGTCATTAAAGCTGTTGTACTATCGTTTTCGATAAACTTTAATTCTCTAGTGAACGTTTTCGTCTCTTTATTAAATCCGTATTTGCTATTGAACTTTGCTTTTTCTTTGGTTTCTTTTTTAGACAATTTGATTTTATCTTCCTTTGAATTTGTACCGAAAGTATCTCGTTTCACAACAAAAAGAGAATCTTTGTCTTCTAATTTTAAAACCAATTGAATGCTATCTTGAAGTTTACCTTTGTCAAGCGTATAAAACATTCCAAAACTTTTACCTAAATATCGGTTGTGAAAAGTAGTATTATAACCGTCAGAGGCTACTCTTTTTTTATAGGTCGCAATTAAATCCGAAGGTTTTTCATTATTAATTGAAACCACTTCTGTATTTTCTTTTATATTATGACGAGAGCGATTTTTTAGAATAATTAATTTGTTATCGATAAATTCAAAATCAAATTGATTTAATGCCGCTTTACCTTCTTTTTTTAGGAGTTTTAATTCTTTTTTAGAATACTTTTTTAAACTTGGTGAAATGCCTAAATGACCTTGACCTACACTTTTTGTAACCTGACTTAACTGTTTATAAAAAGTCAAACCCGTCATCGGTTTTTGAATCGATTTTTTTAAACTGTCGAATTTATAATCTAACTTTTCTTTAGAAATGTACCAGTATAATTTTGGGTGTAATTGTTTTAATTTTTGATACGAATAATCGACATCACTTTGTAGTTTAGCGACAGGAATAGGCTGCGAAATACCTTCATTAAATTGTTTGATGGAATTACAAGATATAAATAGCAATACAGCTAGTACTAGAATTTTCTTCATGAAAAGAGGTGTTTTTTTTGAGTGAAACAAATCTAACTAAAAAAAACATCATATCCATAACGAAGAATCATAATACAAACTACAAATAGAAATATTTTTCTAATAAAGATATTTCCTTTTAAAATGGCCATTCGAGAACCAACTATGCTTCCAATTACGTTGGAAACCGCCATAATTATAGCAATTTCTATAATATAATTTCCTTGAGAAATGAAGACATACAAGGCTGAAATATTGGTCACACAATTGATTACTTTCGCATAAGCCGAAGCTTCTAAAAATTCGAAACCTAATAACGCTACAAATCCTAAAACTAAAAAACTTCCTGTTCCTGGACCTAAAAAGCCATCATAGAAACCAATAATTATACCTAATAAGAATCCGAAAAGGTATTTTTTATTTTCAGTAAGTTTTTTTGTGGAAATGGAACCGAAATCCTTTTTCTTAAAGGTATAAATAGCAATCGCAATTAATAAAAAAAAGATAAACGGTTTGAGAATATTGACATCGATACAGCTGACTAATTTCGCACCTATAAAAGAAAACACAAAAGAAGTTATAGCAGTAATTGTGAGTAATTTCCAATTGAATTTTACGCGTTTAGCATATTGAACCGCTGCGATGGAAGTTCCTGAAAGTCCGGCAATTTTGTTGGTTCCAAAAGCGGTTGGTATGGTTGAATTTGGAAATAAAATCATAAACGCTGGAAACTGAATTAAGCCACCGCCGCCAACAATAGCGTCAATAAATCCAGCAAAAAGAGATGCGATTCCAATTATAATTAATATAGAAATGTCGTGTTGGGCAAAGAGTTCGAGTAGGTTCATTTAAAAGATGCGATAACCAAATTTAAATCCGAAAATAAAATTTATAGTTCCATAATTTCCAATTGGTGTTAGGATACTATCTGCTTGTGTTGATCCATTTTCTTCACCATTAAGTAAACCGTCATTTTCTTGTTGTGATAAATTGTTTGTAGAATTCATAAATCGAACACCTAAACCGAGGAACATATCACTATAAAAATGGCCATCACTATTATATTTTACTCCATATTTTAGAGATATACAATTCATTTTTCTATTCATTTTATATTGCTTCTCAAAACGAACAGTATTTACAGCAAAACTATCAACATATTCATAATCTTGATTTTTATATTGATATTCAAGACCAATATATTTGAAACTGTCTTCATCTAAATCTCTGTTGATACAATAATTAATTCCAACTTTATACAAAAATCCTTTTGGGTTTCTTTTATAAACATTGACATTTCCTAAATAAAATCCAGGCTCAAAATGTGCCGATAAATTTTTACTTAATTGTTTTTCGGCACCAATTCTCAAAGAAGAACCGTCAAAAATATCAATTAAAGACAAAGGAGAAAGTGTTATTGAAATTTTTTCCTTTATTGGTTTCTCCTTATTATCTTGTCCAAAAACAAAAATTGTACTAAATAGGAATAGTGCGAATAGTTTATTTATCATTTAAATTTATTTCTTCTTTAATACGGCTGCATTAATTAAAGCAACTACAATTCCAAATGGGAAAATTTCCATATACGTAAGTAAAATGACTCCAATTGGTGACTTATACATTTCTTTATATTGTTCCATTTCGGCTTTTTTAGCCACTAATTCTTCAGGTGGCGTTTGCTTTAAGGCTAAATCACAATAATGTTCCATGAAATTTGGAAAGAAATTATAATAAATGATTAACCAAACTAAAACATATATTGTTGAAGTAATAAAAACAATACCTAATCCACATAAAAACGCTTTACCAAATGGGAGTATTCCGTTGTTTTCGTTTCTTAATTTTAGAACTCCTAAAACAATGAAAGTGTAGGCTAATATCATGGTAAACATACCCATAAACATACCCATAAACATACCTACCGTTTTTTCAGGATGCAACTTCATGTATACAGTTATGGATGACATAACTATAGAAGCAGCAATACCTCCTAAAATTCCATACTTTAAAATAATTTTGTTCATAATTGTATTATTTTAGGTTGAATTTCAAATATAACAAATTATATAGAAATAAGAATTGCTTCCTTTAATTCTTCATTTGTTGGAACTTCAAACCAAGTTTCCATAAAATTAAAATCGCTTTCAGAGACTTCAAATTCGAAAGAAGATCCTTTTTCTTGATTGCGGTTTTGAACTCTTTGCCAACGTATTTCTTTAGAAACATCTAAATAATGCAATTGAATTTCTATATTATTGTCTAAGGCAAATTTTCTAAATTTTTCTCGATGGGAGAACTTTGATAAACCTAAATCTAATATAGCATCCGTACCAGCATTTTCTAATTGAAGAAGTAAATTTTGAATCATTGCTTCTGCTCTATCAATACGCTCTAAAAACCAATCTAAACCATCCGTTTCCTTTTTGTCTGGCATAAACAAGGTTTTATTCCAAGTGTCTATTGAAAAAATAATTCCTTTATTTTGAGCTTTCAATTGGTTACAATAGGTGGTTTTTCCAGAACCTGTATTTCCAACAATTAGATGTATCATGATAAAAAATTTAGTTCAAATCTACAGAAATTTTCATTAAACCAAGCGTTCCAAAACACCTTTTCGTTTCACAACATTTTTATAATCCCATTGAATGACTTTCGATTTTTCAATCCAACGAACAATATCTTCTTTATGTATTTGAGATACATTTGTATAGCGTTTAGAAGCATCTTTAAATTTTCCTGTTCCGATTTTCAATTCTTCTTCTTCGAAACTGGCGCCACTCCAAAACAGCAATCGTACACTATCTTTTAATTTATCGTAACCTACAATTGGATTACCTTCTAAAAACCAAACGGGATGCGCATGCCATACTTTATTTTCTGCTTCCGGGAAATTTTTCATAATTATCTCAGACAGAAGTGTACAAATTAGATAACATTCTCCAATTTGATTGTTATTATATTTTTGAATATCTGGATGCATAGTTGTAGTTTAATTTATGTAAACCCATTGGATGAAATAAATTTAAGAATAATTTCGACACGAATTTTCGAATTTTCTGGGTCAACTTTTCGATTTAATTCGAATTTTCATCAAAGATGAACTAATTTTTGCGTTATTTTTTAATATTCGAGAATTCGTGGCAAATAAAAAAATAAATATTAAATTTAATAATTATACCTATCGGATGAAGTAAATATAAAAAAAGTCTAGTCATCTTTCGACGATTAGACTTTTAATTATTATTACTTTTTGCTTATTCCTGATTTCTAAAAACCAATTGGTTATCAAAACAATCAATTAAAACTACTGAATCTGTTTTAATATTTCCTGCTAAAATTTCTTTAGACAGTTTGTTCAACACTTCTCGCTGGATGACTCTTTTCACTGGTCGTGCTCCAAATTCTGGTTCGTACCCTTTTACGGCTAAATAATCAATCGCTTCATCAGTTGCTGTCATTGAAATATGTTGTTGTTCTAACATTTTGAATACCGATTTCAATTGTAAACCTACAATTTGTTTAATATTCGCATTCGTTAATGGTGTAAACATCACAATATCGTCAATTCTATTGATAAACTCAGGTCGAACCGTTTGTTTCAACAACGCTAAAACCTCAACTTTTGCTAATTCCATAGCCGAATCTACACTTCCTTTCAGGTTTTCAAATTTCTCTTGAATAATATGACTTCCCATATTAGAGGTCATAATAATAATTGTGTTTTTGAAATCTGCTAACCTTCCTTTGTTATCGGTTAATCTTCCTTCATCTAATACTTGCAATAAAATATTAAAGGTGTCCGGATGTGCTTTCTCAATCTCATCTAACAAAATTACAGAATACGGTCTTCTTCTTACGGCTTCTGTTAATTGTCCGCCTTCATCATATCCTACATATCCTGGAGGTGCTCCGACTAATCGACTTACACTATGACGTTCTTGGTATTCACTCATATCAATTCGCGTCATCGCATTTTCGTCATCGAATAAATAATCGGCTAACGCTTTCGCTAATTCTGTTTTTCCAACTCCAGTTGTACCTAAGAAAAGAAACGTTCCTAAAGGTTTTTTCATGTCTTGTAATCCCGCACGACTTCTTCGTACAGCATCAGAAATGGCTTCAATAGCTTCTTCTTGTCCGACAACTCTTTTATGCAATTCGTCTTCTAAATTCAGTAATTTTTCACGTTCACTTTGTAGCATTTTAGTTACTGGAATTCCAGTCCATTTGGCCACAACCTCAGCAATATCTTCTTGCGTAACTTCTTCTTTTATTAACGATTTTTCCGTTTGATTCTCTAATAATTCGATTTGTAATTCATCTACTTTCTTTTGTGCTTCGATGATTTTACCATATCTCAATTCGGCAACTTTTCCATATTCTGCTTCACGTTCTGCACGTTCTGCTTCTAGTTTGAAGTCTTCAATTTGTTGTTTATAACTTTGAATCGCATCAACAATATCTTTCTCCGATTTCCATTTCGCGTAAATTTCATTACGTTGTTCTTTCAATTCCGATAAATCGATATGTAATACTTTTAATTTTGATTCATCTTTTTCTCTTTTAATGGCTTCGATTTCAATTTCCAATTGCATGATTTTTCTATCCAAAACATCTAATTCTTCTGGTTTTGAATTGATTTCCATACGTAATTTTGAAGCCGCTTCGTCCATTAAATCGATAGCTTTATCTGGTAAAAATCGATTCGTAATATAACGTTGTGATAATTCTACCGCAGCAATAATGGCGTCGTCTTTGATTCGTACTTTATGATGTGCTTCGTATTTTTCTTTAATTCCACGTAAAATTGAAATCGCACTTTCTGTATCAGGTTCATCCACCGTAACTCTTTGAAAACGACGTTCTAAAGCTTTGTCTTTTTCGAAATATTTTTGATATTCGTCTAAAGTTGTGGCTCCAATTGCACGTAATTCGCCTCGAGCTAAAGCTGGTTTTAAAATATTGGCTGCGTCCATAGCGCCATCTCCTCCTCCAGCACCAACAAGCGTGTGAATTTCGTCAATGAAAAGAATGATATCACCGTTTGCAGAAGTTACTTCTTTCACAACCGCTTTCAAACGTTCTTCAAATTCACCTTTGTATTTTGCACCTGCGATTAATGCACCCATATCTAAAGAATAAACCACTTTATCTTTCAGATTTTCTGGTACATCTCCATCTACAATTCTGTGTGCTAAACCTTCTGCAATAGCGGTTTTACCTACTCCAGGTTCTCCCACTAACATCGGATTATTTTTGGTTCTACGTGTTAAGATTTGTAACACTCTACGAATTTCTTCATCCCGACCAATAACAGGATCTAACTTTCCACTTTTGGCTAATTCATTTAAGTTTTTTCCGTATTTATTTAAAGCATCATACGTTTCTTCGGCCGATGAAGAAGTCACGCGTTCTCCTTTTCGAAGTTCCGTAATAGCGGCTAGTAAATCTTTTTCGGTGACACCTTGATCTTTTAAAATTTGTGCGACTTTACTTTTCGATTTAAAAATAGCTAGAATTATGTGTTCGATAGACACGAAATCATCGTTCATCTTTTTCGCTAAAATAGAAGCTTCATTTAAGGTTGAAGAAGCGTCTCGAGAAAACATAATGTCTCCACCAGAAACTTTTGGAAAACTCTGAATGGTGCTATCTAAAACTTTTTGGAACAAATCGACATTCACATTTACTTTCTTTAAAATAAAGGGTGTAACTGTTGCATCAACTTCCAAAATAGCTTTAAAAATGTGTTCATTTTCCAGCTGTTGTTGTCCGAAACTTTGTGCAATTTGCTGTGCTTGTTGCAAAGCTTCTTGCGATTTAATGGTTAAATTATTTAAACTCATATATTTTGTAATTAAACTAACATTAATATATACAATTGATATAGTATATTTGTCTAGAATTTGGTCAATTTATATTCCAAATTAAATTAAACGACAAATTGTCTGTTTTTTAAGTATTATTCTTATATAAATACGACAAAATGTCTTAAAACATGACGAAATATGAGTTTTTTTAAAAATATCTTTGGAGAAAACAAATCTGAAGACAAGCAAAATGAAAATGTGGAAGCTAAATTTTTCACTTTAAACAAAATAGAACAATTTGATGAAATTGATGAAATTTCTCATACCAAACCCGTTGTACTTTTCAAACATAGTACACGTTGTATTATCAGTAGAACCGTTTTAAAACAATTTGATGCGGAGTTTCAATTTCCAGAAGATAAAATAGATTGGTATTTGTTAGACTTATTGAACCATAGAGATTTGTCTAATGAAATTGCAAGCAGATATAATGTGGTGCATCAATCGCCACAAATTGTAGTAATTAGAAATGGAAAAGCGGTTTTTAATGAATCGCATGATAGCATTTCTGTAGATGATTTGAAGCAGTTTACTTAAAATTTAAGATTTACGATTTGGGATTTACGATTTGGGATTTACGAAATTTTGATTTGTTATTTTTGATTTTGAAGAACGAATATTCTCCCGAAGTTTCGGTATTGAAATTTTGAAATTTGAAATTTTAGTATATATAAAAACCTTTCAGAAATGGAAGGTTTTTTTGTTTACTTGTAGTTAAACGTGTTTACTATATGATTAAGAGTTTCCCGATGTATTTTTAGAACTTCCCGATACATTTTTAGAACTTCCCGATGCCTTTTTAGAACTTCCCGATACGTTTTTAGAACTTCCCGACGCGTTTTTAGAAGTTCCCGATTCATTTTTAGAACTTCCCGATGCGTTTTTAGAACTTCCCGATGCATTTTTAGAACTTCCCGATACGTTTTTAGAAGTTCCCGATGCCTTTTTAGAACTTCCCGATACATTTTTAGAAGTTCCCGATGCCTTTTTAGAACTTCCCGACGCGTTTAACTTAAACCTATTTCACACCAATAAAAAAGCACTTTCGATTTCTCAAAAGTGCTTTTTGTTTTTATAAAACTAATAGTTATTTCTTGATAATCTGTTTTACAAATTCTTGTCCGTCAACAATAACTCTAATGAAGTAAGTTGCTGCTGGTAATTGTGAGAGATTAATAGTTTTATTTGAAACTGTAATTTTACTTTAAAATTAACTTTATCTTTTATAATATACGATAATACTTGCCTTTGCAATTGTATTATTCCAAAGATTAAATCCGACTATAGCAGGATTAATGTTTGCATCTAATCCTAATTTATCCGTTTTTAAAGCATAAACTGTTATAATATATTGATGAAATCCATGTCCTTCTGGCGGACAAGGTCCTCCAAAACCATTAATTCCATAATCTGTTTTACTTTGAATAGCGCCTTTTGGTGCCAAGTTAAGCTGTACATTTCCTGCATTTGTTACTAATTCACTACTAGTTGCAGGAATATCAAAAACTAACCAATGCCAAAACCCACTTCCTGTTGGAGCATCAGGATCGTACATTGTTATTGCAAAACTTTTAGTTCCATCTGGAACATTTTTCCATGACAATTGAGGAGATTGGTTATTTCCAGTGCAACCAAATCCATTAAATTCTTGAATTTTAGAAGCTTCACCACCCAAATCCTTACTTGATAATGTAAATGTTTTTTGACCAAATAGTGTAGTTGAAAAAATCAACGATAACACTAAAATAAAATTTGTTTTTTTCATGAGATATTTTTTTTTAAAATCTTAAACAAATTTAGGTTGTATTTATTGTAAATAAATTTAGTGTTTTAGTCAAAAAATGTTGCTAAAAGTTCATTATTTGTTATGTTGTTTTGGAGTAATTCCGTATTTCAATTTATAGGCCTGAATAAAACTTGACAAATTCTCGTAACCCACTTCTAAATAAATTTCAGAAGAACTTTTTCGTTCCTGATTGAGCAAATATTTAGCATGTTCTAATCTTGCATTTTGAAACCATTTTATTGGGGATTCATTATAATGTTTTTCAAATTCTCTTTTAAAAGTAGACTCACTCCTATCGCACAAAAAAGCTAATTCTTTTAATTTCAATTTATTTAATTTATTAGTTTCAATTGTTCTGATAAACTTCTGAGTATAGTTGTCACTATTTTTCAAGAGTGAAAACAAAAATTGTGTACCATGCATTTCAATTAAATATTGCATAATCTCTTCAAATTTTACCTTCAATAATTTTGACTTCGCATTATTTGAAAGTTTTGAAACATCTAATAAACTTGCAACAAATCGTTTTATAAAACCATCATATTGAAATGCACTAACAGATGTATCGGCACTTAATTCTGAATTAAGTTTCGCTTTTTGTACAAACTCAAATAAGATTTCATTCGTAAAAAAAAACAGAATACTTCTATAGCTCTTAAAGTCGGATAGTTTTTCAGTCATTAAACAATGTCCTGATTTCATTAAAAGAAATTTAGAATTATCTATAGATAAAGATGAATTTCCAGAGATTACTTCTTTAGTACCTTCAATTAAAAAACTAAATGCATTTTGATTTAAAATAATTTGTTGTTTAATTATTTTTTGAGAATTATGATAATCAAAAACTTGTAAATTAGTTGTTATCTTTTCTATATTAATTTCTTCAGGAAGTGTAATTATTTTCATTTATGATTTATATTTCATCACTAGTAGTTACAAAAGTATCAAAACTTAAATAAAAAAGCACTTTCGATTTCTCAAAAGTGCTTTTTGTTATTATTCAACTATTTGTTATTTCTTGATAATCTGTTTTACAAATTCTTGTCCGTCAACAACAACTCTAATGAAGTAAGTTGCTGCTGGGAATTGCGAAAGATGAATAGTTCTTTCCGTTTCTAAATTGGCTTCTTTTACAACTCTCCCATTTATATCCATAATCAGGTAATGAATATTTTGAACTTCAGTTCTATTGATTTCTAAATTCAAAATTCCGTCGGTTGGATTTGGGTAGAAAGAAATCGTAATTGCTTCTTTTACTTCATTTCCTTCAGAAATTTTCGCACCTGAACAATTTGTAGCCGTTGCAGATAAAGTTCCGTTAGAATTATTTAAAGTTCCTGCTGAGTTTTTAGCTTTTACATAATACGTATACGTAGTGCCAGCCGTAATTAAATACGTATTTAAGAAAGACGTTCCAGCAATATCTGAAGCATATAAATTTCCATTTCTGTAAATATCATAAGAAGTAGCATTTAAAGATGCTGTCCAAGTAACATTAATAGCACTTGTTGTTCCACTACAAGTTGGTGTGGCAGTCGCGGTAAACGAACCAGGTGTACAAAGTATTGCTGTTGCTGAAACCGTTACATTAGAATTGGCAACCGTTCCAATATTGTTTTTAGCCATCATTGAATATGTGTAAGTAGTTCCAACAGTAACAAACGTATTTAGGAATTGTGTGCCTGTTACATCTGAAGCATACAAACTTCCATTTCGATACACATCGTAAGAAGTTGCATTGGCAGAAGCCGTCCAAGATAAATTTACTCGACTCGTAGTTCCACTACATTCAGCCGTTGCCGATATAGTAAACGCTCCTGGTGCTGCACAATTTAAAGCTACAACCGTTTGTGTTCCGTTTGAATTGGTAGTTTGTGTCGCTGTTGTGTTTTTCGCAACAACATAATAAGAATAACTTGTTCCTGAAGTTACAGCTGTATTCGTATAAGTTGTTCCTGTTAAACTACTGGCATATAAAACACCATTTCTATACACATTATAAGCAGTCGCATTGGCAGAAGCTGTCCAAGTTAGTTTGTTTCTTGGCGTTCCCGTTCCACTGCATTCTGGAGTTACAGTTATGGTGAACGCTCCTGGAATTGCACAATTTAAAGCTGTAACAGAAACGGTTCCGTTTGAATTTGTAGTTTGTGTAGTTCCAGCATTCTTAGCTTTTACAGAATAGGCATAAGTTACTCCCGCTACTACTCCACTTGTATTCGTATAAGTTGTAGTGGTAATATTTGAATCCCACAAAGCGCCATCTTTATAAATATCATAACTTGTTGCATTGGCAGATGCTGTCCAACTTAAAGCTACTTGAGAAGTTGTTCCATTACATTGAGGTGATGCCGTTAAAGTAAAACTACCTGGAGCTGGAGTTGTAGCACACGTTAAATTTAAATCTGATTTTAACGCATTGAAATACGATAAAGCAAAAGCGTCTCTCCAAGTCGAACTCGTTAATTTTGCAGCATCTGTAGCAGAATCAACAAAGCCAATTTCATTTAAACATCCTGTTGCTGCTGAATATCTTAAAACTCCCAAATGATAGGCTAAGAAGCTATTATCTTCTACACATCTTCTGTTGTTCCATGAACCTCCAGAAACCATATTCGTTTGAATTTTTTGTGCAAAAGCTACATCTGGAGGTGTGTTCGTATCGTCTTGTGTACAATAAAATGTTTCGGTTCCAGTTCCGCCACCAGCATTACAATGAATACTTAATAATCTATCGGCATTCCAGTTGTTAGCCATTTGTCCGCGTTGCGTTACCGAAATCCAACTATTTAAATTGGTGGTTCTTGTCATTTGAACGGTCCAAGTACAACTATTTTGAATTAAATTTCTGGTACGTAAACCTACTTCTAAAGAGGTTTCAATTTCAATTGCGGTTCTTCCGTCTGGATTGTCTGTTGTTGTGGCACCATAACCGTGACCTGGATCAATTACTATAATTTGCGACTGTACATTTACTGAAAACAAAACAGCCATTACTATTTTAAATATATTTTTCATCGGAATTACATTTTTAATTTAGCCATATAAATAGCACCTGTTTTGTCATCTGTAAAAAGTACTTTGTTTTTACCAATGAAACTTGGAAACATTTCTAATAACACTTCTGTATTAGATACTTTTTTCGATTGTAATGTTTTAATATCGAACAGATAAATTTCCGAATTGGTAACAGTGTGTCCGTCTTCACTTGTATCTAAAAATCCAACTAAATGTTGATTATCTGCCGACCAAGATGTTGCAATACCAGTTCCAATTTTCTGACCTTTCCCATTTCCATTGATATCATACACATAAATATCAGAGCCCTTATGAACAGCTACTTTTTTTCCATCTGGCGATAAAAGCGCATTGTAATATTGACCTTCTTCTGAAGTGATCACCCAACTTTTTTTCGAAATTAAATCTTTAGCTTCAATTTTAAGAGTTGTTATGTTGGTATAAACCACAATTTGACTTGTCGCCTTTTTTTCAATTCCATGATAAGACGACAACATATTGATGTCGATATCTGTTCTTAACGTTGCTTTTTTATCTTTTAAAGAATAACTGTAGACTTTAGAATCTGAGAAATATTCTTTTGCTTCTTTTTGTTTGAAATAGACCATTTCGTTATTGTTATCCCAAGAATAGCCATAACCACTTCCTTCTTTATCGGAAATTTGAGTGATTTTGTTTGTTTTTAGATTTAAAACATAGGCTCCCTTGAAATGATGCCCGGTTACCAAAGCGAACTTTCCATTAGGAGAAACAACAGGATTGGTGTAGAATCCATCCACATCTACACGGTTCATTTTTTCTATCTTTTGAGAAAAAATGAAATGATTGCTCGCCAAAGCAAAAAGTAGTAATAATTTACTTTTCATATTTATATATTTTTAAAATTAATTCTTACAAAAATAATGGAATTTATTAAAAATCAAACTTTTGCAAAAACAAGTATACAAAAAAAAGCGCATTTGAACTTCAAATACGCTTTTACTAAAACTTTAATATATTCTTAAATTATCTTCTAAATCTGTTACCAGTTATAATCGCTTTTAATTTTGCTTTTAAGTCTTCACCAGAATCATAAACCATTTGTTCGTTGGTTGGAAACGGTACGGCTCTTCTATCGAAATATTGGTAATAATCTTGTTCACAAGCACGTTTATCACCATTATAATTGGCATAAATATAGCTGAAAACAAATTCGCTAGATAATGGATAGGCATCAATTAATTGCTTACTATTTAAATCCATATATTCCACTTTAGCAGTAGTTTGTACTGATTTAAATTGAGTGAATTCATAAATACTTGCCGTGATCGTTTTCATAACGTCCACAACCATTGGTTTACCTTCTGAATCTTTTACTTGAACTCCGTTAGCATCTAAAAGTGGTTTGGTACCATCTTTAATTTGTTTTTCTTTAATAAATTGTTTTTCACGAACTTGTTCAGGAGAGATTTTAATTTCTCTAAAGTTCACAATCATTGCAAAATCATAAGTTATATTACTTTGCTTTTTATTGTGATATACGGTCCATTTGTCATTGATTCCGTACGTACTAAAATCTAACATATCATCTTGTAAACGAACTGGAATAACCATTTGTGTATCGTTTTTAGTAGAAACTAAAATAAAGTCTGTTCCTCTAAATTGCGCTTGATCCATTAAACTTCTTACGTCATTATAATTTGGATTCAATTTATCTAAATAAGCTAAATCATCAAAAGCTTCACGAATTACTAACTTATTTTTAGAAGCAAGAAGTTTTTTCGCATTGTTATATAAATATACAGACAAGTCAGATTTACTAGCAATTAATTCATTAGAATAATCATTGAAAGGAAAAATAGCATTTCTGTTTTCTTTGATCAATTTTAAAGGTAAAACACCTCTAATTCTGTCTTGACGATTGTGTAATTGATTATATAAATTATAGATTTTCTCCAAATTTGCTGGATTTTTTTCTTTGATTAATAAAGACAAATCATTTAAATCACGTTCTTTCGCTTTTGCAAAGGCTTCTTCTAAAAGATACACATAATCTTGATTTCCTTTTGAGTTTTTATTGGTTCTTAATCCGTCTAATGCTCTGTTGATAGCACCATCATAATCACCATTACTCAACATAGATTGAGTTTGCTTTACACCGCAAGAATATATAATTGTTAGTAATACAATAAATAGTATTTTCCTCATATTCAAAAGTTTATTTTAAAAAAGTGTTTAACAACAAACTGCTAAACACTTTTTTTTTAATTAATATATCTGCTTAAAATTTCAATTCAATTGCTGGTAATAATTTACTAGACACTTCTCCAAAACCAATTCTAACACTATCATTTTGGCAATATCCTCTAATAATAACTGTATCGTTATCGTTAATGAATTTACGTTCAGAACCATCATTCATTTTGATTGGATTTTGTCCGCCCCAAGATAATTCTAACATGGAACCGAAAGAATCTGGAGTTGGTCCAGAAATCGTTCCACTTCCCATCATGTCTCCAGAATTCACTCTACATCCATTGATTGTATGATGTGCCAATTGCTGACTCATTGTCCAATACATGTATTTAAAGTTAGAGTTAGAAACTACAGTTTCCACTGCATTTTCTGGTTGAATGGCTACTTGTAAATTAATATCGTAGGCATGCTTACCTGTTTGTTGTAAATAAGGTAATGGTTTTGGATTTTGTTCTGGTGATTCACATTTAAAATCTTCTAAGGCATCTAAAGTTACAATCCAAGGTGAAATTGACGATGCAAAATTCTTAGCTAAAAAGGGTCCTAATGGCACATATTCCCATTTTTGAATATCTCGTGCAGACCAGTCGTTAAATAAGACCATTCCGAAAATAGCTTCTTCAGCATTAGCCACAGAAACTGGTTCACCCATTATATTGGCATCCGTAGTAATAAAAGCCGTTTCTAATTCGAAATCTACTAATCTTGATGGTCCAAAAACAGGTTCTGTTTCTCCATTTGGTAAAGTTTGTCCGTAAGGTCTGTGAACTGGAATTCCACTTGGTACAATTGTAGAACTTCTACCATGGTAACCTACTGGAATATGTAACCAGTTTGGCAATAATGCATTTGCTGGATCACGGAACATCATTCCCACATTTGTAGCATGTTCTTTACTTGAATAAAAGTCAGTATAATCACCAATTTGAACTGGTAATAACATTTCTACATCTTCAATTTTGAAAATAACTACATCTTTATGTTTAGAATTGTCTCTTAATGTTGCATTAGAATCTAAAAATATATCAGACAATCTGTTTCTAACTAAACGCCACGTTTTTCTTCCATCAGAAATGAAATCATTAAGTGTATCTTGCATGAACATATCGTCTGTTAATTCGATACCTTCAAAATACCCTAATTGTTGTAAAGCCCCCATATCGATAGCATAATCACCTATTCTTGTTCCAATAGTAATTACATCTTCTTTGGTAATAAAAACACCGAAAGGAATATTTTGAATTGGGAAATCGCTATCTTTTTTAATATCTAACCAAGATTTTCTACTTGGATCATTAGCAAAATTTGGCATATCTATATGTTGTATTTTTTTGTTATTATTTAAGTAATCAAAATTAAACTATCCATTCAATTTACCAAACATTTTTTGTATTTTTGACAAAATTTAAATTTAACTATACAAATGCAACGCGACGAACTTATTTTTGACTTAATTTTAGACGAGCAAGACAGACAAATTCATGGAATTGAATTAATTGCTTCAGAAAACTTTGTGAGCGACCAAGTAATGGAAGCTGCTGGTTCTTGTTTAACCAATAAATACGCTGAAGGATATCCTGGAAAGAGATATTATGGAGGCTGTGAAGTAGTAGATGTTGTAGAACAAATTGCAATCGATAGAGTAAAAGAATTATTCGGAGCGGAATATGCAAACGTTCAACCTCACTCTGGCTCTCAAGCTAATACGGCTGTTTTCGCAGCTTGTTTAAAACCTGGAGATAAAATTTTAGGATTCGATTTATCTCACGGTGGGCATTTAACTCATGGTTCTCCAGTAAATTTCTCTGGTAAATTGTATTCGCCAAGTTTTTATGGTGTAGATCAAGAAACGGGTTTATTAAACTACGATAAAATTCAAGAAATAGCTACAAAAGAACAACCAAAAATCATTATCGCTGGTGCTTCTGCGTATTCTCGTGATATGGATTTCAAACGTTTCCGTGAAATTGCGGATTCAGTTGGTGCTTTATTGTTAGCTGATATTTCTCATCCTGCAGGATTAATTGCTAAAGGATTATTGAATGACCCAATTCCACATTGTCATATCGTTACAACTACTACTCATAAAACCTTACGTGGACCACGTGGTGGATTAATTATGATGGGTAAAGATTTCCCAAATCCATGGGGATTAACAACTCCAAAAGGTGAAATCAGAATGATGAGTCATGTTTTAGACATGTCTGTTTTCCCAGGAAATCAAGGTGGACCATTAATGCATATTATTGCTGCTAAAGCGGTGGCGTTTGGTGAAGCCTTAACAGATGAGTTTTTCCGTTATGCGTTACAAGTTCAAAAAAATGCTAAAGCTATGGCGGAAGCATTTAACAAAAGAGGTTATAATTTAATTTCTGGCGGAACGGACAATCACATGATGTTAATTGATTTACGTAATAAGAACATTTCTGGTAAAGAAGCGGAAAACGCCTTAGTAAAAGCTGAAATTACTGTAAATAAAAATATGGTTCCTTTTGATGATAAATCACCATTTATTACTTCAGGAATTCGTGTTGGAACTCCAGCAATCACTACACGTGGTTTAGTGGAAGAAGATATGGAAACTGTTGTGGCTTTAATTGATAAAGTTTTAATGAATCATACAGATGAAGATTTATTAGAACAAGTTGCTGAAGAAGTTAACGAGCTGATGGGCGAAAGAGCCATGTTTGTTTTTTAATTTAGTTTAAAAGTTTATGAGTTTATGAGTTTAAAAGGTATTGTGAATATGATACCTTTTAAACTTTACTTTTTTAAAGTAGAAATGCAAATTTTGATATTTGTCAAAAAAAGTTGATGTTCCATACCTTTTAAACTTTAAAACATTTTAAATTTGATATTAATTAATCGCAAACTATACGCAATACCTTTTAAACACTTAAACATATAAACTCATAAACTTAAGATTATGTCCATTTTACGATTGCAATTACCAACCGATCCACGTTGGGCCAATATAGTAGAAGAAAACTTAGAAGATATTTTAAGTGATCATGCTTGGTGCGAACAAAAAGCAGCAACTAATGCCATAATGCTTATCATTAATAATGCAGAAAAAGAAGATTTGGTAACTGCCATGACGGAAATTTCTATTGAAGAAATGCAGCATTTTCAAATGGTTCATGATATTATTAAAGAACGTGGTTACGAATTTTTAAGAGAACGTAAAGACGACTATGTAAATGATTTGATGAAATTTTGCAAAAAATCTTCTGACGGAAGTCGCGAAGGCGGTTTAATTGAACGTTTACTTTTTGCCGCGATGATTGAAGCTAGAAGTTGCGAACGTTTTAAAGTCCTTTCAGAAAATTTAAAAGACGAAAAACTAGCTCAATTTTATAGAGATTTAATGGAAAGTGAAGCCGCACATTATACCACTTTTATCAACTTAGCCCGAAAATATGCTGGAAATATTGATGTGGAAAGTAGATGGAAAGCTTGGTTAGAACATGAAGCGGAAATTATTGCTAATTATGGCGATGGCGTTACAGTTCATGGGTAATTCACTCACTTGATTCAAGCAATTAGTTCAAATCAATCTAATGAATCTCTTCACTACAAAAAAAAGCTTCCATTTTACAGGCTTTTTTTAACTACATTTGGTTATATATTTTCAATACACATTTTTGAATCCTATGATTTCTAATTAATTAGACTTAAAAAAACAACACTATGGTAACAATTGATAACTATTTAGACAGTCATTATATTCACAGAAGTAATTGGCTTCGAGCAGCAGTACTTGGTGCAAATGATGGGATTATTTCTATTTCAAGTTTGGCTATTGGTGTAGCCGCAGCAAGTTCAACTAGAGAACCTATTGTTTTGGCTACAGTAGCAGGCCTTGTAGCTGGTGCGTTATCTATGGCTGCAGGTGAATACGTTTCTGTAAGTTCACAAACCGACATAGAGAAAGCCGATATCGAAAGAGAAAAAAAAGAACTGGAAGAAATGCCAGAAGAAGAATTAAAAATATTGGCTCAAATCTATGAAAAAAGAGGTTTGAAAAAAGAAACGGCTATGCAAGTCGCACTCGAATTAACCGAAGTTGACGCTTTAGGAACTCATATCAGAGACGAACTAGGTATTAATGAAATTAGTCAAGCCAATCCTATTCAAGCAGCTCTAGCTTCTGGTGGTGCCTTTACTGTTGGAGGCGTTTTGCCTTTATTAGTCATTCTTTTTGCACCATTAACTGGAATGGAATATTGGTTGTATGGATTTACTACTATTTTTCTAATTATCTTAGGAACAACCGCTGCAAAAACTGGAGGTTCTAGTGTTTTTAAAGCGATTTTAAGAATCACAGTTTGGGGAACAATCGCGATGGGACTTTCTGCTTTTGTAGGGTATCTTTTTGGTGTAAATGTTTAATAATAATTAAAACTATTTTCTCTATTCAAATTACGCAACAACTTTTTGTTTCGTACCTTTGAAAACTGCAATAAAAAAGCCTAAATAAAAAATGACACACGAACAAACTGCCATAAAAGCCACCTATTTTAGTATTATTGGCAATACAAGTTTAGCACTTATAAAAGGATTGGCTGGTTTTTTTGGAAACTCTTATGCTTTAGTTGCTGATGCTATTGAATCTACTACAGATATTTTCGCTTCGTTTTTAGTTTTGTTTGGTATTAAATATTCGAACCGACCTGCAGATGATAACCATCCTTATGGTCATGGAAGAGCGGAACCTTTAATCACTTTTTTAGTTGTTGGATTTTTGATTACTTCTGCTACCATTATTGCTTATGAAAGTATTCTTAATATTGGCACACCACACGATTTACCAAAAGCATGGACATTAATTGTTTTAGCATTAATTATTGGTTGGAAAGAATATTCGTTTCAAATCGTGATGAAAAAAAGTATTATCACCAATAGTTCTTCATTAAAAGCAGATGCTTGGCATCATAGAAGTGACGCCATTACTTCAATCGCAGCTTTCATTGGGATTTCAATTGCTTTAATCTTTGGAAAAGGCTACGAATCTGCTGATGATTGGGCCGCTTTGTTTGCTTCTTTCTTTATTTTATATAACAGTTATATGATTTTCCGACCAGCACTTGGTGAAATTATGGACGAACATCGCTATGACGATTTAGTAGAAAATATCCGTCAAGAATCCTTAAAAGTGGAAGGAATTATCGGAACAGAAAAATGTTTTATCAGAAAAGCTGGAATGAAATACCACGTAGATTTACACGCTATTGTGGATGCAAATATTTCCGTAAAAGAAGGTCATGATTTAGCTCACAAATTAAAAGATGCATTAAGAAGTGAAATTTTAGAATTAGGCCATGTCTTAATTCATGTTGAACCGAATGAATAACATTCTTTTCTATACAACTTTAAAAGCCACTTAGATTAAAACATTAAAGGAAGTTTTTAACTACCTTTGAATTTCATTGATTAACAGAAATTTGGCAATCTTTAATCAACATCCTCGCTAAACCTGGGAACGTTGTCTGAAATATAGATGATAACGGAATAATTTAACACTACGATTAAAATAAATCCCATGGAAAATAAACTAAATCAACAAAAAAACCTTAGAAATAAATACATCCCAACGGCTGAATTTTACAGTCAAATTATTGATAGCTTACAAGATTATTCAATTTTTACTTTAGATAAAGATTTCAATATAAATAGCTGGAGTTCAGGCGCTACAAAAATATTTGGTTATGAAACAGAAGAAGTAATTGGAGAACCATTTGATATCATTTTTACAGAGGAAGATTTAAAATCTGGTATTCCTAAAAAAGAAATTGAAACTGCTTTAGAAGAAGGAAGAGCTACAGATAACAGATGGCACATTACTAAAGATAAAAAATTATTTTATGCCTACGGATTGGTTTTTCCTCTTATTGGTTTAGATGGAGAAATGATGGGTTATGTGAAAATTTTACGTGATTTAACAGAAAGAAAGCAATCTGAAGATGCTATAAAAAAATATGTTAGAGAACTTGAAGATTTAAATACACACAAAGAAAGTGTTTTAGCAATTTTATCCCACGATTTAAGAAGTCCACTTTCTGCAATAATAGGAACAGCAAAATATTTGAAAGATAATTTTCAAAGAATGAAACCTGAATTAGTACAGGAAATGTTGAATTTACTTCATAAATCGACCACAGATGAATTAGAAATGTTAGATTATTTAGTAGAATGGGCCAGAATAAAATATGCTTCAGATGTTTTTAATCCGAAGCAAATTGAACTTACAGAATATATTGGTAAAGTTTTTGAGAGTTTAAACGAAACCGCACTTCTAAACACAATAAATCTAACGCATCAAATTGAAGAGAAGACCATCGTTTTTGCTGATGGTAAAATGTTGATTTCTATCTTTCAAAATATAGTTTCGAATGCAATTAGACATACGGAAAAAGGGGGTTGTATAACCATTTCTGCAACACCAAAAGAGGATAAAATTATTGTCTGCATTCAAGATAATGGAATTGGAATGTCTGAAGAAGTAATAAAAAAATTATTCACACCACAAATGAAAGCACTTTCAGAAACCAGAAAGAAAAATAAAGGTGCCGGAATTGGACTTTTATTAGTGAAAGGATTTCTAGAGAAAAATGGTGGTGAAATTTGGGTGGAAAGCGTAGAAGGTAAAGGTTCCTCTTTTTACTTCAGTTTACTTATTGAAGAACCACCATACAAAATTGGTAGTTCTGATGAGATTATGTTTGATGAAAGTGCATAAAATTCCATAAAAAAACCTTCCATTTCTGAAAGGTTTTTTTATAAATTTAATATTCGGAAAATCACAAATCACAAATCGTAAATCCAAATTACATATTACGTCTATACTGTCCTCCTACTTCAAACAAACCACTTGTAATTTGTCCTAACGAACACACTTTCGTGGCTTCCATTAGCAAAGCAAATATATTTTCGTTTTTAATGGCAGCAGTTTGAAGCAACTCAATTTGATTCGCAACTATTTCAGTATTCGCTTCTTGTAAATGGTTTAACATTTCAATTTGATATGCTTTTTCTTCTTCTGTAGCACGGATAACTTCCGCAGGAATAACCGTTGGTGAACCTTTCGAACTCAAGAACGTATTCACACCAATAATCGGAAATTCACCCGTATGTTTCAATGTTTCATAATACAAACTTTCTTCTTGAATTTTACTACGTTGGTACATCGTTTCCATCGCTCCTAAAACACCACCACGTTCTGTGATTCTGTCGAATTCTTGTAAAACGGCAGCTTCCACTAAATCGGTTAATTCTTCAATAATGAATGAACCTTGAATTGGATTTTCGTTTTTCGCTAAACCTAATTCTTTATTAATAATCAACTGAATCGCCATTGCTCTTCGCACTGATTCTTCCGTTGGAGTTGTAATTGCTTCATCGTAAGCATTCGTATGTAACGAATTACAGTTATCGTAAATCGCATATAACGCTTGTAAAGTTGTACGAATATCGTTAAAGTCAATTTCTTGCGCGTGTAACGAACGTCCAGAAGTTTGAATGTGGTATTTCAACATTTGCGCTCTTTCGTTGGCTCCGTATTTGTTCTTTAAAGCTTTCGCCCAAATTTTACGTGCAACACGACCAATTACCGCATATTCTGGGTCAATTCCGTTTGAGAAAAAGAAAGATAAGTTTGGTCCGAAATCGTTGATATTCATACCACGACTTAAATAGTATTCCACGTAAGTGAAACCATTTGCTAAGGTGAATGCTAATTGCGTAATTGGGTTCGCTCCTGCTTCGGCAATATGATATCCTGAAATAGAAACCGAATAGAAATTACGAACGTTTTCTTTAATGAAATATTCTTGCACGTCACCCATTAAACGTAAAGCGAATTCTGTAGAGAAAATACAAGTATTTTGAGCTTGATCTTCTTTTAAAATATCAGCTTGAACAGTACCACGAACTTGCGCTAACGTTTTAATTTTAATATCTGTATAAATAGCTGAAGGTAAAACTTGATCTCCAGTTACTCCTAAAAGCATTAAACCTAAACCATTATTTCCTTCTGGTAAATCGCCTTGGTAAGACGGACGAGCTACTCCTTTTTTCTTATAAATCTCAGCAATTTTTGCTTCAACTTCTTTTTGTAAACCGTTTTCAACAATGTATTTTTCACAGTTTTGGTCAATTGCCGCATTCATGAAAAACCCTAACAACATAGGCGCTGGTCCGTTAATGGTCATCGAAACTGAAGTCGCTGGATGACTTAAATCGAAACCAGAATATAATTTCTTCGCATCATCTAAACAACAAATAGAAACTCCGGCATTACCAATTTTCCCATAAATATCAGGACGAATATGAGGGTCATTTCCGTAAAGCGTTACCGAGTCAAAAGCTGTTGATAAACGTTTCGCTGGTAATCCAGCACTTACATAATGGAAACGTTTGTTTGTTCTTTCTGGTCCACCTTCACCAGCAAACATTCTACTTGGATCTTCTCCTTCACGTTTAAATGGATATAATCCAGATGCGAATGGGAATTCTCCAGGAACATTTTCTTGTAAATTCCATTTTAAAATATCACCCCAAGCTTGGTATTTTGGTAACGCTACTTTTGGAATTTGAGAATGTGAAAGTGATTCTGTATGTGTAGCAATTTTAATTTCTTTATCACGAACTTTAAAACTGTAAATTGGATTTTTGTATTTGTTTACTTTTTCATCCCAAGTTAAAATGATTTCCCAATTGTATGGATCTAAATTCATTTTTACTCTGTCGAATTCTTTAGTTAATAATGAAACGAAATCTTTGTTATCATCCGTAACTTTTAAAGAACTTTCAACAATTCCAGCCTTGTCTAATTCAGGTAAATTTCCATTAACCGATTCCACAGTTTTGAAAATTCCGTATAATTTTTGTGCCACTTCAACTTGAGTTAAAGCAGTTTCATCATATTTTCTATTATTTTCTGCAATTTCAGATAAATAACGCGTTCTATGTGGTGGAATAACGAAGATTTTCTCGCTCATTTCACGAGTAATTTCGAATGTAGATTGCAATTCAGAATTGGTTTTCTCTACAATTTTATCCATGATAGATTTGTACAACGTATTCATTCCAGGATCGTTAAACTGCGAAGCAATTGTTCCGAAAACTGGCATAGAATCAGGGTTTTCATCCCATAAATTATGATTGCGTTGGTATTGTTTTTTCACATCGCGAATCGCATCTAAAGCACCACGTTTGTCAAATTTATTTAAAGCAACTAAATCAGCGAAATCTAACATGTCGATTTTCTCTAACTGCGTAGCCGCTCCGAATTCTGGCGTCATCACATATAAAGAAACATCAGAATGGTCCATAATTTCTGTATCCGATTGTCCAATTCCAGAAGTTTCTAAAATGATGATATCGTAATTCGCTGCTTTTACTACTTCAATCGCATCAGCTACATATTTTGATAAAGCTAAATTAGATTGACGAGTTGCTAACGAACGCATAAAAACTCTAGAGTTGTTAATCGCATTCATACGAATTCTATCACCTAATAAAGCACCACCTGTTTTTCTTTTTGATGGATCTACAGAAATTAAACCGATAGTTTTTTCAGGGAAATCAATTAAAAAACGACGAACAATTTCATCAACTAAAGACGATTTTCCAGCTCCACCTGTTCCGGTAATACCTAAAACTGGCGTTTTGCTATCTTTGTTTTTCTCACGAATTTTATCTAAAATCGGCTTAGCAATTTCTGGGAAATTTTCCGCAGAAGAAATAATTCTTGCTAAAGCACGAGGATTTTTGTTTTCTAATTCGGCCACTTCATCGGTAATTACATCACCAACAGCATAATCAGAACGCTTTACTAAATCGTTAATCATACCTTGTAAACCCAAAGCACGACCATCATCTGGAGAATAAATTTTAGTAATTCCGTACGCTTCTAATTCTGCAATTTCAGTTGGTAGAATTACACCACCACCACCACCAAATATTTTGATGTGACCTGCTCCTTTTTCTTTAAGCAAGTCGTACATATATTTGAAATATTCGTTATGTCCACCTTGGTAAGAAGTCATGGCGATAGCATTCGCATCTTCTTGAATAGCAGTGTTTACTACCTCTTCAACACTTCTATCGTGTCCAAGATGTATCACTTCTACACCAGTAGATTGAATAATTCTTCGCATAATGTTAATTGCGGCATCATGTCCGTCGAAAAGAGATGCAGCAGTAACAATTCTTACTTTATTAATAGGAATATAAGGTATTTGTGGTTCCATTTTTAAATTTTATTCGATTTTAAGGGTGCAATTTACGAATTTAATAATTTTTATTTCTAATAAATTGCACTAAAAAATCAACAATTTATCAAAAGAAAGTATCTTTGTTTCAGATTTTCAATTAACGGCATAAATTTTGTTTTAATTCTGCCAAACCATAAATTTTAAAAACATGAAAAAAATTATTTTATTAGCAGTTTGTATCCCTTTATTTGGTAATGCGCAATTAAAAAATGTAATAAAAAAAGCTGCCACAAAAGCAACAACAAAAACAGCAGCAGTATCTACTTTAGAAATCGCAAATGGTTTAAAAGAAGCTTTAGATAACGGTGTAAAAAAACAAGTAACCAAATTAACAGCAGTTGATGGTTTTTATAAAAACGAATTGGTTAAAATTTTATTACCTGAAGAATTACAAAAAGTAGATAAACGCTTACGTCAAATTGGCTTAGGAAGTTTAGCTGATGAAGGGATTTTAACTTTAAACAGAGCTGCTGAAGATGCTGTAAAACAATCAACCCCAATATTTATTGATGCGATTAAGAACATGAGTTTTACTGATGCGAAAAACATCTTATTAGGAAATCAAAATGCTGCGACAACGTATTTACAAACTTCAACAAATAAAGCACTTTACGATAAATTTAATCCTGTTATCAAAACCTCTTTAGCTAATGTTGGTGCGGATGCGGTTTGGACTAAAATAATAGATAAATATAATTCAATTCCACTAGTAACAAAGGTGAATCCAGATTTAACAGATTATACCACAAATAAAGCGCTTGAAGGTGTTTTTAAAATGATTACTGTGGAAGAAAAAAACATCAGAAGTGGATTAGATGCTAGAACTTCTGCATTATTAAAGAAAGTTTTTGCTTTACAAGACAAGAAATAAAATTCAAAAATCATGAAAAAAATAGTTTTATCAATAGCTTTTTTGTCCTTAGTTAGTTGTGCCGAAATGCAACAAGTTTTAGAGCAATTGCCACAACAAACTGGAATTTTAAGCCAAGCCGAAATGGGTAACGGTTTAAAAGAAGCTTTAAACAATGGAATCACCAAACAAGTTTCAAAATTAACAGCAACGGATGGTTTTTTTAGAAATGAAGCTGTGAAGATTTTATTACCCGAAGAATTACAAAAAGTAGATACCAAATTACGTCAATTAGGAATGACAAAACTAGCAGATGACGGTTTGAGAATTTTAAACAGAGCTGCTGAAGATGCGGTGAAAGAAGCAACTCCAATTTTTGTAGATGCTGTGAAACAAATGACTTTTACAGATGCTAAAAATATTTTATTAGGTAACGAAAGTTCTGCTACAAATTATTTACAAACGTCAACTTCAACCGCTTTATATGGAAAGTTCAGTCCTGTAATTAAAAACTCGTTTGCAAAAGTGGGTGCAGATAAAATTTGGACTCAAATTATCACAAAATACAATAGTATTCCATTGGTAAAAAAGGTAAATCCAGATTTAACAGATTATACCACAAACAAAGCTATGGAAGGTGTTTTTAAAATGATTGCTGTGGAAGAAAAAGACATTAGAACTAATTTTTCGGCAAGAACATCCGATTTATTGAAAAAAGTATTTGCGCTACAAGACAAAAAATAAATTTAACAACAAAAACAGAAGTATAACAAAACCTTAACAGAATTAACTATTTAAAATACAGATATTTGTAACATAATAAATAGGTTAGTTTAAGGTTAGTTTTTAGTTTAAAAACAACTGAGATTTAGGTTTCAGTTGTTTTTTTTATGCCTTAAATTGTCTGTTTTTGACTTTTTATATACTGAATCACTTCTGTATTAAAAACTTCCCATTTTTCGACATTTACAACATGACCACAGTTTTCAATAACTACCAATTTAGAAGATTTATAATGGCTTTCCACTACTTTTCGTACAGAAGGCAAAAACATGTAATCTTCATTTCCCATTACATATAAAGTGGGAACTTGCAATTCTACTTGTCTGAACCATTTTAAAATTGGGTTAATTTCAGCAGTCAATTTAAACCATTTTATAAATTCTTTTTGGTAGAGTTTTTTTGCTTCGTTTATGAATAGCAATCGAGATTGTTTATGGTTTTTATTGGGCATAATTACAAAAGCAAAAAAGCGATATAAAACCAAATAAGGCAATACATATTTAAAAATGTTTCCTAATTTCATTAATACTTGCGAGCGAAAATTCATTTTTAAAATAGCGCCGCCCATAATCATACTCTGCACTCTGTTTTCATACATTTCTGCAAATTGACGAATCACAATGGTGCCTAAAGAAATACCAACAAAATGTGATTTCTCGATATTTAAATGATTTAAAACTTCCAAAACATCATTGGCAATAGCTTTAAAAGTATATTTTTTAGAGATTTTTTCTTTAGAATTTCCGTGACCACGTAAATCTAGTAGTAAAACATTAAAATGCTTTTTAAATTCTTTAATTTGCTTGAACCAAATAGAGGAACTTCCGCCAGCACCGTGAACAAATGTCACCCATTCTGTTGTATTTTTGTTTTCGTAAGTGGTGTAGGCTATCATTTTTATTTGTAAATGTATAGCTTTTCTTGTAACAAAGTGAAATAATCGAATGCCTTTACTAAACGACTTCCATACCAAGAAAACATTTCACCATCTACAAAAATGGTTTTAGCGTGATGTGTGTGTCGACCTAATTCAAAAGCATGCTCGTCTTTAAATGGAAAAGGTTCTGAAGATAAAAACACAAAATCAGGATCACCTTGAATACGCATTTTATTGACGACAACTTCTGGATATCTTCCTTCGTATTTAGGGTTATTATCATAGATATTTTCTAAGCCGTTAAGTTTTAGCATTTCGTTGATAAAAGTATCACCAGCAGCAACCATATAAGGGTTTGCCCAAATAAAATAAGCCACTTTTTGCTTTGAGTTCTCTTCAAATTTTGAAGCGACAACCTTTTGAAATTTTTCGTATCCGAAGTTAATTTTATCAATCCATTTTTGCGCATTCGTACGCTTGTTAAACAGATTTCCAAAATCTTCTATCATTTTGTTATTCTCTTCAATGGAAACAATATCCGTTACCCAAACTGGACAAATATCCTTCAATTGTTCTGCGATTTCTTTCGTGTTTTCTTCTTTATTGGCGATAATAATATCCGGTTGTAACGCTTTTATTTTATCGTATTTGATATTTTTCGTACCACCAATTATCGTTTTAGTCGATTTAAAATGAAACGGATGCACACAAAACTTAGTAATTCCAACAATATCATCTTCCAAACCTAAATCGTATAACAATTCGGTTTGTGACGGCACTAAAGAAATAATTCTTTTAGGTGTGTTTTCGAAAGTATGAATATTTCCTAGTTGATCTGTGAATTGTTTCATTTAAATATAACTTTTTCCTTGGCTCTTTTTACTTTTTACTTTTTACTTAAAATTTCACTCATTTCCACTTGCAACTTCAACGCTTCTTCCCTAGCCTTTTCAGCAAAATCATTTTTGTTTGAAGCGTAAATAATTCCTCGTGAAGAATTAATTAATAAACCAACATTTTCATTCATTCCGTATTTACAAACTTCGGCTAAACTTCCGCCTTGTGCACCAACACCTGGAACTAATAAAAAACTATTTGGTACAATTTTACGAATTTCAGTAAAGTATTCTGCTTTTGTCGCACCTACAACGTACATTAAATTTTGACTATTTTTCCAATTTTTAGAAGTTTCCAAAACTTTTTTATATAATTCTTTTCCGTTTGTTTCTAATGTTTGAAAATCGAAAGCACCTTCGTTGGAAGTTAACGCTAACATAATCGTATGTTTGTTTTCAAAAGCTAAAAAAGGTTCAACAGAATCTTTTCCCATGTATGGCGCAACGGTAACCGAATCAAAATTTAAATCTTCCAAAAAAGCTTTGGCATACATGGTTGATGTATTACCGATGTCACCGCGTTTGGCATCAGCAATGGTGAAAATTTCTGGATACTTTTCATTGATATAATTGATAGTTTTTTCTAACGATTGCCAACCTTTTAACCCATATGCTTCATAAAAAGCGGTATTTGGTTTATACGAAACACATAAATCGTGTGTCGAATCAATTATGGCTTTATTAAATTCGAAAATTGGATCTTCGGTTTCTAATAAATGTGTTGGTATTTTAGTTAAATCGACATCTAAACCAATACATAAAAACGATTTTTTTAGACGAATTTGCTCAATAAGTTGTGGTGTAGTCATTTTGTTTTTGTTGTTGTGCAAATTTATAAAACATTATCGACTCGGAACATATTTCTTTACATTAAATTCTAATCTTAAAATGGTATTAACAAAAAATTATTAGTTTTTAAAATTGAAAAAAAACTTTTTTGTTTATTTTTGCAGAAATAAGTTTAACATTAGTGAAGAAATTTTTCGTACATATTATCATATTTGTGTTTGTGACCTGCTTGTTCACACCACCTGTATTTGGTATTATTATGATTAATGAAGATATTGAAAAATATACTGATGTGAACATTAATAACTTTTTTGAAGAAGAAATTAAATCACACGATTTAAATTTATTTACAAAATGTTATAATTTCAATGCAGTTGTTACTTTAGAATTGAAAAAGAAAAAAATCAATTCTCATATTCCAGCAAATTATATCCCTCATTATTTAGACTTTTTTTCCCCACCACCCGAATTAATTTAAACATTGCGCTTTTTTACGTTTCCGAAGTATTTGGAACGATCGTTTATGTATTAAATTAATTTATTGGTATGTCAAAAAAAATCAATCTTTTTGCAAACCTTAAATCTGATTTTGCTTCAGGTTTAGTGGTTTTTCTAGTGGCTTTGCCATTGTGTCTCGGTATTGCTTTAGCAAGTGGAGCACCCTTATTTTCAGGTATTATTTCAGGTGTTATTGGCGGTATTATCGTTGGATATTTAAGTCAATCTCATTTAAGTGTTTCTGGTCCAGCAGCAGGTTTAACTGCAATTGTTTTAACTGCAATAACCGATTTAGGCTCGTTTAACGCCTTTCTTTTAGCTGTTTTAATTGCCGGATTAATTCAGTTAGCCCTTGGTTTTATAAAAGCCGGAACCATTTCAAACTATTTTCCAAACAATGTCATTGAAGGCATGTTAGCCGGAATTGGAGTTATTATTATTTTAAAACAAATTCCACACGCCTTTGGCTATGACCCAGATTTTGAAGGAGATGAATCTTTTTTTCAACCTGATGGACAAAACACATTTTCAGAACTTTTTCAAGTATTTGACCACATTCAATTAGGTTCCATTATTATTGCTTTAATCTCATTGGCTATTTTAATTCTTTGGAATAAAGTAGAAGTATTAAAGAAAATAAAATTAATTCCACCCGCTTTAGTAGCTGTAATTGTTAGTATTTTATTAAATGAGTTTTTTATTCAATCGGGAAGTAATTTCGCTATAGCGAAAGAACATTTAGTGAGTTTACCTGTTCCTACTACATTTGAAGAATTTAATAACATTTTGGTTACACCAGATTTTACAGCCATTACAAATTCAAAAGTTTGGATAGTCGCTATAACAATTGCTGTAGTTGCTTCAATTGAAACCTTATTATGTATTGAAGCTGCAGACCGAATGGATGCTTTAAAAAGATATACAAATACAAATGTTGAATTAAAAGCACAAGGAATTGGAAACATTGTGAGTGCTCTTTTAGGAGGATTACCAATGACTTCTGTAGTAGTAAGAACGTCTGCTAATAATGCCGCTGGAGCTAAATCGAAAATGTCATCCATTATTCACGGTGCATTATTGTTAGTGAGTGTTTTGGCAATTCCAGCTATCTTAAACAAAATTCCGCTAGCCACATTAGCTGCTGTTTTATTGTTGGTTGGTTATAAATTAGCAAATCCATCAACAATTAAGCATTTTTGGGAAAAAGGAAAATACCAATTTATTCCATTTATTGCTACTTTTGCAGCAGTAGTTTTCACCGATTTATTAAAAGGTGTAGCTTTAGGAATGATTATCAGCGTAATTTTTGTCTTGAAAGGAAATTTGAAACGTGCTTATAATTTTAGAAAAGAAGAATACAAAGATGGCGACATCATTCATATTGATTTAGCTCAAGAAGTATCTTTTTTAAACAAAGCTGCAATTAAAGAAACTATAGCTTCAATTCCTGAAAATTCAAAAGTAATTATAAATGCATCGGATACCGTTTATATCGCTCACGATGTTTTAGATTTAATTAAAGAATTTAAAAAAAATAGATCAAAAGAAGAAAACATAAAAGTAAAACTAATCGGTTTTAAAGAAGCCTACGAACTAGAAGATACTTCTGAAGAGGAAAAACACGTTTTTGTAGAACATAAATTAAAAAAATAAAACAACATGAAAACATTAAATAAAGAATTACAAACGTCTATATCACCAAGAAAAGCTTTAGAAATTTTAAAAGAAGGTAACAACCGTTTTATTAACAATCTAAAAGCACATAGGAATTTATTAGAGCAAGCTAATGAAACTAGAGACGGACAATGGCCATTTGCCACAATTTTAAGTTGTATTGACAGTAGAACTTCAGCAGAATTAATTTTCGACCAAGGATTAGGTGATGTTTTTTCTGTGAGAATTGCAGGAAACATTGTGAATACTGATATTTTAGGAAGTATGGAATTTGCTTGTAAAGTGGCAGGTTCGAAATTAATTGTAGTTCTGGGACATACAAAATGTGGAGCTGTAAAAGGTGCATGTGACCACGTTGAAATGGGTAATTTAACAGAATTATTATCTAAAATTCAACCAGCAGTTTACCAAGAAAAAACAACTACTGAAGACAGAAGTTCAAAAAATGCAACATTTGTGGAAAATGTTTCTGAAATCAACGTAAAACGAAATGTAAAAAACATTATCGAACGTAGTTTTGTTTTAGAACAAATGATAGAAAACGGAGAAATTGGTATCGTAGGTGCCATGCACAATATTGAAACAGGTGAAGTTAGTTTTTATGATGAAGTTACTTTTATAAATGACGAACAAAACCCAAATTTTAGTATTAACGATTTAAAATATTAAAAATTAACACTCCAGTTAATTTCTTATATTTGAATAACAAAAAGGATTTTACCCAAAAAAAATGAGCGATTTTTATAAAAAAATATTAGAAAATAATAAAGAATGGGTAGAGCAACAATTAGCCGTTGACGAAAATTATTTTGAAGATCTTTCAAAAGGACAAAACCCGCCCTTATTATGGATTGGATGTTCTGATAGTAGAGTCCCCGCAAATGAAATTATTGGAGCAAAACCTGGCGAAGTCTTTGTACACAGAAACATTGCCAACTTAGTGGTTCATACAGATATTAATATGCTTAGTGTTTTAGATTATGCTGTGAATGCACTAAAAGTAAAGCATGTAATTGTTTGTGGACATTATGGTTGCGGTGGTGTAAAAGCGGCCATGGGAAATCAATCTATTGGAATAATTGACAACTGGATTAGAAACATTAAAGATGTTTACCGAGTAAATAAAGAAGAGTTAAATGAAATAGTTGATGAAGATAAAAAATTCAACAGAATGGTTGAGCTAAATGTTATTGAACAAGTTTTCAATTTAGCCAAAACATCAATTGTTCAAAATGCTTGGAACATCAATCAAGAATTACATTTACACGGTTGAGTTTACGGATTAAATTCAGGTTATGTAACCGATTTAAATGTGAATTTTAGTTGTAATAAAGATTTAGATTCAATGTTTAAATTAAATTTTTAAAAAATTTTGCCACGAATTCTCAAATTATAAAACTAATTAAATACATAATTTGAATCGACTTCGTCGATAATTAATTCGAATAAATTTTCGATTTTAGTTAGTAAAAAAAGACGTGAATTCGTGGCTAAAAAAAACTAATCGTTTAAATTTTCATTAAACGCAGAAGGCAATAATTGAGGTATAAATTTTATCAAAATTGGTAATAATAAACCTCCACCTGGAAGTAAAAAAATAGTCAATGAAGGTATCGATTTACAGATGTCTAATAGCTGTTTTTTTACTTTCTTTTTTTCCTCAAAACTCAAATCATGTTGGGTAGATTTTCGCAATAATTTCACTAATTCTTTACTTTCAGAAAGCTCCTTAATTAAGCGCGTTTTATTCCTACTAACCAGCTTTCCAATATTATCCTGCGTGTTATTATAAAACTGTTTTACGGGATGATTCAAGTTAAAAAATGGTAATTCTTTTTTATGTTTTTTGATAAAATTAACCAATTCATAACCAGTATTTTGACTTGTTTTAATTAAATTTAATTTTAAAGCAAAATCTTCTAAGAATACTTGTTCGTTATTGTACACAACACCATCGCTTAAAAGCGTCATATGCGCTACTTCATACAAGTATAAACTTTCTAAATTTGTTCTGTTTCCTTCAAAAATTAATTCAAATATTTCCGCTTCATTTATCTTCGAAACTTTAGAATAACGCAACGAATTTTCAAACATTTTTAACAACATCATATCGTATTCCGACTTATCAATTTTCACGTTCAAAGAAAGCATTATTAAAGCCAAACATTTACGTTCTAAATCTTTAAAAAAATCTAAACTTATGGTGTTGTTTTTTAGGTAAAATTCAAAGGCCAAAACATCAATAAAAAGCATCGCATTCGTAACCATGTGTGTGAAATTTTTGGTCACAATATTGTCATTGGTTTGCAAACGCTCATTGATAATACTTTCCAATTTTTGAAACGAATTCGCATCTGGCAAAACCATTTTCATGAAACTGAATTTCCCTTTAGAAATTTGATTATAAAACTGAATAATTGTTTCTATAAATTCTTCTACATCTTTACCTTTTTGGACTTTATACAAAGCAATTAAAGTAGATAAAAAACCAACTTTAATCTTTTCTTCAGTATCCCATTTTTTATCATCAACCTCAGAATTTAAATGATAATTCACAACATAACCATAAATTAATCCGGAATTCTGACAAGCCACAAAAAATTCTTCTTCAGTTGCATAATGAGAAATTTCATTTGCATACTGATTGATATATTTTTCAATCCAGCCGTTTATTGATGGGTTAATTTGCATGAATTACATCGTGTTTTAAATCGTAATTAATTAACAACCCAACAAATTTACTATAACTTTCCATTCCGTCTTTTTGTTGGTTGAATTTTAAAAACTTGTCGTAAAAGTATTCAAAAAATGTATCAATCCACGAATGATATTGTTTCCAAAAGGTTTTATTTTCATTAAAGTTTTCCAAAACACCTTTGTTTATGAATTTACGATACGATTTACTACTTCCTTCTTCCATCACTTCTAAATTATACAAACAATAATTCAAAGCAAAAGCATACGCCGAATATTGAAAATAAACATCTTTATTACTTGAAGCCGCCATAAAACCTATGAAATTGCAATCACTTTCAGAACCAATTCCAGTTTGATGCGCCATTTCATGACAAATAGTTAACGGCGAAGTGTATTTAGGTTTTAAATAATTGACTTGCGCTTCATTAGTAAACGGATTCAAATAACCTCCAAAACCCATATAACTCAACGGCAAACTGTATAATGAAGATTTTATACTCTCGTTTTTATATTCGATTGTAGCTAATTGATTCTTCATTAAATCATAACCATTTGGCGACATCTCATACATTTCTTGTTCTGAATAGTTGAACACTACTTTTTTAGTGGAATCCTTTTCAATTTGAAATTGTAATTCGTTCGTTTTTGCTATTAACTTTTCCGTTAAAGCGATTAATTGTTCTTTGGAATATTCTTTTTCAATTCCGATTTTTTCATGCAATGGAATTCTGTAATAATTGATTCCCCATAAAAAATGAAACAAAAAATATAAAATCGAAATGAAACTCAAAACGGTTAATCCATTCGCTTTCCAATTTTTAAAAAACCCGATTCTGTTTTTATAAATCCATCTAAAAATGAAGAAAAACAATATCGTATAACACAAATCGCCTACAGAAAAAGGAATCCAACCGAAAATAATTCGACTAATTTCAGAGAGATACAAATACAAACCATTACTGTAATAACGTTCCACAAATTCTGGAAAAAAAGCCAAAACCTTCATCAGAATAATTTGAACGAATAAAAATAAACTTAGCTTTTTTTTCATTTGCTAAAATTATTATAAATCGACTAATAAATAGTAATATTTTTTATAATTTTGTTGCATAGGCATTAATCTTATGACACAAGTTACTTTAAATATTCCTGATCAAGATTTAAACTTTTTTATGCAATTAATTGAAAAGTTTAATTATGATACTACTATTTCTGATTTCGAAATGACATCTGAAATAAAAAACATACTTGATACGCGACGAAAAAACTCAAATGAAGAAAATTACATTCCTTGGAGTGAAGTAAAATCAAAGATAATTTTCAATAAAAAATAATGAGTTATTCCGTTTTCTTTGAACAAAATGCTATTAATGATATTCAAGAAGCTGTTACTTATTATGACTTAAAAAAAGAAGGTTTAGGAGAAGTTTTTTATAATTCTTTAGAAAACGCAATTGAAACCATAATTATAAATCCAAACTTTCAAATTAGATATAAAGATTATATAGGTTTACCTTTGAAGAAATTTCCTTTTATTGTGTTTTATTACATTACGGAAGAAACCAAAAAAATTCACATTATTTCTATATTTAACACTTCTAAAAATCCAAATACATATTACGATTTATAAACAATGCTTAAATATTCAAAAAAAACGAATTTTGAATGTTGAATAACGAATTTTGAACAATAAAAAATAACAACAAACAGAACAAAAATAAAATGAGTCAAGAAGTAAGAAATTTAGAACCAAAAGAGCTTTGGAACAAATTTGCCGATTTAAACGCTGTACCTCGTCCGTCTAAAAAAGAAGAACGTGTAATTGCATTTATGATGGAATTTGGTAAGAAATTAGGATTTGAAACCATTAATGACGAAGTAGGAAACGTAATTATCAAAAAACCTGCTACTGCCGGAATGGAAAACCGTAAAACTATCGTAATGCAATCGCATTTAGATATGGTACATCAAAAAAACAATGATACGAACTTCGATTTTGATAGACAAGGAATTGAAATGTATGTTGATGGTGACTGGGTTCGTGCAAAAGGAACTACTTTAGGAGCCGACAACGGTTTAGGAGTGGCGACTATTATGGCTATTTTAGAAAGTACCACAATTCCTCATCCTGCTATTGAAGCATTATTTACTATTGACGAAGAAACTGGTATGACTGGTGCAATGGGCTTAAAAGGTGGTTTATTACAAGGTGAAATTTTATTAAATTTAGATACAGAAGAAGACGACGAAATTGATATTGGATGTGCTGGTGGTGTTGATGTAACAGCTGTTGCTGAATACGATGAAGAAGAAACTCCGGCTGATTCTGTTGGTTACACGATAACTGTAAAAGGTTTAAATGGTGGCCATTCAGGAATGGATATCGATAAAGGTTTAGGAAATGCCAACAAAATTATGAACCGTTTATTATTTAATGGTTTTGAAGATTTTGGTTTACAAATTTCAACGATTAATGGTGGAAGTTTACGCAATGCAATTCCAAGAGAAAGTGTTGCTCAAATTGCCATTGCTCCTATTTATGATGAAGCTTTTACTTTCGATATGCAAGAGATTGTAAACGAAATTAAAACAGAATTTAAAACTACAGAACCAAACTTAGAAATTGTTATTGAAAAATCGGCGACTACTCCAACTAAAGTTATGCCTCCAATGGCTCAATTTTATATGGTTCGTTCTATTTATGCAGCGCATAATGGTGTGTACAGAATGAGTGCAGATTTTGATAATTTAGTAGAAACATCAAACAATATTGCGAAAGTTACGGTTGGAAATGGAAAATTACAAGTAGAAAATTTAACACGTTCTTCTGTAGAAACTTCAAAATTCGATTTAGCGAATGCGTTACGTTCTGCTTTTGAATTAATGGGTTGCGAAGTAACTTTTGGAGGTTCTTACCCAGGTTGGACACCAAACGCTAACTCGGAAATATTAGACGTTTTAACTTCTATTTACGAAAAACAAAACGGAAGTAAGGCTCACGTTGTGGCGTGTCACGCTGGATTAGAATGTGGAATCTTAGGAACAAATTACCCAGATATGGATATGATTTCTTTCGGACCAACTATCAAAGGTGCTCACAGTCCTGATGAAAGAGCGAATATCGCTTCAGCTCAAAAATACTGGAAATTTGTATTAGAGATTTTGGAGAATATTCCAATGAAAAAATAAGAAGTTACGATTTTTGATTAACGATTTACGAAATCAAAATACTAAATAATAGAAACCTCGAAAGTAATTTTTCGAGGTTTTTGTTTTTATGTGAAAACTGGGCATACTTTTTGATAATTTGGGTTCAAATTATTCATTCCTAAATTATAAAACTATGAAAAATAAAATCTTAACGCTCGTTATGCTTTCAAGTTTGTTTTTAATCTCTTGTAAAGAAAGTCAAAAACAAGAAACAACTGGTAAAACCACAGAAAAAGCTGAAAAAACTGATGATAATGTAGTCACAAATACCACAACAGACAAAGAAGGAAATAAATTAGAAATATCATTTAACAATACTAAAGATATTGCAACTCTCTATTTTAAAGGCGATACGATTGAATTAGCGGGACAAAAACCAGCTTCAGGAATATGGTACAAAAACGACAAATATGAATTACGAGGAAAAGGAGAAAATGTAGAACTTACAAAAAACGGAAAAACCCTTTTCAAAAATTAATAAGCTCTATTAAAACACAAAACTATAAACACCTTCTCAATTTAAAATGAGAAGGTGTTTTTTTTATATAGCAAATATTCCGTTTAAGAATTGAAATTTGAAACCTGTAGCATTTTAAAAATAAAATAAAATTGCTACAGGTATAAATGAAAGAAATTAATATATTTGAAAAAACGCTACAAAATATAAACTTGGACGGAATGCGATATAAAGTAGCGAGTATATACTAGTTGGTGGCAAGCTTAACGAAAATCGTGAGAAATTCTATTAAATAGAATCTTCGACTTTAGCAAAAAAAGGAGAAACACCTTTGGAAATTATATATTCTTGTATTTTTTCAGTTTCAGTCAAATCAACATATTCTACTAAGTGACTTTCTCTAACATGTTTCCAGGTTCTATGATTTGAAGGGTTTTCAATTTTATTAGGTTCTTGGCCAACAATAAAATATTTTCCTTTGTTAGCAGAAGAATAATCTACAGCTTTTGTAAATGAAATATATCTTGTTAAATCATTTTCTAAATTATACATTCTTTTTACAAAATCAATTGTTTGACCAGCAACAATAACTCCATTTTTGCCAATAAAATTTACATCTACTGGAGTTAGTAATTCATGGAAATCATTTGAACTAACAGTAACATTTAAATTTACTCTATCTTCTATTTTAGTAAATAATCTAGTTCTAACTTTAGATAAAATATCTTCACTTTTTATAATATTAACTTCTTCGTCAAATTCAAAAACATATTTATTGAAAATAGACTTAAAATTTTCTAAAGTAACTTCAGAATCTATATTTCTCGGTTCGGAATAAATTACTAAATTATTAGAATATCTATTTAAGTAACTAAAATATGACTCATTTATCCAATTATTTGAAATTTCAGATTTAATATTTAATCTAAATTCATCAATTTTAGGTTCAATTTCATTCATTATATTATTAAAATAATTTTTTAAAATACTGAACTTATTTGATGAAATCAATCCTTTAATTATTTGCATTTTAGGATTTGAAACTTTAAATATACTTTGCTCACCATTAGACATAACTAAACCTACACTAATTTTTTCTTGTAAATTAGAGTTTAAAGGAAGATAAATTATACTAAAAAATGTTTTCATGTTATATTAAATATTAGCTTGGATTAATACTCTAAAATGATTTTCACAATCAGTTTTCCAACTTTGAGTAAACAAATTATTACGAATAAGTACTTCTAAATTTTGTACATTTAATCCCCATTGTATTGGAATATCAACAAGAATATTACTTAATTGAGCCTCACAATCCAAAGTACAAAGATAGAAATCTTTAACAATGTTATCAACATTTTTTGTTAAAGTCTTACCTTTTTTAAATAATATCTGTGCCAAGTCAGAGCATATAATGGATTCATTATCAGAAATTAATTGTATACCATAAGACAACGCGTTAGAATTAAAAATAGCTCCGTGATCAAATACATTAAAATAATATTCATTAGTCAAACTTTGATCTAATAATAAATTAGTATTTCCATGATGTCTATCCTCATTCCCTAACCAAATATCAAATAAAGCAATTTTTAATAAGTCCGTTTTATTTACAATCTTAGTTCTAAATAAAGCATTTCTAAAAGATGGCAATAATGTTTTATCAACAACTTGACTTTCTATTATTAATTTAGAACCAAAACATGGTTTATTAAAAAAAGCTGGTTGAACTATATTCAGGTATTCATTAGGTAAATGTTCAGTCAAAACATTAACAAAAGAAACTTCAGGAGTCTTCAAATTCCATAATTGAGCAAAAGTAGAGCCAATAACTTCACTAAATAAAACCGAACTATACATTCTACCATGTTTACAAACCCAATCAGACATATCAGAACAAGTAACCAAAATTGGGTTGTCTCCTGTTGTGTACATATGTTCTGAACGATATAAACTTTGTTGTGTAAGAATCATTTAAAATCTTAAATAGCTGTAAATATAGATAAAAGTAGTAAATAATTAGAAAAATGATATGTTTTTATAGAAAAAAGCCTGCCACCAACAGCCGTCTGGCAAGATTGCATTTTTAGTAGTAAGTTCCCGTTTACATTTCGCAAGAAATTTTATATTTGTTAGAAAATAATCAGTTTCGTAGTTCGCCACTTCTGCAAGCGACGGAACGATAGCAGCAAGTATATCAGACACTACCCAAGAATTTCTAACTGCTTAAAAACAGGTATTAACAACTTCCCTTTTTCGGTAAGATTATATTCAATATGCAATGGCTTTTGCTTAATGATATTTTTCTCTAGTAAACTAACTTCTTCTAATTCCCTTAAAGCAACCGACAAAGTTTGCTTGTTTGAACCTTCAATTTGACGCAACAAACTGCTAAATCGCAAAGGTGCTTCAACAGCCAAACGAAAAATTTCAGGTTTCCATTTGCCAGACAACAACTTCAATAGGCCTTGTGCAGGACAAGTTTCATTTTCAATAATTTCTTTTTTAGTAGTCATAATTTTCTGACTTATTGCGTAGTTGAAATTAAGTCCTCAACTTTGCACAAAGATAAACAAACGGTGTAAGACACTCATAACAAATGAAAATAACTTATCTTATTTTAATCACAATATTAACTTTTGGCAATACAAGTTGTCAATCTCAAACAAAAAAGAAAATGGAAAATAACAACCCCTTAATATGTGACCCTGAAAGTGGTATTTGCGAAATTCCAACTAACAATACAAATTCAGCAGATAACAGTTTGATAAAATCAAACCAAAAACCAGTAAAAATAATTTACTATACCGACCCAATCTGTTCTTCTTGTTGGGGAATTGAACCACAACTAAGAAAACTCAAATTAGAATACGGAAACAGTATAGAAATTGAATACAGAATGGGTGGCTTGCTTCCGAATTGGAGTTACAATAGTGGTGGAATTAGTAAACCTTCTGACGTAGCACACCATTGGGACGAAGTGAGTGTTTATTATGATATGCCAATAGACGGAAATGTTTGGCTAGAAGACCCTTTATCTTCCTCATATCCACCTTCAATTGCATTTAAAGCAGCACAAATGCAAAACAATGAAAAGGCGATTTTGTTTCTTCGTGAAATACGAGAAATGGTTTTTCTTCAAAAAAAGAATATCACAAAATGGGAACATTTAGAATTGGCCGGAAAGAAAGTTGGACTTGACATTGTTAAGCTTAAAACTGATTATGAAGGAAAAGCAAAAGAATTTTTTGAAGAAGATTTGAAATTAGGTAGAGAATTAGGTGTAAGAGGATTCCCGACAATTTTTTTTACAGACACAACAGGAAATAAAGAAATGGTGTATGGTTCAAAACCATACCAAACATATGAAAACGCTTTGCTTAAATTGCATCCAACTTCAACCAAAACAGCTTATGACAAAACTTGGAGTTTTGTATTTTCTATATATCATTCATTAACAGCAAAAGAGTTTTCAGAACTGACAGAAACACCACGAAACGAATGTGAAAAATATTTAGACAACTTAACCTCTAACGGAAAATTAGAAAAATTGACTACGAAAAATGGAGCAATTTGGACGTTAAAAAATACCAGTCACTAACAAAGCTTTCTATGTAAAACATCATAAAGTTAGTAACAACTTTGAGTAAGAATTATATTTCGTTTTTTCACGAATCAATACACTATCCTAAAAAGTGTGTAAGTTAAAAATATAGGGGTTTGACTTTTTAATTAAAGTTGGACCCTTTTTTCAAAAATATATCAGAAAAGTCTAAAAACGCTCCGACAACTTCTAAAAACGTCCCGACAACTTCTAAAAACACTCCGACAACTTCTAAAAACGCTCCGACAACTTCTAAAAACGTTCCGACAAAGTCTAAAAACGTTCCGACAAAGTCTAAAAACGTTCCGACAACTTCTAAAAACGTATCGGGAACTTGATAATACGTATCGGGAACTTGATAATACGCATCGGGAACTTGATAATACGTATCGGGAACTTGATAATACAATTAAAAAAAACGAATTATGACAACTTTTCTGTTAAAGAAAAAACAACATAAAACAAAAAACACCATCTCATTTTAAAACAAGATGGTGTTTTTATATAACTAACTTTAAAATTTATCCAACAAAAATTAAAACAAGTAACGGAATAATAATTCCTGCTAATGCTAATTTCCAACCTCTACGAGCAAAGGTGTTTTTACCATGTGTTATCATGATAACGCCAGTAAATGCAATTGTAATTAATGAAATTCCGAAAATATCTGAATAATAAATCCACCAGTTAGAAGTACTTTTGTGTAACTTCATAGTCTGACTAATAATTGGCGTTTTGTTAAAGGCAACAATTTCACCTTTTCCCGTTTCCATATCGATTTCTACATCGTGCTTTTCAAAAGAGATTTTAAACGTTCCTTTCTTAACATTATGACGACGTATTTTATCATCAATACCTAATTCTTTACCAAGATTTTCCGCATATTCTTCCGTAATTTGGCTTTCTTCAGGAAGTTTTACAGATATGCTTTTCGTCTCCGTTGTATATTTTTCTGGATGCCAATGTTCTCTATGGTTCATTAAAATTCCTGAAAAGGCAAATGAAATAATTAAACCTACATAAAAATAGCCTAAATCGCGGTGAATGTTTCTTTTATTAAATGTCATGTCTTTTTTACTTTATTATTAGAATTTATAAGATATCGAAGTAGAAATCATTCTTGGAGCAATTGGAGTAACTGTATTATCATCATAAACATAATAACTAGTAACATTTCCTAAATTAGATAATTTTGCTCTAATAGATAATGATTTTATAGTGTAACCAACAGATGCATCAAATTGTAAAAACCCGTTAACCGGAATTGGTTTTCTATCTTTTTCTGCTTGTGTTACAGCATTATTTGGTCTTAACCTTCCACCATAAATTTTACCAAAGTAAGAAGAAATAATTCCTAATTCTAAACCTTTTAATTTTGTGTTTGCAAAAGTATAAAATACACTTGTATTAGCTGTGTTTTTTGGAGTAAAACGTAGTTGAGTACCTTTATTATAAATATTACTTTTTGTGTATTTCGTTTCGTTAAAACTGTAACCCGCCAATACTTTAAAATTATTTAAATTTGCTGTTATATCTAATTCTACACCTTTACTTGTATAAGAACCTGCTAATTCTTTAATATTTGTATTTGTATTAGCATTAGAAAAGTCAGTTTGCGCTAAATTACTATAATCGATAACGTAACCTGTAACATTAGCCGATAAATGTCCTTTAACCAATTCGTTTTTCACCCCTACTTCATACTGATTAATCGTTGAAGTTGGTAAAGCGTTTAAAAACTTATCAGTACCTGTATTTAATACAAATGAATCAGAATAACTTGCGAAAATTGAAGAAGTTTTTATAGGTTGAAACACAATTCCTAATTTAGATGAAATTACATTATCATTTGTAGAAGATGGTGAAACAGTTCCAGAAGTGTGTGTAAAAGTATTTGTAACATTTTCTAAATAACTATAACGTAAACCTGCTAAAACTTTTAATTTACTCGTTAATTCTACTAAATCTTGTACATAAAAACCGGCACGTTTAATTTGAGCATCGGCAGTTGTGTTTTTATCCATTACTGGCACAATTGTATTTACATAAGTTGTGTTTTTAACAGCTACTGTAGGATTAAAAATATTAATTTTATCGTATTTTGTTATGTTTTTATAATTTAAAGTATTAGTACTACTTCTATCCGCATCTGCACCTAAAAGTAAAGTATGCTTAATATTTCCTGTATTAAAATTACCGGTTAAATCAATTTCTGCCAAAGCATAATCCTGACTTGTTTGTACTTGTTGTACACCACGAGTCCAATCGCCATTTGCAGCAACTAAATTTGTACTGTTTGGTCGTAAACTCGATAATAAATGAGTATCATAACCTTGGTAAGATAAAATTCCTTTTACTTGCCAAGCACTATTTATTTGATGTGTTAATGTTGAAGTTACGCTTTCTTGTTTACTATTAAATTTTGCCCAATCGAAATTTAAAAACGTATTTCTTGGTAAATTAACTATTTTATAATCTATTGTAGTAATACCAAAATCTGGAGTTCTAGAGTCTTTTAAGTAATCCCCTTCAACTAATAAAGTAGTTTTGTTTGATAAATGGAATAGAAAAGACGGATTAATATAAAAACGTTCACTATTCACAACATCTCTAAAACTATTTCCTTTTTCGTAACTTGTAATAACTCGGTAAGCTGCTGTGTTACTTTCATTCACACTTCCGTAAACATCAATTGTAGGTTTAAAAAAATCGTATTCTGATACTCTAAAACTCACTTCACCACCTTGTTGAAACTTAGGTTTTTTAGTTAATAAATTTAAAATTCCTCCTGGCGACACATTTCCAAACAATAAAGCTGAACTCCCTTTTAAAATTTCAATACTTTCTAATGAAGCCGATTCTGGAAGTAAAGAACCATTAAACCTAACGCCATTTTTAAATGTATTTCCACCTCCAAATGTAAATCCTCGTGAACCAAATTCTTCTTGATTGTTTCCTGAGGCTGTACTATTTCCAGAAACATAAATTCCATTTGCGTTTTTTATAGCATCAGACAAACGTAAAACTTGTTGTTGATCTATTGTTGCTCTGTCTATTACTGCAGTTGCTTGTGGTAAATCCAAAGCTTTGATTGGTGATTTTCCTACTTTAACGGCTTGTTTTTGTAATTTAGAAATAACAACTACTTCTTCAATAACCTGTCCTCTTTTCTTAACTGTATCATTTTCAATTTCTAATGCTACATCATTTTTTGAACTTTCTGTTTGTGCGAAAGAAATGGTTACATTAGATAACACAGCTAATAATAATATATACTTTTTCATTTTTATTTAGAATAATTTAAAATAACAGTGCAAAAGTAAAACGCAGAAATTAAAAAAACAAGTTTATTTAGAATAAATAAAAATAATAATTCTAACTAATTGATTTTCAAAAAGAAAAAGTTTTAAAATTTAAATTTTAAAACTTTAAACTAAAATTGTAACTTTGCAGTCGAAAAATAAAGAATAAAGATGTTAGACAGATTACAATACGTAAAACAACGTTTCGACGAGATATCAGATTTAATTATACAACCTGATGTTATTGCCGACCAAAAACGTTATGTACAATTAAATCAAGAATACAAAAGTTTAAACGCGTTGGTTCAAAAACGTGAAGAATATATCAACCTTGACTCCAATATTAAGGAAGCACAAGAAATAATTGCTGATGGTTCTGATGCCGAAATGGTAGAAATGGCTAAAATGCAATTAGACGAAGCAAAAGAACGTTTGCCTCAATTGGAAGAAGAAATCAAATTTATGTTGATTCCTAAAGATCCAGAAGATGCGAAAAACGTTATGGTGGAAATTCGTGCGGGTACTGGTGGAGATGAAGCTTCTATTTTCGCTGGAGATTTATATAGAATGTATACGAAATACTGTGAAGGTCGTGGTTGGAAATGTTCTGTAGTAGATATGAGTGATGGAACTTCTGGTGGATTCAAAGAGGTGATTTTTGAAGTTACCGGTGAAGATGTTTATGGTGCTTTAAAGTATGAAGCTGGGGTACACCGTGTACAACGTGTTCCTCAAACAGAAACGCAAGGTCGTGTACACACATCTGCTGCAACGGTAATGGTTTTGCCAGAAGCGGAAGAATTTGATGTACAAATTGACATGAACGATGTTCGTGTAGATTTCTTCTGTTCTTCAGGACCAGGTGGACAATCGGTAAATACTACAAAATCAGCGGTTCGTTTAACACACATTCCTTCTGGATTAGTAGCGCAATGTCAGGATCAAAAATCGCAACATAAAAATAAAGACAAAGCCTTAACGGTTTTACGTTCTCGTTTGTACGAACAAGAATTAGCTAAGAAACAAGCTGAAGATGCTATAACGCGTACTTCACAAGTAAGTTCAGGTGACCGTTCTGCAAAAATTAGAACGTATAATTATCCTCAAGGTCGTGTAACAGATCATAGAATTGGTGTAGATGTTTTTGATATGGATGGTGTTATGTCAGGAAAAATTCACAAGTTTATTGACGAATTACAATTAGTAGCCAATACAGAAAAATTAAAAGAATCTGAAGTGTATTAATAAATTACGAAGTTCTAAACAAAAAAACTGTCTAAAGAATAACGAAAGCTTGTCAATCTGAATGTATTTCAGATACTATATCAAACAAGTTTTCAATATTATTTAGACTTTTTTTTTAATCTTAAATTAAATTTTAAACACTAATTATATCGTTATTTTTACTAATTAAAATTCATCCTATGAAAAACAAAATTTTAATCGCAATTACTTTCTTTAGCATAAGTTATGCTAATGCACAAAGTTACTTTGGTTATTTAAATGATAACTATGCCGGAGTCCATTCCGTAATTAATAATCCAGCAAATATTGTAGATTCTAGGTTTAGAGCAGACATTAATATCGTTTCATTTAGCGGATTAGTTACTAACGATTATTATAGTGTGAAATTTGGCGACCTATTAAAAAGTGATTATGATTTTGAAAAAGATGGAAAACAATTTCCAACGGATGCCAATAATTTTTTAATAAATGTAGATGTATTAGGACCCTCATTTATGTTCAATTTAAACAAAAAAAGTTCATTAGCACTATTTACAAGAGCCAGAAGTATAACCCACTTAAGTAATATTAGTGGAAAAGCTTTAAACGATATTCAGGATGGAATAGATGAAAGTTACCAAGTAAACAATCAAAATTTTAGTATTGCCGCAAATGCTTGGGGAGAATTTGGTGTTTCTTATGCCAGAATTTTAATGGATAAAGGACAACATTTCCTAAAAGGTGGACTTTCAGCAAAATATTTATACGGAGCCTTTACAGGTTATGCAAAAGCCAATAACATTAATATTGCTTATAATTATACTGGTGATCCAAACACTAGTACAACTTCATCTACTGGATATTTAGAATCCGGAAACCTTACTTCTCTTGATAATTTTGATGATCCAACAGAAAATACAGGAACAGGTTTTGGTGCCGATTTTGGTTTCACCTACGAATACCGTCCTGACTATGGTAAATATCAATACACCAATAAAGAAGGTGGAAAAAGTTACCATAAAGACCAAAATAAATACAAATTCAAATTAGGTGTTTCTGTAACCGATATTGGTGCTATCAACTATAAAGATGCTATTGTAAGTGTATATAATGTAAATACTTCATATACAGATACACAATATGATACTGACCCAAGTTTTGATAATTTATACACTAAAATTTCAGAAACAAAATCAGTGAAATTTAAATTACCAACTGCCATTCATTTAAATGCAGATTGGAGAATGAACAAACGTTTCTATTTAAACTTAAATACAGATTTCAGCGCAGTTGCTGCAAAAGACAAAAACTCTTCTTACATCAACAATAACGTAAGTTTAACGCCACGCTATGAAGTGAAATGGTTAAGTTTATATACTCCAATTTCTTATTTAGAATATTCTGGTTTACAAGCTGGATTTGGTTTTAGAGCAGGACCATTATTTGTTGGTTCAGGATCAATTATAAGTGCAATGCTTTCTGAAACTCAAGCTTTAGATGTTCATGTAGGATTAAAAATTCCAATTTACCAAAGTAAAATTAAAGATATAGATTTTGACGGTGTAAATGATAAAGATGACAGTTGCCCAGAAGTTGCCGGACCAGTTGAAAACAAAGGTTGCCCATGGGGTGATGCTGATAATGATGGCTTAACTGATAACTTAGACAAATGTCCTACAGAATTTGGACCAACAGAAAATAACGGTTGTCCTTGGACAGATAAAGATGGTGACAAAGTTTTAGATAAAGACGATTCTTGTCCAGATATAGTTGGTGCTGTTGAAAATAAAGGTTGTCCTTGGGGAGACGAAGACAAAGATGGAGTTACAGATAATTTAGACAATTGCCCTACTCTATTCGGAGAAAAAGATAATAAAGGTTGTCCTTACACAGATAAAGATGGCGACAAAGTTTTAGATAAAGATGATAAATGTCCGGATGTTGTGGGAACAATTGAAAATAACGGTTGTCCGGTTATTGATACGAAAGTAATTAAAAAACTAAACGACTATTCTAAATCAGTATTATTCGATTCTGGAAAAGCAACTGTAAAAGCAGATTCTTATGTAACTTTAGACGCTATGGCTGAAATTATGAAAGAATATGAAGCGACTAACTTTAGCATTGAAGGTTATACAGATAATGTTGGAAAACCAGAAAGCAACATAGAACTTTCTGCTGAAAGAGCTTTAGCAATTAAAACCTATTTAATTTCTAAAGGAATTAACGAAAACAGATTGAATTCTCAAGGATTTGGAGCAGCAAAACCAATTGCTTCAAACAAAACTACTGCTGGAAAATCAGCTAACAGAAGAGTTGAAATCAAAGTTATTCAATAAGCTTACAATCAATATAGTAATCAAAACTCTTTCTTAACGGAAAGAGTTTTTTTTATAAACTTTTCTTAAACAATAGTTTTTTACAATCAAAATATTTACTTTTATCACAAATATTGATACAATGACAATTACCCAATTATACTACGTTTTAGCTGTTGCCGAAAACAAAAATTTTACACTAGCTGCCGAAAAATGCTTCGTGACGCAACCTACTTTAAGTATGCAAATTCAGAAATTAGAAGATGAATTAGGCATTCAAATTTTTGATAGAACAAAGAAACCAATCGGCTTAACTGATGTTGGAAGTAAAATTGTAACACAAGCCAAAAACATAGTAAACGAAGCTAACAGAATTAAAGACATTGTAGACCAACAAAAAGGGTTTATTGGTGGCGATTTTCGTATTGGAATTATCCCAACGATTATGCCAACTTTATTACCGATGTTTTTAAATACTTTCATTAAAAAGTATCCGAAAATAAACTTAATTGTTGAAGAATTAAATACAGCAGACATCATTTTAAAACTGAAAAATGGTCATTTAGATTGTGCCATTGCTGCTACGCCTTTAGACGAAGAAAAGTTAAAAGAAATTGTATTATACTACGAACCTTTTGTAGCTTATATACCAGAAAGTAGTCAGAATAATGCTAAAAAAGAAATTGAAGTTTCCGATTTAGATGTCGAAAAAATATTGCTCTTACAAGACGGTCATTGCTTTAGAAATAGTGTTTTGAACCTTTGTAAAACAAACAATTTCATTGGTGAAAACCATTTTCAATTAGAAAGTGGAAGTTTCGAAACCTTAATCAAATTATCAGATGAAGGTTTAGGAACTACACTACTTCCCTATTTACATACGTTAGATTTAAACGAAAAAAACAAGGCAAAACTAAAACAATTTGCAAACCCAAAACCATCTAGAGAAGTGAGTTTAATTTTCTCTAAAAACGAATTAAAAATTCATATCATTGATGCGTTAAAAACGACTATACAAGGTGTAGTTCGTGGAGCGATTGCGTTTAGTGATGTGGAAATTGTAAGCCCTAAATAATTTACGATTTGGGATTTACGATTTATTTAATTTAAAACCAATTTTTAAATGCCGTAACTCGACTTCTACTAATGGAATTATCTTTAAGAATTAGATGCTCCTTAAGAACGATTTCGGAATTTTTTACAAATTCAATATACTTTTTATTTATAATGACACTTCTATTAATTCTGAAAAAAATACCAGAATTAATAGAAGTTTCTAATTTATCTAATGACATTGAAATAGGATAATTTCTGTTCTCATTGCTTTGAATAAAAGTGGTATTGTTTTCACTAAAAAAACTAATAATATCTTCCGATTTGATTTTCTTTAATTTACTTCCAAAACTCACCAAAAACTCTTCTTGATGGTTTGAAACAGGTGGAATTCCATCATTAAAAATAGATGTATAAAATGAAATATTAGACAATACATTTTCCAATTTATCTATCTCAATTGGTTTTAATAAATAAGCTAAACCTTTATATTCGAATGCTTTTAATGCGAATTCATCATAAGCAGTAGTAAATATAATTTTCGAATTCACATTGATTCGTTCGAAAATTTCAAAAGATAAACCATCTGATAATTTTATGTCTGAAAACACAAAATCAGGATGTGAATTATTTTGTAACCAATGAATTCCTTTTTTAATAGATTGCTCTTGACCAACAACAACAATATCTTTTTCTTCTAATAAACGTTTTAAACGTGCTGAAGCCGGAATCTCATCTTCTATAATTAAAGCCGTACTAATCTTCATATTTTAAAATTGGAATTTGAACTTCAAAAGCAATATCAGAATCGTTAATTATCAATTTTTGATTTGTCAATAATTCGTATCGTTTAGAAATGTTATTTAAACCCATTTTTGTTGAATCAATCTTGTTTTTTAAGACTTTAGAATTTGTAATCACTAAAAAATCATCATTTATTGAAATATCAACTTTCATTATGTTTTCAGCATCAATAACATTGTGTTTGAAAATATTATCAATGATTTCTTGTAAAACCGATGACAAAATATAATCTGACTTTGAAATTTCAGATGGAATTGCGAATTCTAATGAGTTATTAAATTTTGCTTTATAAATATCTAAATAATTTTGAATAAAAGAAAGTTCATCAATTAATGAAATAAAATCTTCATTTGAGTTTTTTAAATAATGTCTGTAAACTCCAGCTAAATGATGTCCAAATGCAATTGCTTTTTTAGGATTTTCTTCGATAAAAGAAATCATTGTATTCAAATTGTTAAACAAAAAATGAGGATTGATTTGGTTTTTTAATTCTTGATATTCTTGAGATAATTGAATTTTTGATACAGATAAATTAAAATTTTCTTTTTTTAATTCGTTCCTTTTATGATAAGAATTAAAAATGTAGAATAAAATAAAACTTGCAGGAAAAAAATAAACAATCAAAATTGGTATTATAATACTACTATCCTTTATATCAAAATTTAGAATATTTATTCCCCTAAATACTAGAAACGTTAAAAAACAACAAGATAGAATTTTAATTAAATTACTTATTTTTACATTTCTTAAAAAATAATAAAAAAAGTAATTTGAGAATAACAATCCTAAAGGAGAAATGACAAATTTAAAAGCTACCGAATAATCCTCAAAATCTTTAAAAAATTCAAGATAGAAAGGAAATAAAATTAAGCAAAATAGTAAGTAACTTTTCCCAATTAGCAATAAATTTTGCTTGATACCATAATTAAATTCTACATAATTAAACTTTAATAATTTATATTTTCTTAATACAAGTAATGCAAATAAAATTAAAGTAGAAAGAGAAGACTGAAAAACAATAGCATGAATGGATTCAATATCACCAACAGTTATTAATTGATATAAGATACTGTGCGAAACATTGATTAGTAAATTTAAAAATATTGTTTTAAACCAAAACCATTTATCATTTACAAATTTTACTTTTACAAACTCAAGAATAAAAGCGATAATTGCAGAATAACTAATAATGAAAAAAAGAACATGTAATTTCCCATCTAAATTTGCAGATTCATTTTTTTCAGAATATAATAATAAAAAGAAAAATATGGTGAAAATACTTACCCAATACCCTAAAAACGACTTGAACTGTTTCATAAATAAAATTTTAAATTCAAGTCAAAAGTCATAAAGAAACTATAAAATAAAAAAAAAGGTTTAGTGAATGGTGTTTTTTTAGGGGTGAACTATATCACATTCACATCACCTTTACCTTCTCTTACCACAATCGGTTCGTGTCCGGTTAAGTCGATAATGGTTGACGCTATGTTTTCTCCGTAACCGCCATCAATAACTAGATCGACTTGGTTTTGCCATTTCTCGAAAATTAATTCTGGATCTGTTGAATATTCAATTACCTCATCTTCATCATGAATAGATGTTGACACAATTGGATTCCCTAACATTTCCACAATTTGAATGGCAATATTATTATCTGGAACTCTAATTCCGACGGTTTTTTTCTTACGGAAGTCTTTTGGTAAATCGTTATTTCCAGGTAAAATAAACGTATAAGCTCCTGGTAAAGCTCTTTTTAAAATTTTAAATGTAGCGGTGTCAATTTGTTTCACATAATCGGAAATATTACTTAAATCACTACAAACAAATGAGAAATTGGCTTTTTCCAACTTAACACCTTTAATTTTCGCAAGTTTTTCCAATGCACGAGAATTGGTAATATCACAACCTAATCCATAAACCGTATCGGTCGGATATATGACTAATCCACCATTTCTTAAAACCTCAACCACTTTTTTAATGGCAGCTTCGCTTGGTTTGTCTTCGTAAATTTTTAGAAATTCAGCCATGATATTTTAGTTTCAAGTTTATTGGTTTCAGGTTAAAGTAGTAAAGATAAAAAAGTTTAACCTATTATATTTGAATTTTGTTTTTTCTTAGAAATTTTACATTATTGTTCGTCCGTCAGTTCGAGTGATTTTAAGTATCTCGTTCCCAAAACGAGAGGCTTAAAATTGTATCGAGAACCTTAGAATTTCTTTTTTGCTAAATTAGGTAACTTATCATATTCTTCATTTATCAGAGCTTCTTTTTTTGCTCTAATTTTAATTATAGTAAAAGAATTAGTTATATATATTTTGATATAAAAATAGCTCTTAAATTTTTATATTGTTTTTTCTTAGAAATTCTTTATCGCCCGTCAGTTCGAGTGGTTTTAAGTATCTCGTTCCCAAAACGAGAGGCTTAAAATTGTATCGAGAACCTTAGAATTTCTTTTTTGCTAAATTAGGTAACTTATCATATTCTTCATTTATCAGAGCTTCTTTTTTTGCTCTAATTTTAATTATAGTAAAAGAATTAGTTATATATATTTTGATATAAAAATAGCTCTTAAATTTTTATATTGTTTTTTCTTAGAAATTCTTTATCGCCCGTCAGTTCGAGTGGTTTTAAGTATCTCGTTCCCAAAACGAGAGGCTTAAAATTGTATCGAGAACCTTAGAATTTCTTTTTTGCTAAATTAGGTAACTTATCATATTCTTCATTTATCAGAGCTTCTTTTTTTGCTCTAATTTTAATTATAGTAGAAGAATTAGTTAAGTTTATTTTGAAGTAAAAAATAGCTCTTAAATTTTTATATTATTTTTTCTTAAGAATTTTAAAACTTCTTTATCGTTTTGAATTGTTTCAATAAAAGAGCTTTTTAAAGAATCTCTTTGCTCAGAAACCTCATCATTTGATGTATTATAAAATCTTGTGTTATTATGTTTTGTCCAATTTGCCTTAAATTCTTTATTATTAATTTCAGAGTAAATAGGTTTGTAGACAGTTAATGAATCCGTTTGATTTTCAAAATCATATTCCATTGAAAAACTCTTATCATAATATTGAAATTCTACTCCATTCTTTATGACTGAATATTCTCCAACCAATAAATCAACAACTTCTAAACAATAAACTATTTCTACAAAATGAATCGAATCACAAAAATAAATTTCACTTGAACAGCAATCACAGCCTAATTCTAAATTTCCATCAAGATCTAATTGCGGACCAACTATGTATAAGTGATTTTTAAAAATATTCTCGAATATTGGTTTCTCAGTTTTAGTTCTTAAACTATCTGAAGTTATATTTTCTGTTTTTAGGTCCTGTTTTTTATCACAAAATACAAAAAGCATCAAACTAAAAATCAATATTACTTTTTTCATACTTTTTACTTTTGCCTTATCCCTTTTGCTTTTTAACTTATCCCTTAATTTACCCTATCACATTCAACTTCGCAAAGCGCAATAGCAACTTTTTCAAGCCGCCCACATCAAAACGAATTTCTGCTTTTTTGTCGGCGCCAACGCCTTCTAGTCCTACAATTTCACCTTTTCCAAAGCGTTCGTGCATGACGATGTTTCCAACGGCTAAATTGTTATCAAATAAATTCGCTTTATCCGAAGAACTTGCACCGCTACTTACGGGTTTTAATCTTCTGATATTTACAGACGAAATCGGTTCGTTTTTAGAAATATATTCTGGTGGTGTTCCGGATGTTGGTTTCGCTAATCGTAATTTCGATTTATCCACATCTCCAAAAATATCAATATCCATAGTAGGTTTGTATCGGTAACCTGAATCAATCGGATTCATGTATTCTAAATATTCCCCATTAATTTCTTCAATAAAACGAGAAGGTTCACTATCTACTAATTTTCCCCAACGATAACGCGATTGCGCATACGTCAAATACGCTTGATGTTCGGCACGAGTTAAAGCTACATAAAACAAACGGCGTTCTTCTTCCAATTCGCTTCGTGTGTTCATACTCATTGCACTTGGAAACAAATCTTCTTCCATTCCCACCACAAAAACGTGTGGAAATTCTAATCCTTTCGCCAAGTGAATCGTCATTAACGCGACTCTATCATCATCACCTGTGTCTTTATCTAAATCTGTCGCCAAAGCCACATCTTCCATAAATTCTGCTAAAGCACCACGAGCACCATCAATTTCTTTCTGACCTTCGGTAAAATCTTTAATACCGTTTAGTAATTCTTCTATGTTTTCGATACGAGCAATTCCTTCAGGCGTTCCGTCTTTTTTCAATTCTTGAACTAAACCTGTTTTCTTAGTCACGTGATCCGTTAAAGTAAACGCATCTTGTTGTTCATTGATGACTTGGAAACTTTTAATCATCGTTACAAAATCTTGCAACTTAGTTTTGGTTCCCGAATTTAATTTTAAATCGATTTTATCAATGTGTTCCATCACTTCAAAAATGGAACGTTTATAATGATTGGCTGCAACAGTAAGTTTTTCAACGGTTGTATCACCAATTCCTCTTGCAGGATAATTAATTACTCGAATTAAAGCTTCTTCATCTTTCGGATTAATAACCAATCGCAAATAAGATAAAACATCTTTAATTTCTTTACGTTGATAAAATGATAAACCACCATAAATTCTATACGGAATATCTCTTTTTCTCAACGCATCTTCCATCGCACGAGATTGCGCATTGGTACGATACAAAATAGCAAAATGCGAATTCGGTAATTGGTTTTGCATTTTTTGTTCGAAAATAGTACCAGCTACGAAACGCCCTTCTTCACCATCAGTTACACTTCGATGTACTTTGATTTTCGGACCATCGCTATTGGCTGTCCAAACAATTTTATCTAATTTGGTTTTATTCTTATCGATAACGTTATTCGCCGCTTCTACAATATTTTTCGAAGAACGATAATTTTGTTCTAATCGGTACATTTTTACACCTTCGTAATCTTTTTGAAAGTTTAAAATGTTATTGATATTCGCACCTCGGAACGCATAAATACTTTGCGCATCATCACCCACTACACAAATATTCTGAAATCTATCAGAAAGTGCTTTTACAATCAAATATTGTGAGTGATTGGTATCTTGGTACTCATCCACTAAAATATATCTGAAACGATCTTGGTATTTCGCTAAAACATCAGGGAAACGGTTTAATAATTCGTTGGTTTTCAATAACAAATCGTCAAAATCCATCGCACCCGATTTGAAACAACGTTCTACGTAATTATTGTAAATTTCCCCCATTCGAGGCTTTTTGCTCATCGCATCAGCTTCTTGTAATTCGGGATTATTAAAATACGCTCGAACTGTAATTAAGGAGTTTTTATATTGGGAAATTCGACCTAAAATTTGTTTCGGTTTGTAAACATCTTTATCCAATTGCATTTCTTTGATGATACTTCCTAAACAACGTAAAGAATCTTGAGAATCGTAAATGGTAAAATTTGAGGGATAGCCTAACTTTTCTGCTTCACTTCGTAAAATCTTAGCAAAAACAGAGTGAAACGTTCCCATCCAAAGGTTTTTAGCTTCGTTATTACCTACAATTTCAGCAATACGTTTTTTCATTTCACGTGCTGCTTTGTTGGTAAACGTTAAGGATAAAATATTAAAAGCATCAACGCCTTGATACATCAAATTGGCAATTCGAACGGTTAGAACTCGCGTTTTACCTGAACCTGCACCTGCAATAACAATCATGGCACCGTCTTTTTGTAGAACTGGCGCACGTTGTGCTTCATTTAATTGATCTATGTATTGTTGCATTTTAAAAAAGGATATTTAAGATAGCAAAAATACAGATTATGAAGTGATTTCAAGTATTTTTAATCGTCATTTAGTTGCAAATTATCAACAATTTTTTTCTCTTCGGTAGTCAATAACAACCCCGAATTTACTTCCCAATATTCCGTAATTATTGAGTTTTTCTTGTTGATTAGCGATTTTTCTTTAAAAACATCTTCTTTATCATAAGGCACTAATTTTCTGCTATGACGTGTGGTCATTAAATAATTGGCAATTTCAATTTTATTTTCTTCGTTTTTTTTATCTTTTACCATCACACCAATTTCTTCTTTGGTGCTCGCTAAAAAATAATCTTCACCATCTAAAATATACAAGGCTCGGAAAGTAGAATTGAACACTTTTCCTTTAATTACTTTCAAATTAGAAGTATCTGAAAATTCAAAACGACTTGGTTCTACAAAATATTCTATTTCTAAAATGACATTTTTCTTAAAATTATAAATGATAGTAACAGTTGGTAAAAACTCTTCAATTTCTGGCTTTGGAGCAATTACCATTTGATAAAAATCATCTTTTCCTTTAACGGTTTTAATTTCAAAATCGAACTTCTTTTTGGCTTTCGATTCGGCTAATTGAGAAATGTATTTAAAGTCGTAATAATTCTGAATGATATCGTACATGTTATAACTCAACGTCTTTTTTTCAATCTTTTCGTTATTGATTAAATTGTACGTTCGGTTTTGTTCTACCAAAATATCTGCTGCAAATTTATCTGGTTTTTCTTTCAAACAAAAATTGACTAAACCATCTGAATAGGAAGTATATTCATTGTTGTATTTGAAGAATTCTCGCGTATAAATTTTCAAATTAATTGGAGCGGTTAATTGCTTCATTGATTTGTTTATTAACGATTTTAAAATACTAAACGATTGTCTATTGGTAATTACAATATCTTCTATTTCTTGAGAAATACTTTCTAAACTTATTATAATTTCTGATTCTTTTAATGTAGCGGAGTTGATTGATATTTGCTTGTATTCGAAATGTTTAATGACTATTCTGGAGGGTTTTGGAAGTTTAAATTTGATACTTCCTTCTTTATTACTTTGAAAGTTTTCATCGGTTCGAAGAATAGTCACCAAAACATTTTCAATAACATTCCCTGTAGCTTTATCTTTAAAGATTAAAACTATCTCCTTTGTCTGAGAAAATGACAAAACAGTAAAGAGTAATACATAAAAAAATAGGGGTTTTTTCATCATATCGTATTGAAAAACAAACAAATATAAGAAATTTAATATTAAGTATGTTTTTAAAAAAAATATTTTAGATTTGTAAAAAAAACTAAATATGGTTATTGAAGATAAATTACTCGAAATTGCTACATACACTTTACCAGCGATAATCACAGGTGGTGTTGCTTTTGTAATGTTACATAAATTCTTTAGGAATGAAGAGAATAAGCGCAAATTTGAATTATTACGCGAAAACCAACAACAAGCATTACCGATCAGATTACAAGCATATGAACGTGTGGTTTTGTTTTTAGAAAGAATTAATCCTATCAACTTAATGATGCGAGTTGAACCAAGCGATTTAGATGCACCGAATTATGCTACATTTTTAATTCACAACATTCAAACCGAATACGAACATAATATCGCACAACAGATTTACTTGACTGCAGATTGTTGGGAAATTGTAATGAAAGCTAAAAACAGTATCATCACACAAATTCGTCAAACTTCTGTTAATGGTGAAGTAAAAACGGGTAGTGAATTAAGAACTTTTTTACTTACAGAACTAACACAAACGGAAAGCGCAAGTGCCGTTGCCATTAGTTTTATAAAAGAAGAATTGAAACGCGTTTTTTAAAAGTTTTACACAGATTTCACAGATTAACGCAGATTTTATTTTGTGTAAATCTGTGAAATTTGTGTTTTATTACTTTACTCCTTCAAAAACTTCATATACAAAGCAGCCGTTTTTTCATCAGCCGTTTTGGCCAACTCTTCTACTCGACTTCTAAACTCTGGTTTTTTCAATAATTCTCGAATTTTATCTCTTGAAAATTTCGTGAACTGCCATTTGTGATGCGATGTGGCATGAAATAAAGATGCGATTACATTTCCGTCATTTGGATATAATTTTAGTAAAACTTCTAAAGCATTTTGACGAATTGAACTTTCATATTTATCAGAAGAATAATCAATTAAATCAAGATACATTTGTTTTTTTATAAATTCATCTTCTTCAGAAACAATCGCTAAACTTAACCAAGTAATTTGTAAACTTCTATCATTATTCCCAACTATTTTATACATTTTTTTGATGTATTTGTCTTTATCTTCAGGAAAGTTTTTACATAAATTTACTAAAGCCATTTCTTTGGTATTGTACGAAGCGTCATCTAAAAACGTTTCATATTGTGCTTTGAATTCAACTGGAATTTTAGTCATCGTTTCAGCAATCGCTTGACGAACATATAGATTTTGCTTCATACCAATTTCAATTAATTCTTTTTTGTCTTCAAAAGGTGTGTTTGCCAATTTGTAGAAAATGTATTGTTTGATTGGGAAATACGTTTCCGATTCCAAAATCGCTTTGTAATTCTCTAAATCTTTTTTCTCTTTCGTCAATTGAATATAACCCGCAACCGATTTATTCTTTACCAAATAACTTTCCGCTAAAACCATATCGAAACCGGAAGTTTCTAGCCATTTCTTTTTGAAATTTTCGGTATCAAAATCTTTAACTACTTTTTTGACTTCCGCTAGAAATTCATCGGTAATGACATTTTTATATTGGTATTTCTTTAAATAGATTTTTACTGCTTTTTGAAAATTCTTCGCACCGATATCTTCTCTTAACGTATGCAAAGCCCAAGCACCTTTTTTGTAAAACGATAACGAACTCGCTTTTTCATTCATGACTGGAATTGTATCTGTTTTAGCTGCACTTCTCAATTGTAAAGCATAATCGTACAATTCGTTATAGAAATAATCGTCGCCAAAAACTTCTTTTTCAGCTAATAAAGCATAATAAGTGGCGAAACCTTCTTGCAACCAATGATGTTTTCCAGATTGCGCCGTAATTAAATCGCCAAACCATTGATGTGCCAGTTCGTGAGCATTCACATTGATATAATTTTTATCATTAAAACCAATTGAATCGACTACAAAATCTTGAGAGAAAATAGTTGAAGTTGTATTCTCCATTCCAGCATATAAAAAATCTCTAACCGGAACTTGACGGTAAATTCCCCAAGGATATTTCACACCAATTTCTTGTTCTAAATAATCGAAAATTTGTTTGGAATATCTATAGGTTGGTTCAAATTTAGAAACGTCATTCTTATCAAAATAAAACTCTAAAGGTGTTCCCGATTTACTTTTGGTTTCTTGCTTTTCAAAATTACCAATCGCCAACATCACTAAATAAGACGACATGGGTTTTTGCATTTTGTATTGCCAAAGAGTTTTTACATTATTATATTTTACAAAAGTTCCGTTTGCTATTACTTTTGAATACTTTAAATAATCAATATTTAAATTAAAAATCACTTTCTCGTTTACATCATCAAAACTTGGTAACCAATGACTCGTATAACGTCCTTGACCCTGTGTCCAAATTTGATCTGAGCCATTTGAAAAATCGCCTGTAAAATATAAAGTTTGTTTAGGTGTGGCAGAATAGTTAAAAGTTAATTTGTTCTTCCCTTTTTTAAATCCTTCAAACAAAAGTAATTCTTTGCTATTATTTTTGTGTTTCACTTCTTTTCGATTGATCAATACTTCAGTAAATTGCATATTCTTTGCGTCAATTCTAATCGTATCAATTTTAGTTTTTACCTTAAATTCATATCTGATTTGTCCCGAAATTGATTTGTTAGTTTCATTTGGATTCAAAAAAGCCTCACACTTCAAAAAATCAACGGATTTGGTTTGTTGCGAAAAAGTAAGTATCGAAAAAAGCAGAAAAAATAAAGTTTTCATATATGTGTTTAAAATCTGATACGAATATAAACATTTTCAAATTCTCTCCTTTCTTAATTTATAAATTATAAACTATCTTCGCTTTCAAATTACGATTTGTGATTTACTATTTACGAAGTGAAATTTATAATTGCCATTTACCTTGAAAAAGAAAGCTATATTTAACTGGAGCAGCGGAAAAGATTCTGCCTTTGCTTTATACAAAATCTCACAAAACGACGAATTCGAAATTGTTTCCTTACTAACCAGCGTAAGCGAACAATACCAACGCATTTCAATGCATGGCGTTCGTGTGGAATTGTTAGATTTACAAGCAGAAAGTTTACAATTGCCGCTAACCAAAATGATGATTCCAGAAATGCCAACTATGGAAGTTTATGAAAATGTAATGAAAAACACGTTATCTAAATTTAAGGAAAACGGTGTAACGCATTCTATTTTTGGCGATATCTTTTTAGAAGATCTTAGAAAATACCGAGAAGACAAATTAAAAGAAGGCGGTTTTATAGGCGAATTCCCATTGTGGAAAATTGATACGACAGAACTTATCCACGATTTTATCCATTTAGGTTTTAAAACAATAGTAACGTGTGTTAACGAAAAATATTTAGACCAAAGTTTCGTAGGCCGAATTATAGATGAAAGTTTCATCAATGATTTACCAGAAAATGTAGATGTTTGTGGAGAAAACGGCGAATTTCACACCTTCACTTTTGATGGTCCAATTTTTAAAAATCCTATTGCATTTGAAATCGGAGAAATCGTTCATAAAAAATACGAAAAACCAAAAAACACCACAGCTTCCAACACAGCTTGTGATGTAGATTCGGACGAACCTAGTTATGGCTTTTGGTATATCGATTTATTACCGAAAAATAAATAGTAAGGACAAGTCGCGACTTGTCCCTTCAATAAAATAAAAAAATGAACCTACTCGAAACTCCCATAGAATATTTAAAAGGCGTTGGTCCGCAACGTGGCGATTTGCTGCGCAAGGAAATGAACATTCATAAATATGGCGATTTAATCAATTTATATCCGAATCGATACATCGACAGAACGCGCTATTTTAAAATCAATCAGTTGGTGAATAGCAATTCTGAGGTTCAAATTGTTGGGAAAGTCGTTCATATCAAAACCATCGATCAAGGTAAAGGAAAATCGAGATTAGTCGCGACATTTTTAGACAATACCGGTCAAATGGAATTGGTTTGGTTCCAAGGTCAGAAATGGGTGAAAGAAAGTTTGAAAATTAATACTGTTTATGTCATTTTCGGAAAAGTCACACAGTTTGGTTCGGTTTTCAATATGGCACATCCAGAAATGGAATTGTTGGAAGAACACAAAAGCGCTTTAAGAAGTGCGATGCAACCTGTTTATCCAAGTACTGAAAAACTTAATAACAAAGGCGTTACGAATAAAGTCATCAATAAAATGATGATGCAATTGTTTTCGGAAACCCATCAATTATTTTCGGAAACGTTGCCTATTTCTATTATGGAAGAATTAAAATTGATTCCGAAAAAAGAAGCTTTAGTCAACATTCATTTTCCGAAAAATCAAGATCTTTTAGCCAAAGCGCAATTCCGATTAAAGTTTGAAGAATTGTTTTTTATTCAACTACAATTAATAACGAAGAACTTAATTCGAAAACATAAAATTAAAGGTTTCCCATTCGAAATTATTGGCGAAAATTTTAATAATTTCTACAACAATCATTTGCCTTTTGAATTGACGAATGCTCAAAAAAGAGTATTGAAAGAAATTCGAAACGATTTAGGAAGCCACGCACAAATGAATCGTTTATTACAAGGTGATGTTGGTTCAGGAAAAACCATTGTCGCTTTAATGTGTATGCTTATCGCGAAAGATAACGGCTTTCAAAGTTGTTTGATGGCACCAACGGAAATCTTAGCCAATCAGCATTTTAATGGCATTACCGAATTAGCCAAAGATTTAAACATCAACATTCGAATTCTAACCGGTTCTACAAAAATTGCACAACGAAGAATCATTCACGAAGAATTAGAAAACGGAAGTTTAGATATTATTATCGGAACACATGCTTTATTGGAAGATAAAGTCCAATTTAAAAATTTAGGTTTAGCTGTAATTGATGAGCAACATCGTTTTGGTGTGGAACAAAGAAGCAAGCTTTGGACAAAGTCGGAGATTCCTCCTCACGTACTTGTGATGACTGCGACACCAATTCCGAGAACTTTAGCGATGAGTTTGTATGGCGATTTAGATATTTCTGTCATAGACGAATTACCGCCAGGAAGAAAACCAATTCAAACCGTACATCGATTTGATAGTAAGCGTTTGGTGGTTTGGAAATTCTTGAAAGATGAAATTGCCAAAGGCCGACAAATTTATATTGTGTATCCGTTAATTCAGGAATCGGAAAAAATGGATTATAAGGATTTGATGGACGGTTACGAAAGTATTTCTCGCGATTTTCCTTTGCCTCAATATTCTATTTCTATTTTACATGGAAAAATGAAACCAGCAGACAAAGATGAAGAAATGAAACGCTTTGCCGAAGGAAAAACCAATATTATGGTCGCTACAACCGTTATTGAAGTTGGTGTAAATGTACCAAACGCTTCCGTAATGGTAATTGAAAGTGCCGAACGTTTTGGCTTGTCACAATTACACCAGTTACGTGGACGCGTTGGACGTGGTGCCGAACAAAGTTATTGCATTTTAATGACCGATTACAAACTTTCCGAAGACAGCAAAACCCGAATGGAAACCATGGTGCGCACCAATGACGGATTTGAAATCGCAGAAGTCGATTTGAAATTACGTGGTCCGGGAGATATTATGGGAAAACAACAAAGCGGCGTACTAAACCTACAAATTGCCGATTTAGTAAAAGACCGAGATATTTTACAAGTAGCACGACATTTAGCCGTAAAACTCCTAAAAGAAGACCCAAGCATGAACCTACCCGAACACGCCAAACTAAAAGAAGTGTTCTTAGAAATAAGTAAGAAGAAAAGTATTTGGAATTATATTTCTTAAAGAGAAAATAGATTACCGAACATAGATATACAATTATGGAGAAAGAAATATTTGAAAAAGCATTTATTGAAAGTTTAAATAAAAACTTTGATATTCATTCTGAATATTTCAATTTTGAGTTTTACACTTTCCCAGAATTAGGTAGTTCAATTTTTGAAATTAACAAATGTCTTATTCTTGGATTTAACAGAGCATCAATAACTTTAACTAATAATGTGTTAGAAAGAGTTTTAAAATTAGCATTAATATATAACGAAACTGGAATAGGACCAAAACCATTAGAAGAATGGGATTCTATATTTTTGGAACCTAATAAAAAACACTCTTCAATTCCTTTGGGAAACTCTATCGAAAAATGCAAAAAAGAAAATTTAATTACTGAAATCGAAAAAAACATACTTTTTGACAAAATTAGAGAATTAATGAGAAATGGATTTTCTCATTCTGACCCAAGTAAAATTTTAAAAGATTTACCTGATGAAACACCAATCTTTCAATCAACATTTTCAAATCCAAATAAAATTAAGAAGATTAATGTAAATCAAAAGATTATTCCTGTGTTTCAATCTATACAAATGGATGAATTTGCAAAAAATAATGCCTTTGAATATTTTAAATTTGTATTCAAATTTATACTAAATATTGAAGAAAGACTAAAATTAAAAAACGAAAATAAATAATAGCATTCTAAATTTATAGAATTAACCAAAATTTGTATAAAACAAACATAATATTTCGTAATTTTGAACAAATAGTTTCAATTCTTATGAACAGAAGAAAATTTTTAAAAAATAGAAGAAGTATAAATAATTCTATTTTATCTACTAAAGAAGACAGCGTCTTGTTAGCTTCAGCAAAAATTGCTTCCTCAAAAGCTGTTAGAAGTTCGATGGCTTTAGGAATTACTATTAAAGTAATTAGAAGTCACGAAATTATTTCAATAAATCCTGATGCATCAATACAAGTTTTAAGAAAAATTTCAAAACCAACAATTGACATATCCTCTCTAAAAAAAGGAATGATTTTAGAACGAAAATAGTATGCCTGAATCAAGATTAAGAATATTTGCAGGCCCAAATGGTTCAGGAAAAAGTACATTATTTGATTCCTTTTCAAAAAAATATAATGCTGGAGTTTTTCTTAATGCAGATTTAATAGAAAACGAACTATCAACTAAAGGCTATATTGATTTGAGCGAATTTAATTTAAATCTAACTCAAGATGATTTAAATAAATTTTTAAAAACAGAAAGAGCTATTTCTTTAATAGAAAAATCAATTGAAGACAATCATAAAATAGATTTTTCAATAAAACAAAACATCATAGTTGATGCAGAAAAAGAAACTCATAGTTACGAGGGTGCATTAATAAGTTCATTTTTAAGACATTGCTTACAAGAAAACAAAATTGATTTTTGTTTTGAAACTGTAATGAGTCATCCTTCAAAAATTGAAGAAATAAAAGAAGCTAAACAAAAAGGATATAAAACTTATTTATATTTTATTTGTATCGATGATCCAGAAGTAAATGTATCTAGAGTTGAAAATAGAGTTGAAAAAGGTGGGCATAACGTAGCTGCTGAAAAAATTTCCAGTCGTTATTATAACACATTAACAAATTTAATTAAAATGATTGAAAATGTTGATAAATGCTATCTATTTGATAATTCAAGTGAAGAATACAAATTAATAGCTAAAATTACAAATAATAAATTATCATTAGAAATAGAACCGACTGAACTACCAAATTGGTTTATTGAGTATGTTCTTAAATATTATATGTAAACATTTACATAAATAACTTTCAAAATTGCTAAACCAGATGGTAACAATTTGTAATCCGTAATAAATGACAAAACCCCGAACTCCTAACCCACTTAGGAGTTTTTTTTATTCCAACTCTCAAAAAAGTTGTGGCGGTTTTTTTAAATTAGAAAAATTGCCACGAAAAGTGTGGCAAAAAAATTATATATAAAAAATTGCCACAAAAAAAGTAACAAAAAAATAAAGAGCAAAAAATGTTATAAAAAAATTTTGCCACTAATTCACGAATTAAAATAACCCACGCTCCCGCGCGAATCCTTTCGCGTGGTAAACAAAAACCCAAAAACTCCTACCCACTTAGGAGTTTTTTTATGCCAACCCAAATACGCCAAACTAAAAGAAGTGTTCTTAGAAATTAGTAAGAAGAAAAGTATTTGGAATTATATTTCTTAAAGAGAAAATAGATTAAAGAATATAGAGAATAGACACAATGTTTGTCATTCTGAATTTGTTTCAGAATCTCAAAAAAACTAAAATAAAATGCATAAAATAACAAGACTTGGTATCTTTGATAAAAACAAATATAATGGCACTAAATACTTTTATATCGTTGGGCGATTGATTTTTTTTAACAATTGGTACATTTAAAAATCATAGAACCTTTTAAAAAATGATAGAATAAATATTTTACTTTACGTAAAAGAGGGAAATATTGTTTTAATTAATATTAGGAAAACACTAGATAGATAAAAAATGATAGGAATTTAGATATATTAAGGCTTAAATAAAGATATTTTAAGAATATTAGAATTTAAAATTGGGAGAAATAACAAAAAAAATATATAAAAAGCATAGCGTTAAGAAGTATTTTATGAAGACGATAAATTAAATATTGTTTCAATTTTTATATCTTTGTATTACAAATTGCAGAACTATACAAAAACAACTAACAAATTTAATTTTGAAAAAAACACTACTTTGTATCTTTTTAATTCTGACTAAACTAACCTCTTTTAGTCAAGTAGGAATAGGTACCACAACCCCACAAGGAGCATTAGATATAATATCTACCACAGATGGTTTATTAGTTCCTAGAGTTGCATTGTCTGCAACTAATGTTGCAACAATTTTAACCCCAGCGGTATCTGAACTTATTTACAATACTTTTACTTCGGCTGTAGGACCAAATCAAGTTGTTCCTGGATTTTATTATTGGAATGGAAGTTTATGGATACCTATTTCAACAGGTAGTATTTCAAATTGGTCATTAGCTGGTAATTCTAGCACATCCGCTGCAACAAATTTCATTGGAACTACTGATGCTGTAGACTTGGTAACCAAAACAAATAATACAGAGAAAATGAGAGTTACTTCTGCTGGGGATGTAGGAATAGGGACTACAACTCCTACAGCAAAATTAGATATTGCGGCAGGTGTAACTGCTTCAAACTCTGTTATAAATGCGACTGGAAATATTAATGATTTTTTACAAATAAACGTTCAAAATACTAATACAGGAACACAAGCGCAAAGTGGTTATTCTGCAACTGCAGATAACGGAACTGCTTACGCAGGTTTTGCTTGGTTAGGAATTAACAATTCGAACTTTAATTACCCTACGGCATACAATATTGGGTTTGCTAACGATGTATCCTACATAGGAAGTGGACAAGATATGCATATCGCCAATGCAAACAATAGTAAATCGATTATATTCTCTACTGGAAAATCGACAACGCCTTTTTTTAATGAGAGAATGCGCCTTACTAATTCAGGAAGTCTAGGAATAGGTACTGCTACTCCCAACAGCTCTGCGATACTTGATTTAACAAGTACTGACAAAGCATTTTTATTAACTCGAGTAGCAACAACAGCCGCAATCACTGCGCCAGTAAACGGAATGATGATATATGATCTTTCATCTAATTGTATGAAAGTATATGAAAATAACGCGTGGTCAGGATGTTTTGCATCGCCAGAAGCAAATGTGGTTGGTAATTGTAATATTAATGGTTTTGAAGGGGTTTACATATCGGGTATAGCCCTTACTGCATCTAATAAATTTACAGTAACAGTCACAAATAACTCGTTTGCTACAGCTAATCTTAATTTTGGAGTTGGGGATTTGGTTTTAAGTGGAATTTCTGGTATAACAGTAAGTGCAGTAAGCCCTGCTTCTGTTACTTTAAATGCTGGGCAAGCACAATTAATAACTTACACACTAACTGGTACTCCTTCTGCTAGCGGAACCTTACAAGGAAATTGGTCTAAGATTTCACTTAATTGTGTAAAAACAGTGCCTGTAGCAGTAAGTCTTCCAACAATAAATTGCGCAGGAATTACTGTATCTCTTACACCTAGCGGTATATTACAGAATATAACACCTTACACTGGAACGGTAACGGTACCTTATACCGTTGCTGCAAACGGTAATAACTATATAGCCGAAACATTAACTATAAACGGTTTGGTACTCACCCGAAATGCTGGATCCTATACTGCTCCAAGCGGTAACATAGTATACACTATATCCGGAACACATACAGGAAGTAATATTTTAGAAACTTATACGTTAACTTTTGGAGCGCAAACTTGTACTGGAGTTATTGTAGGAGGACTAACTACCTGCAAAGACCTTGCTGCTGGACAACCCTCTGGTACATACACAATTGACCCAGATGGAAATGGCGGAAACGCTCCTTTTAGTTGTTATTGTGACAATACCACAAATGGAGGTGGCTGGACACTTATGGCTGTAGCAAACACAACCAATTTTGCTCCATATAATACCCCTCAAAATCCGTTGTTACCTAGTGCAAATAATGGTTCTTTAGGAAATGCAATGGTAGCAACAAATGCAACCCTTAATTTTACAAGAATAAGATTTACAAATGATTCAGGCGATAACGCTATTGCAACTTTTGGATCAAATCAAACACTAAATGGATTAAATACAACTTTTGGAACATATACAAGTACACCTAGCGCTGCTACAGTAACAAGTTCAGACAGTAGGTTAACTGCATTTTATTGGAGAGCACAATCTGGTGCATTTCCGCCATACAGTGATAGTTCTGACTGGGCTTACATTTGTTTTGGGCCAAGCACAATTAATGCACTTGGAGATGCTTGGGACACGGCAAATCCTCATTGGATATATTCAGGACAAGACAATTCTACCGATCCATTCCTTGGTGGTAATGCTACTGGAAAATTAAATACCGCCAGTAGCGGAGCAGGTGCCCACTGGAGTTCTCAAGGACCTAATTTAATACCAAAAACATATATTTGGGTTAAATAATAACCATCAAATTTTTTTAATTCTTAAACTGTCATTGGAGATACTCTAATGACAGTTTTTTTTTGAATTAAATTTTCAGATTCAATCTAAAATCTAAAATTATACTTTACTTTTCTTTCCATAAAAATGCCCCAAATAGTGCCTAACTTTTTAAGCCATATTCAAAATTAGAAGTTTTTTAAATCCAACTCTCAAAAAAGTTGTGGCGATTTTTTTAAATTAGAAAAATTGCCACGAAAACTGTGGCAAATAAGTTATAAATAAATAATTGCCACAAAAAGTGTAACAAAAAAAGAAAAAAAAGAAAATGTTACAAATAACTATTACCACTAATTCACAAATAAAATATCAAAAAAAATCGTGTAATCGCAGCTAAAAAACCATTTTATAACAAACTCATTTTTAATCCAAATATTTCAAACACTTGTACCTACAAGTATGTTAAATAAATTGTAAGGTTTTGGCAGTATAATTTTGTAGAGTTAGATTTGTATCAAATCTAAGCTTTTATATTATGAAGATTAAAACTATCAGTATCACGTTAATTTCCCTAGCACTTTTAGGACTAATTGGTTACCGAATTACAAAAAATTCATCGGAATCTGAAAAAAATGATAAAAAAGGGGACAAAAAACCGCCTTTAACAGTTACAGCTATTGTAGTTTCTTCAAAAGATTTTTCTAATGCGATTTCGTTATCAGGTTCAATTGAAGCCAATGAAAACGTTGAAATTAGAAGTGAAGTTTCTGGAATTGTAGAAAAAATTTCTTTTTCGGAAGGTACGCAAGTAAGCAAAGGTCAGGTTTTATTAAAAGTCAACGATATTGAATTGAGAGCCCAATTATCTCAAGCGTTTACCAAACAAAAATTAGCTTCGGAAAACGAAAGAAGAGCGAAGTTATTACTACAAAAAGAAGCGATTAGTCAAGAAGAATATGAGATTGCTAGCGCAGAATTCAGAAGTTTAAAAGCACAAACCCAATTGATTCAAGCTCAAATTGCTAAAACAACCATCAGAGCACCCTTTTCTGGAAAAATTGGTTTACGAAATATTTCTCCAGGAACATATGTAACTCCAACAACACTTATCACCAAATTAGTAAGTTCTAGTCAAGTGAAAATTAGTTTTTCAATTCCTGAAAAATATGCTTCGGAAATTGAAAATAACGCTTCTATCCTATTTACGATTCCAAATAATCCACAAAAGTTCTCAGCCAAAATTTACGCTATCGAACCAGAAATTGAAACAGCAACAAGAACCTTAAAAATTCGTGCCATCGCTGATAATTCAAATGGAAAATTATTACCGGGAACGTTCGCCACTATCGAACTTTCTCTAAAAAATATTAAAGATGCAATTGTAATTCCAACAGAAGCGGTTGTACCTATTCAGAATGGAAAAGTCGTATATATTGCCAATAACGGAAAAGCAAAAGAAGTAAAAATTGAAACGTTAGCGCGTACTGCTAAAGATGTTGTGGTAACAAGTGGCATCAAATCTGGCGATACACTATTGACTTCTGGCGTAATGGCAATAAAAGATGAAGCAGATATTAAGGTGAAGTTGAAAGAGCCAAGTAAAAAGTAAAAAGTAAAAAGAGCCAAGTAAAAAGTACAATTCGTAAATCCAAAATCACAAATCGTAAATCAAAGATGACTTTATCAACTTTAAGTATAAAAAGACCCGTTTTTACCATCGTAATTAATCTTTTAATTATTCTGTTTGGTATTTTGGGGTACACCTATTTGGGTGTTCGAGAATTCCCTTCGATTGATCCGGCGCAAATTTCTGTTCGTACGAATTATACCGGTGCGAATTCTGATATTATCGAGTCGCAAATTACGGAACCACTTGAAAAAGCGATTAATTCGATTGACGGAATTCGAAATATTACGTCTTCGAGTAATCAAGGTTCGAGTAATATTACTATCGAATTTAAACTAGAAAAAAACTTAGAAGAAGCGGCGAATGATGTGCGTGATAAAGTATCGCAAGCCGTTAGAAGTTTACCACAAGATATTGATGCACCACCAGTAGTTTCTAAAGCGGACGCCGATTCGGATGCGATTATTTCGATGACCGTGCAAAGTAATTCAAGAAATGCATTAGAATTGAGTGATTATGCAGAAAACGTAATTGCAGAAAGAATTCAAACGATTCCTGGTGTAAGTGGCGTACAAATTTGGGGACAAAAAAGATATTCGATGCGAATTTGGATTGACCCCATCAAACTAAATTCATACGGAGTTACCGTTTCCGATGTTAGAACCGCTTTAGACAAACAAAATGTAGAATTACCATCAGGAAAATTAACGGGTGCGAATACCGAATTAATGGTAAAAACACTTGGGAATTTATCGACTGAAAAGGAATTTAACGATATTATTATTATTTCTAATGAAAACAAAACCGTTCGTTTAAGCGATATTGGAAAGGCTTCTTTAGAATCAGAAAATTTAGAAACCAAGTTTACCGAATCCGGAAATCCGATGGTTGCCGTAGCGATTGTGCCTCAACCGGGAAGTAATTATTTAGAAATTGCCGATCAGTTTTATGCGCAATTCGATAAATTGAAAAAAGAATTACCTAAAGATATTAAGATTGATATTGCCTTAGATAATACACTTTTCATTAAAAAATCAGTGGTTGAGGTTGCTGAAACCTTATTGATTTCGATTATTTTAGTAGTCTTGATTATCTTCTTATTTTTTAGAGATTGGTCTATCGCATTCCGACCGTTAATTGATATTCCGGTTTCCTTAATTGCGACGTTTTTCATCATGTATTTGTGTGGCTTTTCTATCAATGTATTAACGCTTTTAGCTATCGTTTTAGCAACAGGATTAGTCGTTGATGATGGAATTGTGGTCACGGAAAATATCTTCAAAAAAGTCGAAGAAGGTATGTCGCCAATTGAAGCTGCGATTAAAGGTTCGAACGAAATTTTCTTTGCTGTAATTTCGATTTCAATTACGCTTGCTGCGGTTTTCTTACCCATCGTATTTTTAGAAGGATTCGTAGGACGATTGTTCCGAGAGTTTGGTGTGGTAATTGGTGCGGCGGTTTTAATTTCCGCTTTCGTATCGTTAACCTTAACACCAATGTTGAACGCTTATTTAATGAAAGGTGGCGAACAAAAGAAAACGAAATTTTATCATTTTACAGAGCCGTATTTCGTAGGTTTAAATCAAGGTTACGCGAATGCTTTAACGAATTTCATGAAAAGAAAATGGTTGAGTTTTCCAATTGTCATTGCTTGTATTGGATTGATTGTGTTGTTTTTCAAAATCTTACCAAAAGAAACGGCACCTTATGACGACAGAAGTTTAGGAGTTGTAAGTGTTTCTACACCAGAAGGCGCAACATATGAATACACTGATAAATTCATGACCGAATTATCCGATTTGATTAACGATTCTATTCCTGAGAAAAAAGTGGCGTTAGTCATTACTTCACCAGGTTTTATGTCTTCGTCTGTAAATACAGGTCGTGTGCGTTTGGCTTTAGTCGAACCTGAAGACAGAAAAAAATCGCAAAAAGAAATCGTAGATAATTTAAATAAGTGGACGAAGAAATATCCGCAAGCGAAAGTCAATGTTTCAGAACAACCAACCATTGCGGTAAACCGTAGAGGTGGCTTACCGATTCAATATATTATTCAAGCGCCCAATTTTGAGAAGTTACGAGAAAAAATTCCTCAATTTATGGAAGAAGCAAGTAAAAATGAAACGTTCTCTAATGTAGATGTGAATCTGAAATTCAACAAACCAGAAATTAACGTAACAATTAATCGTGAAAGAGCAGAAAGTTTAGGAATTTCGGTTTTAGATGTCGCGCAAACACTTCAACTTTCCTTGAGCGGACAACGTTTTGGGTATTTTATGCAAAACGGAAAACAATATCAAGTCATTGGACAATTCGATCAAAAAGACCGTGATGCGCCTTTAGATTTAACTTCGATGTTTGTAAAAAATAAAGTGGGAGGACTAATTCAATTAGACAATGTAGTTGATGTGGAAGAACAAAGTAATCCGCCACAATTATTTCACAATAATAGATATATGTCGGCAACAGTTTCTGCAGGTTTAGCACCAGGGAAAAGTATGGGTGACGGAATTGAAGCGATGGATGAAATCAAAGCTAAAGTTTTAGATGAAACCTTTACTACAGATTTAGGTGGAGAATCGAGAGATTTCGTGGAAAGTAGTTCGAATACTTCTTTCGCATTTGGATTGGCTTTATTATTAATTTATTTGATTTTAGCCGCACAATTTGAAAGTTTCATTGATCCGTTTATTATTATTTTGACTGTGCCGATGGCGGTTGCTGGAGCGTTATTCTCACTTTGGTTATTCGGACAAACATGGAATATTTTCAGTCAAATTGGAACCGTCATGTTAATCGGATTAGTAACCAAAAACGGAATTCTGATTGTAGAATTTGCGAATCAATTACGAGAACAAGGCAGACCCAAATACGAAGCCATTATTGAAGCATCAGAAGCCCGTTTACGACCAATTTTAATGACAAGTTTAGCGATTGCTTTAGGAGCGTTACCAATTGCGATGTCGCTTGGAGCCGCTTCTACAAGTAGAATTGGAATGGGAGTTGTAATTGTTGGAGGTACGATGTTTTCATTAGTCTTGACTTTATTTGTAATTCCAGCATTTTATTTAATGTGGTCGAAAGCCAAAAAACACCGACCAGAATTTGATAATTTAGATGCATTAGAGAAATAGGTTTAGAGTCGGAAGATGGAAGATAAAAAAAAATCGTGAATTCAATGTAAACATTATTTTTTTGCCACGAATTCACGAATTAATAATTTTGGATTAACGCAATTCGAATCGACTAAGTCGATAATTAATTCGAATTAAAATTACTAAGTAAAACAGTAAAAAAAATTCGTGAATTCGTGGCAAAAAAAATAACAGAATATAATACAAGCCACAAATTCACGAATTAAAATTACCTAATAAAACAGTAAAAAAATTCGACAATTCGTGGCAAAAAGCAAAACAATTCGCAGCAAAAACAAAAAATATTATGCAAAATTTATATAAAATAACGTTTCTATTATTCCTAGGATTTTCAGCGCAAGCTCAAGAAATATTGACACTTGAAGAAGCTGTGAAAATATCCTTAGAAAATAATTACGATATCAAAATTGCTCAAAACAATTTGAAAATCGATGAAACTAATAATAATTTGGGAACTGCTGGTTTTTTACCTTCCGTTACCGCAAATTTTACGAATAATAATAGTCAAATTGACACCAAGCAAACCCAAGCTGGTGGTTCAGTTAGAGAATTAGACGGCGCTAAAAACATGAACTTGAGTTATGGTGTAGGTTTAGATTGGACCATTTTTGATGGTTTGAAAATGTTTTCGAGAAGAGAACAATTGAAAGTTTTAGAAGAACAAGGAAAATCGGAATTGCAATCGGCTATTTTAACAAAAATTAGTGATGTGTATTTAACGTATTTCGATTTAGCACAGCAACAACAAATGATGGCTTCGATTGATACGGCAATTGTGATTTCAAACCAAAGAGTGGAAACGGCTAAAAACAGATTTACTATCGGAAAAGCTTCGAAATTAGAAGTTTTAAACGCTCAAGTAGATTTGAATACTGATTTAAGTTTATTGCTAAAACAGAAAGAATTATACAGAATTACAAAAATTAGAATGAACGAATTATTGGTTCGAGATAGTCAAACTGATTTTAAAGTCAACCAAGAAATTACGGTGGAACAAAGTTTAGATTTCAACGAATTAAAGACAACAGCTGAAAAACAAAACCCGCAATTGCAAGCGCAAATCTTAACTAAAAAAGTCGCTGATTTAAATTTGAAACAAGTAAAAGGCAATCGTTATCCAACTGTTCGATTGACTTCTGGTTATAATTTCACACGTTCGGAAGCTTCATTAGGATTCGTAACCCAATCATCAGGACAAGGTTTTGTGTATGGAGTTTCAGCTTCATTGCCAATTTTCAACGGTTTTACTCAAAACAGAAATGAAAAAGTCGCGAAATATCAAGTGGAAAATGCGACTTTACTTTTAGAACAACAAAAATTATCTTTGACCTCACAATTAGCGACATTATTTGCGAGTTATCAAACGAATTTAGAATTGGTAAAAGTCGAAGAAAAGAATTTAGAAATCGCCAAACAAAATTTAGATATCACGTTAGCGAAATTTAAAATCGGAACCATAACAACTATTGAATTCAGAACGGCGCAACAAAATTTTGTAGAAGCTTCTGTGAGATATTCAAACGCACAATACGTTACGAAACTTTCTGAAATCAACTTAAAAGAATTGGCGGGAACTTTAAAATTAAATTAGTAAAAACACTTGTTTCTTTTTACTTTTACTTTAAACTTGGCTCTTTTTACTTTTTACTTGGCTCTTTTTACTTTTTACTTGGCTCTTTTTACTTTTTACTTGGCTCTTTTTACTTGGCTCTTTTAACTTTTTACATTTACCTTAAACCATGGTACAATACAACCCAAAAGATTGGATTACATTTATTTTTAAGTTCCATAAATCAGATACATTTAGACAATTAATTCCTATGATGTTATTAATTGGCGCCTATTCTGCAGCGGTTTGTTATTTTGAAATTCATTATTTTAAATTGAAAGAAGACAGTCATGTGAAAAATATTTCTATCATGCACACTACAGTTGGATTTGTGTTGTCTTTACTTTTAGCGTACAGAACTAATACGGCTTATGATCGTTGGTGGGAAGGAAGAAAATTATGGGGAAGTTTAGTGAATAATTCTCGAAATTTAGCCATTAAACTATCAGCCATTTTAGAAAATGAATCGGATAAAAACTATTTCAGAAAAATAATCCCAGGTTACGCTTCCATTTTAGCAAAACATTTAACTAATGAAGAAGTTGGAAAAGTGTTGTTTGATGGTTTAGATTTAGAAATCGACCACAACAAACACAAACCAAATCAGGTGGCAAAAATGATTTTCAATAAGATAAATGATTTATATAAATCCAATAAAATTTCTGGCGACCAATTAATCATTTTAAATTCTGAACTTCAATCGTTTACAGATGTTTGTGGTGCTTGTGAAAGAATTAAAAACACGCCTATTCCCTATTCTTACAGTGCATTTATCAAGAAATTTATTTTCTTTTACGTGATGACATTGCCTTTCGGATATGTATTTAGTTTAGGTTATTATGTAGTTCCTGTTGTCGTGTTTATCTTTTATGTTTTAGCCAGTTTAGAGCTAATTGCAGAAGAAATTGAAGATCCTTTTGGAACAGATGAAAACGATTTACCAATTGCAAAAATTGCGAGTAATATTAAAAAACATGTAGAAGAAATTCTGTAAAAGTTAAATAAAATAAAAAATCCCGTTCTGATTAATTTCTGAACGGGATTTTTTTGTATTTTTAAATTATATAACAAATCAATGTCCTCAAAAGTATTACTTCAAACACCTGCGCTAACTCAAGAAAAATCGCTAAAAACTTTAGTGGAAAATAGAACTATTTTCTCCTTAAACCATTGTGAATTAAACATATTCGAAACTTACGAAAAATCAGATTTAGTACCGTTGAAGTTTAATGATTTGGTGGTAACAAGTATGTTGCGAGGAAAAAAAATAATGCATTTATTTGATACGCCTCAATTTGAATATTTACCTGGTGAAACTGTAATTGTACCATCCAATGTGGAAATGAAAATTGATTTTCCTGAAGCTTCCAAAGAAAACCCAACCCAATGCATCGCATTAGCCATTGACCATAAAATCATAACTGATACTTTAGGTTTTTTGAATGAAAAATACCCAAAAGAAGATAAAAACAATCTATGGAAACTCGACCAAGACAACTACTTTTTTTATAATAATATCGAATTAGCGGGTACGATTAATAAGCTAATTAAAGAATGTATGGGCACATCGATAACAAAAGATGCCATTGCTGATATTACCTTACAAGAATTAATCATTAGAATTGTTCAAACACAAAGTTTAAAAAAGTATGAAAACGAAATTATTGATGTTACAAGTCCAATTACGGCATCTATAAATTTTATTCGAGAAAACATTCGCGAATCGATTAACTTAAAGCAATTGAGCGGAAAAGCTTGCATGAGTACAACCTCTTTTTACAGAAGTTTTAAAAGAGAATTAGGCATGAGTCCGATTGAATTCATTCTGAACGAAAAAATAAAATACGCTAAAAAACTATTAAGTAATCCGAAAATAAACATTGCAGAAGTTTCTTACGCGACTGGTTTTGAAGATTATAATTATTTTATCCGTTTGTTTAAAAAATACGAAGGCGTAACTCCCAAACAATACCAATTGATGAATTTTACTTCACATTAAGATTACAAATTCAGTTTTATTTCTTCTAAATTTTGGCTTTCTTCCTCTGTGAAAAGTCGGTATTTTATAATAAAAGTTTTGCCATAAGGCGTTTCTAAAGAAAATCCGCCTGCTCCTATTGCATCAGTTACATCTAAAGTAAAATGGGCGTGTTTCCAATATTCAAATAAATCTTTATCTACCCAAAATTCAAAACCATTGATTGTTCCGATGCAAACATCTTCGTATCGCAAATAAAACCCACCTTTTTCAAAACATTGTGGTTGAGTTCCTTCGCAACAACCTCCAGCTTGATAAAACATTAAATCGCCAAATTTTTCTTGAAGCCTTTCTATCAAATTCAATGCTTTTTCAGTAGCTTCTAACCTCTTAATTTTTTCCATACTTTTAAAATAAAAACCGCAACATCATCAATACTAACATCTTTGACATTGCGGTTTGTGAAAATTCAATTACTATCAATTAAAAGAATCCTAATTTATTTTTGTTGTAAGAAATCAACATGTTTTTAGTTTGACGATAATGGTCTAACATCATTTTATGATTTTCTCTTCCAATTCCTGATTGTTTATAACCTCCGAATGGTGCTCCAGCAGGATAAGCATGATATTGATTTACCCAAACACGACCTGCATGAATTGCTCTAGGTACTTGATATAATTCGTGTGCGTCACGTGTCCAAACTCCAGCTCCTAAACCGTATAAAGTATCATTAGCAATTTCTAATGCTTCTTCTGTGGTTTTGAAAGTCGTTACCGCTAAAACAGGTCCAAAAATTTCTTCTTGGAAAATTCTCATTTTGTTGTGCCCTTTGAATAATGTAGGTTGAATATAATATCCACCACCTAATTCTTCACTTAAATGATTCACATCACCACCGCATAATAATTCCGCACCTTCTTCTTTCCCTAAGTTAATGTACGAAAGGATTTTATCTTTCTGAATTTGCGAAGCTTGAGCACCCATCATAACTGTTGGATCTAAGGGATGTCCGACTTTAATTGCTTTTACTCTTTCTAAAACTTTGGCAATAAATTTATCATAAATAGATTCGTGAATTAATAAACGAGATGGACACGTACAAATTTCACCTTGATTTAAAGCAAAAAGTACGGCACCTTCAACGGCTTTATCTAAAAATTCATCGTCGGCATCCATTACAGATGGGAAGAAAATATTTGGCGATTTTCCACCTAATTCTAAAGTTACTGGAATGATATTTTCTGTTGCGTATTGCATGACCATTCTACCAGTTGCAGTTGAACCTGTGAAAGCGGCTTTATTTACTTTCGGATTAGTTACTAAAGTTCTACCTAATTCTGCACCAAAACCATTTACGATATTGATAACACCAGCAGGCAATAAATCTTCAATTAATTCCATTAACACCAAGATTGAAATGGGTGTACTTTCTGCAGGTTTTAAAACTACACAATTTCCAGCAGCTAAAGCTGGCGCTAATTTCCAAGTTGCCATTAAAATAGGGAAATTCCAAGGAATAATTTGTGCGATAACACCAAGAGGTTCGTGAACAATAATAGAAACCGTGTCTTTATCTAATTCGGTAATCGAACCTTCTTCGGCACGAATTACACTTGCAAAATATCTGAAATGATCAATCGCTAATGGAATATCTGCTGCTAAAGTTTCTCTTACGGCTTTACCGTTATCTAGTGTTTCAACGGCTGCGATATATTCTAAATTCGCTTCAATTCTGTCGGCGATTTTATTTAAGATAATACTTCTTTCAGTAGCAGAAGTTTCGCTCCAAGATTTGAATGCAGCGCTCGCAGCATCAACAGCCATTTCTACATCTAATTTTGCAGAATGTGCCGCTTTGGCTAATAATTTTCCATCAACTGGTGAAACAACTTCAAAATATTGTCCTGTAGAAGGCGCTGTCCATTTTCCATTGATGTAATTATCGTACTTTTCTTTTAATTGTGGTCTTTGAATTAAATTACTCATAATTAGTTTGTTTTGATTTATTCAAATTTAGCATCAAAAACCAACCTAAAATAGCACAAATTGTTCAAAATATAGCACAAAAATTACACATGTCGTAAAAAACAAAAAATCTCGCTATTTGCATAACGAGATTTTAAATATCTATTGTAATCGAATTATTTTCTTGCGATAACTTTTAATGATTTCTCAATAATAGCTGCACTATTTAATCCGTATTTTTCCATTAATTGTTCTGGAGTTCCACTTTCTCCGAATGTATCGTTTGTAGCGACAAATTCTTGTGGAGTTGGATTGTTTAAAGATAATGTTCTTGAAACACTTTCTCCTAAACCTCCTAAGAAATTATGTTCTTCTGCAGTTACGACACAACCTGTTTTTGCAACAGATTTCAAGATCGCTTCTTCATCTAAAGGTTTAATGGTATGAATATTAATTACCTCAGCAGAAACGCCTTGTTTTTCTAATTCTTCAGCAGCAATTAAGGCTTCCCAAACTAAATGTCCTGTTGCGATAATCGTTACATCTGTTCCTTCGCTTAATAAAATAGCTTTTCCAATTACGAATGGTTCATCAGCTGGAGTGAAATTTGGCACTACTGGACGACCGAAACGTAAATAAGCTGGACCATGATGATCTGCTAAAGCTAAAGTTGCTGCTTTCGTTTGGTTGTAATCACATGTGTTGATTACCGTCATTCCTGGTAACATTTTCATTAAACCAATGTCTTCTAAAATTTGGTGAGTTGCTCCGTCTTCTCCTAAAGTTAAACCGGCGTGAGATGCACAAATTTTTACATTTTTATCAGAATAAGCTACTGATTGACGAATTTGATCATAAACTCTTCCTGTAGAAAAGTTAGCGAAAGTTCCTGTGAAAGGAATTTTTCCACCAATAGTTAAACCAGCTGCAATTCCTATCATGTTGGCTTCTGCAATTCCGATTTGGAAAAAACGCTCTGGGTGATTTTTTTTGAAATCGTCAAATTTTAACGAACCAATTAAATCGGCACAAAGTGCCACAACATTTTCATTTTTTTGTCCTAATTCGGTCATTCCTGCTCCGAATCCTGAACGTGTATCTTTACTTCCTGTATTTTCGTATTTTTTCATTGTGTGTGTTTTTATTTAAACTATCTAATTGTTTTTATAACTGTAAAATTTAAATTAGAACTTATCTTTTCAATTTTTTGAATTGTAAATTCTGAACTTAACTTATCATCAATTAAACAGAGTTGTTTTTCAAAATTATAATTTACTAATATATCTAATTTATATTTAGATATCAGATTGTTTTTAAATATTGGTATTTCTACTGGTTCAATATTATCTTTTTTAGAAAAATAATAGTAATGTTCGTTAATTATTTTATTCTTCTTTTTATTTTTATATTGTGTAATATGAACTAAAACTTGATCGTTTATTGAATCGATTTCATGTTCCATTACTTCGTGAAAATTTTTATATTTTTTTGGAGAGCCTGGAATTACAGTTTCATAAAGAATAGGATCTTTTAATTTATTTAAATCACTAATTTTTTCATATTTAAAATCAATTTTAAATTTTATAATATCGTTTTTGTTTTTAATATGTATTTGAGCAATTGTATCTGTTTTAGAATATCTTAATTCCAAAAAATAAGTTGAATCTTTTGAATTTTTAAAAATATAAGCATCTTCATTAATTACATTGCCATAAATTTTACTACTTACTTTTGAAAAGTAATCAAAATAAAAACTATAATCTTTCTTTTGTGAAAAAGTACAAACAGAAAATAATAAAAATAAAAGAAAAACTTTTCTCATTTAATAATCTCCTAAAGTTGCTGGATTTTGGTTTAAGGCATTTTCTAATTGCTCATTACTTGGAGCTTTACCGTGCCAAGCGTGTGTATGCATCATGAAATCTACTCCGTTACCCATTTCTGTATGTAACAACACACAAACTGGTTTTCCTTTCCCTGAACGAGATTTTGCATCAGCCATTCCGTTAATAATAGCTTCAATATTATTTCCTTCTGTAATTTCTAAAACATCCCAATCAAACGCTTCAAACTTGGCTTTAATATTACCCATATTTAAAACATCTTTTGTAGAACCATCAATTTGTTGACCGTTTAAATCGACAGTTGCAATTAAGTTGTCTACATTCTTAGCAGATGCATACATAATCGCTTCCCAATTTTGTCCTTCTTGTAATTCACCATCACCAGTTAAAACGTACACTAAATTCGTATCGTTATTTAATTTTTTAGCTTGTGCTGCACCAATTGCCACTGACAAACCTTGTCCTAAAGAACCAGAAGCCATTCTAATACCTTCTAAACCTTCATGAGTTGTTGGGTGACCTTGTAAACGTGTATTTAATTTACGGAAAGTAGCTAATTCCGAAACGGAGAAATAACCGCTTCTTGCTAAAACGCTGTAAAATACTGGAGAAATGTGTCCGTTTGATAAAAAGAATAAATCTTCATTCATTCCGTTCATATCAAAACCTTCGTTTCTTTTCATTACGTGTTGATACAGAGTAACTAAGAATTCTGCACAGCCTAAAGAACCACCTGGGTGACCTGAATTAACTGCATGAACCATTCTTAAGATGTCTCTTCGAACTTGTTGTGTAAATTGTTCTAAATTAGAAATTTGTTGTGTCATTGTAAAAAGTTTTTTGCAAAAATAAATTTAATAATCTGTTTATACTAATGTGCCTTTATTTTTTTATCAATAAGAATTCAACAATTTTACTAATAACTGTTGTGTCGCCAAGAATTTTTCTATGACCTAAATTATTTGTGATTATAATTTCTTTATTGGATAAATTTTCAGCTAAATGATGTGCTTCCGAAACCGGAATATCATCATCATCATTATCATGAATGACCAAAACTGGAATTTTGACTTCTTTCGCGGCTACATAAGCAGAAAAACTTTCCATTTCAAATTGATACTTTTTTTCAAAACTCTCTCTCATTAAAACAGCAACTTTATTTGGCAAACCTATTTTCTCCACAAAAGTGTTTACAATATTTATGACGCTATTTCCACTTCCAATAACCACCGCTTTTTTAACTTGCAATCCTTTTTTAATGGCATTTAAAATTGACATTCCGCCAAGTGAATGTCCTACAGCAAATTCAAAAGGTCCATATGATTTTTCAACTTCTAAAATAGATTCAATAAATTCTAACATTAAAGTCGTTTTGGTTCCAGATTTTCCATGAGCAGGTGCGTCAAAACTGATAGTGGAATAACCATTTTCTAAAAAGGCATCAGCAATTTTGACTAATTGAGTGCCTCTGCCCGACCATCCGTGAACTAAAAGTATTTTCTTATTGGAATTCCCATAGGAATACACCACAATTTCTTTATTTATTGCAGGAACAAATAATTTCGTTTGAACAGCTTCAGCCTCCATGTGAAATTCGCGTTTAGGAATTTTATGTTTAATTGGAGTGATAAACAATTTTCGAGCATATTTTTCTGCTAAAACTGGGGAGATTTTATATAGAAATTGGCCTATTAAGATTATCAATTTAGGAACTCTATCATCGACTTTAGATGCTTTTTTTGGCATAATAAAAATTTTAAACAAAAGTAGGTAATAAATTTTGGAATGATTTTTGAATTTAACAAAAAAAATACAATAACTTTGTTTTATAAAATCTAAAAAAAAATGAAAACAGTAATAAAATCAGTATTAATCGTTGGGATATTAGTTGCTTCATGTGCTAAAAATCCTTTTACAGGTAAAAGTACGATGGCATTTGTACCAAATAGTCAAATATTTCCATCAGCATTTCAACAATATGGTCAGTTCTTATCTGAGAACAAAGTAGTAAAAGGAACTGCTGATGCAAAGCGAATTACTACTATTGGAATGAAAATTAAAGTCGCATCAGAAAGATATTTAAATGCCATTGGAAAATCAGATTATTTGAAAGATTATGCCTGGGAATATAATTTAGTGGATAGTAAAGAAGTAAATGCTTGGTGTATGCCAGGAGGAAAAATAGTTTTCTACACAGGTATTTTACCTATTTGTAAAGACGACGCAGGAATTGCTGCTGTTATGGGACATGAAGTTGCACACGCATTAGCAAATCACGGGCAACAACGTATGAGCGCTGGATTATTACAACAAGTTGGAGCGGTTGGAGCACAACTTGCAGTTGGGAATAAAAGTGAAGAAACTCAAGCTTTAGCCATGCAAGCTTATGGTGCAGCTTCACAAGTTGGTGGTATGTTACCTTTTAGTAGATCTCATGAAAGTGAAGCAGATATGATTGGTTTAACTTTAATGGCGATTGCAGGTTATGATCCAATTAATGCAGTTAAAGTTTGGGAAAGAATGTCAGCGCAATCTGGCGGACAAGCGCCACCTGAAATTTTGAGTACGCACCCTAGCAACCAAACTAGAATAAACGAATTAACAGCTCTTTTACCTCAAGCTAGAGCGGAAGCTGCTAAATTTGGTGTAACATTTAAATAGTAAAAATATTATCTTATATTAGTCCCGATATTTATCGGGACTTTTTTTTTTATAAAAATATACTTCATGAAACACTTAGAAAAAGGAAATAGTAAGCTATTAAACGCATGGGCTTTTTATGATTGGGCTAATTCGGTTTATTCATTAGTGATAACTTCTTCAATATTCCCATTATATTTTGGATATTTATTTACTAAAGAAAATCCAAACATTGTCCTTTTTGGTTCTCCTATAAAAGCAACTGCGTTAATAAGTTTCGTAACCGCTTTTGCTTTTTTATCTGTTGCCATTTTATCTCCAATCTTATCTGGAATAGCTGATTATTTAGGCAATAAGAAACGTTTCATGCAATTTTTTTGCTACTTAGGAGCATTCTCTTGTATTGGTTTATATTGGTTTACCAAAGAAAATATGATTTTTGGTATTTGTTGTTTCTATTTTGGATTATTAGGTTTTTGGGGAAGTCTGGTATACTATAATTCCTATTTATCAGACATTGCTTTCACAGAACAACATGATAAATTAAGTGCCAAAGGTTATTCATTAGGTTATGTTGGAAGCGTAGTTTTATTACTTATTTGCTTGTTTTTTATTTTAAGTAAAAAAGGGGATGCAGCTTTAGCAGCTATGCGACTTTCCTTTGTTTTTACAGGAATTTGGTGGATAATTTTTAGTCAGTACACTTTTTACTATCTACCAAAAGGAAATAAAAATAACAACCCAATAAATTTTTCCATCTTTTTTAATGGTTTTAAAGAATTAAAGAAAGTACAAGTTTTGTTTTTTAAAGATGAAGTCTTAAAGAAGTTTTTATTTGCCTTTTTCGTTTACAGCATGGCGGTTCAAACTGTAATGTTAGTGGCAACCTATTTTGGTGAACAAGAAATAAATTGGGCAACTCCTGAACAAAAAACATCTGGATTAATTATTAGTATTTTAGTAATTCAAATTGTAGCAGTTTTTGGCGCAATTATGACTTCTAAATTAGCGTCAAAATTTGGAAATATTAAAACCTTAATAGTTATTAATTCTATTTGGATATTTATTTGCGTTGGAGCATTTTTTGTTACAGAACCCGTTCAGTTTTATGCAACAGCCGCAATTGTTGGTTTGGTTATGGGCGGAATTCAATCGCTATCGCGTTCTACATTTTCGAAACTTATTCCAGAAACTAAAGACACTACTTCTTTTTTTAGCTTTTACGATGTTGCCGAAAAAGTCGGAATTGTAATCGGAATGCTTATTTATGGCTTCATAGATCAAATCACTGGAAGCATGAGAAATGCTATTTTATTTTTAGTAGTGTTTTTTGTGGCAGGTGTTTTCTTACTTTACAGAACATTAAAAGTTCAAAAATAGTTGTATTAAATTTATTATTGCACAATACCTATAGCCTCATAATTTGTAAATAATAAATAGAAACTAAAATCTCGAATTAACCTTCGTGATTTTTTATGGCATAAATCTTGACTACTTCAAGTGTAAATTATACTACAATCCTTGTATTTATTGATAATTGCATCAATTCACAATTATTATTCGTAAATTTACTTCCCGTTTTTAATGACAAAATGACTTATAAATAGATATGCCGAACCATAAAATACTAGCGCTTGACAATTTGTCATTGCAAGAAATAGATACAGAAGCAGAATTAATTCCATTAATGACTCCTGAAGATGAGGAGGAAATGAACAATGAAGAATTACCTGCAGATTTACCCATTTTACCATTAAGAAACACCGTTTTGTTTCCTGGTGTTGTAATTCCAATTACAGCAGGTAGAGATAAATCAATAAAATTAATTAACGATGCGAATGCAGCTGGTAAAATTATTGGTGTAGTCGCTCAGAAAGATGAAGATGATGAAGATCCTACAACTGATCAAATTCATCACATAGGTACAGTTGCCCGAATAATGCGTGTACTGAAAATGCCTGATGGAAATACTACCATAATTTTACAAGGAAAAAAACGTTTCGAAATTGAGGAATTTACACAAACAGAACCTTACTTTAAAGCAAAAATTAAAGAAGTAAACGAAATTCGTCCTAAGAAAAAAGATGAAGAATTTTCAACAATTGTTGAGTCTATCAAAGAAATGGCAATTGAAATCATAAAAGAAAGTCCGAATATTCCTTCGGAAGCTACTTTTGCCATAAAAAACATTGAAAGCAATCCGTTTTTAATCAATTTTGTGTCGTCTAACATGAATTTAAATGTAGAAGACAAACAAAACTTACTTTCTATTGTAGATTTAAAACAACGCGCTTTAGAAACACTTCGTTACATGAATTTAGAACTTCAGAAATTGGAGTTAAAAAACGATATTCAATCTAAAGTTCGATTTGATTTAGACCAGCAACAACGCGAATATTTCTTGCAACAACAAATGAAAACCATTCAAGAAGAATTGGGTGGCGTTTCGCACGATGCAGAAATTGAAGAAATGCGTAACAAAGGAAAAGCTAAAAAATGGGATGCAAAAACGGCAGAACATTTCGAAAAAGAAATTTATAAATTACAGCGTACGAATCCAAATTCTCCTGATTTTGGAATCCAACGTAATTATTTAGATTTATTTTTAGAATTGCCATGGAACGTTTTTTCTAAAGATAAATTCGATCTGAAAAAAGCGCAACAAATTTTAGACCGTGATCATTTCGGTTTAGAAGATGTTAAAAAACGTATCATTGAACATTTGGCCGTTTTAAAATTAAGAAACGATATGAAATCGCCAATTTTATGTTTATACGGACCTCCAGGTGTGGGTAAAACTTCAATTGGAAAATCGGTTGCGGAAGCTTTAGGAAGAGAATATGTACGTATTTCATTAGGTGGTTTACGTGATGAAGCGGAAATTCGTGGTCACCGTAAAACCTATATTGGTGCGATGCCAGGAAGAATTATTCAATCGATAAAAAAAGCAAAAACTTCGAATCCTGTTTTCGTTTTAGACGAAATTGATAAATTATCTTCGAGTCATAATGGCGATCCATCTTCTGCCCTATTAGAAGTTTTAGATCCAGAACAAAATAGTGATTTTCATGATAATTTCTTAGAATTAGGTTACGACCTTTCTAAAATTATGTTCATTGCAACATCAAATAGTTTATCAACCATTCAGCCTGCTTTAAGAGACAGAATGGAAATTATAAACATGTCGGGTTATACGATTGAAGAAAAAATTGAAATTGCGAAAAACTTCTTATTACCAAAGCAATTAAAAGAACACGGATTAACTACCAAAGATTTACAAATTGGTAAAAAACAGTTAGAAAAAATCGTTACAGGTTACACTCGTGAATCTGGAGTTCGTGGTTTAGATAAAACGATTGCACAAATGGTACGACATGCTGCAAAATCTGTAGCCATGGAAGAAGAATACAACAAAAAAGTAACGGATGCCGATATTCTTGAAGTATTAAAATCACCAAGAATGGAACGTGATAAATACGAAAATAATGACACAGCTGGTGTGGTTACAGGTTTAGCTTGGACATCTGTCGGAGGTGATATTTTATTTATAGAATCGCTAGTTTCAAAAGGAAAAGGCGCGATGACTATGACAGGAAATTTAGGAACTGTCATGAAAGAATCAGTTACAATTGCTTTAGAATATATCAAAGCGAATGCTAAACAACTAAACATAGAACCAGAAGTTTTAAGTCAATACAACATTCATATTCACGTGCCAGAAGGTGCCACTCCAAAAGATGGACCAAGTGCTGGTATTGCGATGTTAACCTCAATGGTTTCTAGTTTTACTCAAAATAGAATTAAGAAAAATATTGCAATGACTGGTGAAATTACCCTACGAGGAAAAGTGTTACCTGTTGGCGGAATTAAAGAAAAAATATTAGCAGCAAAACGCGCAAATATTAAAGAAATTATTTTGTGTAGTGACAACAAACGTGATATTGAAGAAATAAAAGCTGATTATTTAACGGGCTTAACTTTCCATTACGTAGATACGATGAAAGAAGTAATTGACATTGCTATTTTGAAAGACAAAGTAAAAAATGCGATTACTTTTGATATCAAAAAATAATTAAAAAACGTCAGTTCGAGTGTTTCGATTTTTTATCGGAAGGTATCGAGAACCATTTATCAAATATCAAAACCTATAAGTAGCTTTACTTATAGGTTTTTTCTTTATATTTGAACGAAGAAAAATATATTCATTTGATATGAGATTCTTCCTTTAGTGAGAATGACAAGATTGCGTTTAGTTTGTCCTTCTAAATAAAATTAGTTTAAATTAGCGTTGCGAAGCATCCGTAAAACCCGCGTTCCAAAAAAATGAAAATACTACTCGTAGGAGAATTTAGTCGGTTACATAATTCCTTAAAAGAAGGACTTATGGCTTTAGGTCATGAAGTACTTTTAGTGAATAATGGCGATGGCTTCAAAAATTACCCTGCCGATATTAGTATTCGTGCCAACTTCTTTAAATCGAGATTGGGAAATGTTCCAAGACAAATTTGGTTTAAGCTTTTCAAAAAAGATGTAGCTTTATTAGAACATGGCCTTCGTTTTTGGTGGATTTCTAGAAAGTTGAAGAACTTTGATATAGTTCAGTTCATTAATGAAAGTCCGATACAAACTTTCTCAAAATTAGAATTGTTTTTAATAAAGCGTCTTTTCAAACAAAACCAAAAAGTATTCTTATTATGCTGTGGAATTGATTATGTTACTGTGAATCACATGCTTCAAAAAAAAGATCGCTATTCAATTATGAATCCTTATTTTGAGAACATTCCAGAAGCTAAAAAACAATATGATTACTTTTTCGACTTCGTAGATAAACCACATCAAAAAATTCACAAGTTTCTTTATAAAAATATTCGTGGAGTTATTGCTTCAGATTTAGATTATGTGGCACCATTACAAGGAAATAAGAAATATTTAGGACTTATTGCCAATCCAATAAACACAGATAAAATTACAGTTATTGAAAATAAAATTTCTTATAAAATCAATATTTTTTTAGGCATAAATACTGGAAATTCATTTAAAAAAGGCATCACTTTTTTTGAAAAAGCTGTAGCTATTCTTCAAGAAAAGTACAAAAATAGAATCGAAATCATAGTTACGAAAAACATTCCATATTCCGACTATCAGAAACACTTCGAAAAAGCGCATATTTTATTAGATCAAGTTTATGGTTTCGATCAAGGTTACAATGCTTTAGAAGCTATGGCAAAAGGAAAAGTAGTATTTACAGGTGCCGAAACTGAATTTTTACAACATTATAATTTATATGATAATGAAGTAGCAATAAACGCCTTACCGGATGTTGACTATTTAGTCGAAAAGCTATCCTATTTAATTGAAAACCCAAAAGAAATTGAACGAATTGGTAAAAATGCCATTCAATTTATTCAAAAAGAACATCATTATATTACTCAGGCTGAGAAATATGTAAACATTTGGAAGACAAAATAAAAATCTAATTTAAATGAATTTATTCGAACAACTTTATAGTAACAAATACTTTTATTATTTTCATTTTGCACTGATTTTCGTTTCAGCATTATTTTCTGTTTTTGGGACAACGTTAGTTTCACCAGATACATACGGTTATATAAACGCAGATATATATAGAAGTTTAGGTTATCCCTTTTTTGTAGAAATACATGAACTTCTATTTGGTTCACATTTTATGTTTGCCATAAAAATATCTCAATTCCTTATTTTTTACTTTTGTTTACATTACTTTTTTAAAACTATAAAAAACATACTAAAACTTAACGATTTATCATCCATACTATTTTTTGGAATTCTGATAATTCCCGTTTTTTATGAGCAAAAATTACTTAATAGTATTTTAACCGAATCCCTTTCCTATTCGTTATACTTATTATTTATTGGACTTTACAGCAAAGGGATTCAAGATAAAGACAACAAAAAAACATATATTTCTTATTTTATATTATTAAATCTGCTTCAAGTTAGAAGTCAATTTTTATTTATTATTCCAGTAATTATTGGTATTGAATTAATTATAAATCATAAAAAAGTATGGAATATAAATACTTGGAAACCAATTGTAATTATGTGTTGTATTCCAATTATGTCCATACTAATTGATTTCTGTTACCACAGTATAAAACATGATAAAAACACTACAACTCCATTTACAGGAATTCAAATAGCAAGTCTGCCCTTTTACGTTTCAAAAAAACAAGATTATAAAATTTTTGAAAACAAAAAACAGCAAGAATATTTTAAATTAATTTATTCAAAACTTGAAAAGAGAAAATTATTAATAAATCAAATTCCTGATGAAACTTTTACAAAAACCGATTTTTACTTTGCTAATTATACGAAGATTGCCAATCAAACATTAAGTGGTGATGGTGATGCATTTTTCACAAATCAACCAGATCTTAATGATAAAACAATTGCTAATGATAAAATGTCTAAAAGCATGGTTTTACCCTTAATAAAAAATAATTTTGGAGCATATTTTAAAATCTATTTTCAAAATCTCACTAAAGGAATTGGTACTTCAAAACAGCTTCTTTTATATTTAATTTTACTCGGTTATTTTCTATATAATTATAATAAAAAAACATCCGTTATTATTGTCTTGATGCTTCTACTTTTATTGGCAAATATTACCTTGGTAACTTTAGCCGAACATGTAATAAGCCGATATACTTTTTATAATAATTGGGTATTGATTGTAATTATTTTATATTTACTTCAGAATAATATAAAAACACACAATGATTAAAACAGTTACAGTTGTAATGCCTTGTTTAAATGAAGCTCAAACATTAGAAACATGCATTAAAAAGGCACAATTTTATTTCACAAATAACAATATTGATGGCGAAATAATCATTGCTGATAATGGAAGTACTGACGGCTCACAAGATATCGCACAAAAATTAGGTGCAAAAGTAGTTTCAATTCCACAAAAAGGATATGGAAACGCATTGAAAGGCGGAATTAATCAAGCAAAAGGAGATTTTATTATTATGGGTGACGCCGATGATAGTTACGATTTTAGTAAGCTAGAATTATTCATCAATAAATTAAATGAAGGCGCCGATTTTGTAATTGGAAACCGTTTTAAAGGTGGCATTGAAAAAAACGCCATGCCATTTTTACATAAATACCTTGGTAATCCAGTATTATCTTTTTTAGGACGATTATTTTTCAACTCAAAAATTGGTGATTTTCATTGTGGTTTAAGAGGTTTCACAAAAGAAGCTTATCAGAAATTAGAGCTTACAACTTCTGGGATGGAATTTGCATCCGAATTAATAGTCAAAGCACACTTAAACAATTTAACAATTGCCGAAGTTCCAACCATTTTACATAAAGATGGGAGAAATAGAAAACCTCATTTAAATACTTGGCAAGATGGTTGGAGACATTTACGATTTTTACTTTTGTACAGTCCGAAATGGCTATTCTTTTACCCAAGTGTTTTGATGATGCTAACAGGTTTTATACTCTCACTATTCTTAATTATTGCACCTATAAAAATTGGAAATATCGTATTTGATGTTCATACTTTATTGTACTCAACGGCACTATTTATTATCGGTTTTCAGTTTTTTGTTTTCTATGGTTTAACTAAAGTATTTGCAGTTACTCATAAATTATTACCCAAAAGTGATCGTTACGATGCCATTTTTAAATTCATTAGTTTAGAAAAAGGTATTGTCATTGGATTTTTATTCACAATTATTGGAATCATTTTAAGCATATTTGGGTTTTCAATTTGGTCTAAAGAAAATTTCGGTCCATTGAATGTAACCGAAACATTACGGATAATTATTCCTGCCGTAAGCATTATTGTTATTGGAATTGAGATTATTTTATTTAGTTTTTTCTTTAGTATTTTAGGTTTGAGAAATGAAAAAAATTGATTACATATTACAAAATGAAAGAATCAGACAAGCAAAAAAATATCTTTTTGGCGATTCTGTTTTAGATATTGGTTGCCATAATGGTGAATTATTTGAATCTGTTTTAAAGAAAAAAAACATAACTGGTGATGGAATTGATAGTGTTTTATCTGAAGTAATTACTAAAGAAAATTATACTTTATTTCCTGGTTATTTTCCACAAGATTTTCCAATAAAAAAACAATACAATAACATTACTTTTTTAGCGGTTTTAGAACACATACCAATTGAGGAAATAAGAAATTATCCTGAAATTTTAAGTGACTATTTACAATCAAAAGGCAGAGTAATTATAACTATTCCAAGTAAAAATGTTGACTATATTTTAAGTATCTTACTCTTTTTCAAATTGATTGATGGAATGGATATTGAGCATCATCAAGATTTCGATAGAAATGAATTGAAAAAAATATTTACAGAAAATGGTTTCGATTTAATCGTAGAAAAAAGATTCGAATTAGGACTTAATATTTTATTCGTTTTTGAGAAAAAATAATTTTCTAAAATAAATTACTAAAACCAACAAATACATGAAATAAGTAAACGTATGAGCGATAACAATTCCGTTAATTCCATTCACATGCAACATCCAATTGGACGAATAATACATAATAAATAAAGAAACGATTTCGGTAATTATAAATGCTTTTGTTTGTTTTGTGGCTATTAAAATCGTACCGAAAATTAAGGAAGATGCTTTTAATAAATCGCCCACCAACTGCCATAAAAATAAAGATTCCATGGTTTCGAATTCTGTTGAAAATAGAACTTGAATAATGAAAATTCTCAATACATAAATAAGAACTAATCCAATCGCAAAAACAGGAAGTATCGTTTTAAAATAATTTAGAATAATGACTTTCATATTCGAATTTGATTCCGCTAATTTTGGATAAAAATAAATCGCCATTATAGAAGAAATGAATAATAAATAATAAGACGAAATACGTTGTAAACCTTCATAAATTCCAGCGTTTTTTAATCCTGTGATTTCAATTACATCTGTACGAATTTCTAATAAAACAAATGAACCGATCACGCCCGAAATTAAAGCCATTAAGACATATTCAGACAAGTTTTTAACCACCGAAAAATCAAAAGATGTTATCGAAAAAACATCAGAAAACGAAATCAAGTTTCTTAGATAAAAAAGACTCACAAAAAAAACGAAAACAGGCGCTAAAACTAAAGAAATTAAAGCTCCGAAAGTATCGTAATAATAGATTAAGAAAACAGAAAACCCCAAAGCAATACTGCTTGAAATTATCTGAATGTAAATTACTTTTTTATATTCTTGAAACCCGTTTACAACTGAAATACAAAACGTTGAAAAAACATATAAGGGAAATAAAATCGCTAAAACATAAAATACAAAACTATAGATTTCGGAATGATGAAAGATTTGCTTCGATAAATAATTCGCACCAAAAATTAAAACTAAACTAATCACAATTGAAGAAGCCAAAAGCAACAATCCGAAAGTGGCTAAAACGGATTTTAATTTCGACTTATCATGTTGATATTCTGCAACATATTTAACAATTGCATTCTGAATTCCGAGTAAGGAAAAATTTTCAACAACATTTAAAAAAGCTCTAAAATTCCCAACATAAGCCATTCCGTTGGCACCCACAAAAATCGCTAATGCTTTGGAAGTGATGAAACCAAAAACCAATTTCAACAAAATATGTACACTATTCAAAGAAGTGATTTTGAATAACGGTTGTTGCATTATTTTTCGAATTTCAGACACTTAATAACAATTTAAAGTGGTGATAATATTCGAAATTTCCTCATTGGTAAGCACTGAACTTATGGGTAAACTCAACACTTCGTGATGAATTTTCTCCGTAATTGGTAAACTCAACTGATTAAAATGTTGCATTGCTTTTTGTTTATGTGGTGGAATGGGATAATGAATCATCGTTTCAATTCCGTTTTTCAATAAATATTCTTGTAAATCGTCTCTGTTTTCGGTACGAATTACGAATAAATGAAACACATGTTTATCGAAATTTTCACAAGTTGGTAAAACAATTTTAGTATTCTTAATTTCTGATAAATAACGTTTTGCTACTTTTTTACGTGCTTCGTTTTCAGCATTTAAATGTGGTAATTTAATACTTAAAAAAGCCGCTTGTAATTCGTCTAAACGAGAATTTACACCAATATAATCGTTATGATATTTTTTATTTGATCCGTAGTTTCTTAAAGAGAATAAAACTTCAGCTAAAGTATCATTATCTGTTGTAATCGCGCCACCATCACCTAATGCACCCAAATTTTTACCAGGATAAAAACTAAAAGCACGAGCATGATTTCCTTTGAAATGTAAACCATGAGCTTGCGCAGCATCTTCGATAACAAGTAAATTATATTGATTACTTAATGCAATAATTGCATCCATTTCAGCCAATTGACCGTATAAATGAACCAATAAAATGGCTTTAGTTTTTGACGTTATTTTATCTGAAATTAAATCTGGATTAATCGTATAAGTTTCGATATTTGGCTCTACAAAAACAGGCACTAAATCCGCTTGTAGAATGGCTAAAATACTTGCTATATATGTATTTGCAGGTACTATTATTTCATCACCTTTTTGCAAATTTCCAAGTTGAATGTAGGCTTTTAAAATCAGCACTAAAGCATCTAACCCATTTCCTACTCCAATGCAATGTTTTGCATTAGAATATTGGGCGAAACTTTGTTCAAATTGTTTGACTTCATTTCCTAAAATGTACCAACCTTTATCTAAAAATTCTTTTGTTTTAGATAAAAATTGCGTTTCAAAAGGCTGATTCAGTTTTTGTAAATCGAGAAATTTAATCATAAAAACACCTGATTTAATTTAACAAAATTCTTGGTTTCCACTTCATAAAAATCTTGACAAAAAGTTCTGGCACCAAAAGTTTCTTTCCAATATTGCAAGCCTTTATTGATGTTTTTTCCTTGATTTTCATTCGATATTCCGAAATCAAAATACGAATAATTAGCAAATTCTTCTGTAATTAAATGATGAAATAAATAATCTAAAGCACCATGCTGGTTTTTATCGCCAATGGCAGAAATATATTGTACGTGAACCGTTTTTTTATCAATAAATAAAGTCGTCCCAGCAATAATTTGATCATTTTGATATACATTATATTGCGCAATATTTTTCGGGAATTTACTTTGTAAGCTTTGAATTTCGGCCAAACTATGAACCGGTTTCGCTTCGTGTTTCGCATTCAAATTCGGAATTAAAACGTCCTTCCAAAAATCAGCAAAACCAATTTCTTTTTTAATTTCTAATCCTAATTTTTCCGCGCGCTTCACACCTTCTACTCTATTTGAATCAATTTTAAAATGAGATTGTAAATCGATTGTCACCAAAGCATCTCTTCGAGTTAATTTCGCTTCAGATAAAAACAAAGCATACTTTAATTCTTCCGAAGGTTGCGAACAATAAAAGGAAGGAAGTAACTTGAAATCAATCTGTTCAATGTTATTCTCATTCAAGAAATGAAGAATAGCTGAATAAATCGAAATGAATTTTTCTATTTTTAAAGTAGAATCAATTACAATTCCACCATACGTTAATCCTTGATGAGAATAGAGTTTGTTATTTGAAATATTTGCTGGAAGAATCCCTTTTAAATTGTCTTTTTCATCGAAAACCAACAAAGAAAAATCCTCAAATCTATCGGCATGATATTCCACAAAATCTCTATGAAATAAAAAAGTAGCGTTTTTAGCATTGGCTACAAAATTATTCCATATTTGAAAATGCTCGGAAGTATATTTTACAATTTTATATGTATTCATTAATGGAGTTCATATTTAACATGTAGTAATGAATCGCATTTTTTATAGGTGTTTGCTAGCAAACTGTTATAAGTTGCGATTTCATCTATCAAATCTTTGGGGAAATTAGTAAAATTTATTACTTTGGTAAAATTATTCACTATAAATATTAAAATTAGTTCCATTTGATGAAAAAATTACTTGTTTTTATCATGTTTGTTTTTCAATTGAGTTTTTCTCAAAATATTGGTTTATACAGTCAATTTAATGGAAGATACGATTTCACATTTGTGGGAAATACATTAAATCCAATAGAAAATTCTTTTCAATCTTTTCCCGCTGTATTAACCACTTCTGACGCTAGTTTAACATTAAACTCTGGAGACATTATTGAAAGTGCTTATTTATATTGGGCTGGTTGTGGAACAGGCGATTTTAATGTGAAACTAAATGGAGTTGATATTACAGCTACCAGAACTTTTTCAAACATATTAGACCAAGGTGCTCCCTATATTTTTAATTTTTTTAGCGCCTTTACTGATGTAACATCACAAGTACAAGCAACTGGAAATGGTGTTTATACACTTTCAGATTTAGACGTAAGTTCTTTTATCGATCATCATTCTCTAAATAGCACAAATTTTGCTGGATGGGCATTAATTGTGGTGTATAGAAATCCTGCTTTACCACTAAATCAATTGAATATTTATGATGGAATGCAAGTGGTTTCACGTTTGCAAAACTATTTAAATGTTACATTAAATGCTTTAAATGTTATTGATAATGTGGATGCAAAAATTGGATTTTTAGCTTGGGAAGGTGATAGTGGAATTCCAGCTGTTGGAAGCGGTTTAATTGAGTCATTACAAATAAACGGAAATGTTATTAGCAATCCGCCTTTAAATCCAGGAAACAATGCATTTAACGGAACAAATTCGGTTACTAATTCTAACCAATTGTATAATATGGATTTGGATATTTATAACATTCAAAACAATATAGCAGTTGGAGATAGTTCAGCACTAATTCAATTAACTTCTCAACAAGATTATGTAATGGTTAATGCGATTGTAACTAAATTAAATAGTCAGTTACCAGATGCCAGAATTAGTTTTCCAACACCCAGTTTAAGTTGTAATGTTAGAGAATTAGTTATAAATTATACGGTAACTAACTTAAATTCAACAGCCGATTTACTTGCAAATACACCAATCACTTTTTATGCCGATGGTGTAGTTATTGGTTCTGCTTTTACTCAAAATATTATTCCTATTGATGGTTCTGAAACAGGAACAATAACTGTAACAATTCCAGCTTCTGTTCCACTTCAATTTAATTTAATGGCACAAGTTGATGATACTGGAAATGGAACGGGAATTATAAATGAAATTTCGGAAAGTAATAATTCTTTCAGTTTGCCTATTCGTCTTTTAGCTTCTCCAAATTTTAATCAACTTGAAGATCTTGTAAGTTGTAATTTAGGGTTAACTCGTGCGCTTTTTGATTTCTCTTCGTATGAAGACTCTATAAAAATTGAAGCTACTGATATCGTTTCATTTTACGAATTAGAAACGGATGCAATTGCAGAAATAAATGAAATTACGAACACTTCAAATTTTGAAGCCATAACCACTCCAAAAACAATTTGGGTTCGAATTGAAAATACGGATGGTTGTTTCTCTATTACTCCATTTTTATTAAAATCACGAAATTGTGAAATAATTATTTACAATGCCGTTTCTCCTAATGATGATGGTTCAAACGATACTTTTTTTATTGATGGTTTACGAAATATTTATCTGAATTTCAGTTTAGAAATTTATAATCGTTGGGGAAGATTAATTTGGACAGGCAATCATAGCAAACCCGACTGGAACGGAAAAGCAGAAAATGGTGTTGGTAATGAGGATGCTCCAGGTGGCACCTACTATTATATCTTACATTTAAATGACCCTAATTATCCAGAGCCATTAACTGGATATTTATTATTGAAACGATAAAATTATTAAGATTTAGTACTAGTCGCTATTTAGTCCCATTATAGTCCCATTATAGTCGCCTTTAAGTCGGCTTTAAGTCGGCTTTAGAGTTTTTTAAAAAAAGCTATTTGTAGTTGCTTTTCTACCCACTTACATATTTCTTGTGTAGAAATTATAATCTTTTAAAACGGTTCTCATAAATTCCACATCTGTATTAGAATTATAGGTAATTCCTGTTACATCAATTATTTTCTTTCTCATTTTAGAAATCGTAACATAATCTTTAGCTTGTAAACAGGTTTCAAAAGTATCTTTAATAATTCGCATATCGTTATCTGAAAGCTTAATAACTTCTGGATAAACCGGCACATAATCGTCTTGTAATTCTTGAAGAATCGTATGATTAATATTAATTTTATTTTTTAATGAAATAACGGCAGTTCCAGCTGCCATATCCCCTAACCTTTGACTTTTTTTGTTGGTCGCTATAAAAATTAAACCAATAATTCCACTACCAATTAATACATCAATCGTTCTAAATAACCATCGAATCAAATAATCACCAAAACCAGCTTGATAACCATCAATTTTAATGACTTTCATTTTCATTATTTTTTTACCTATAGTTCTGCCTTCCCATAAACTTTCCTGAACTAAACTATAAATAATAACTGGAGAAAATATCATAATATATACTGCTCTGGTAGACCAAGAATCTTTAAAATCTAAATTAACACTAAATCCAGTAGAATCTAAAATATAAGAAATAGAAATTATATAGGCGACTATAACCATTATATCAAGTAATTGACCTATAATTCTATCACCAACACTTGCTGCTGTAAAATTTATATTAACATTTTGTGTAGTTGTTATGGATAATTGATTCATAATTTATATTTTAGCACTTCATGAGAGAAGTAGCATTTATTAAGCAAAATAAACCAAAATGGCTCGACTTTGAGCAAGCAATTTTTGGTAAAACTAAAAAAAATCCTGATGATTTAGCTAATTTGTACATACATTTAGTTAACGATTTATCTTACGCGCAAACGTATTACCCAAAAAGTAAAACCGTTGTATACTTAAATCACTTGGCTTCGCAAACGTATCAAAAAATTTACAAAACGAAAAGACAAGACTCAAATAGATTGGCTTTTTTCTTTAAAGAAGAAGTTCCTATGCTTGTTTATGAATACAGAAGATATGTTTTGTATGCTTTTATTTTGTTTTTCTTACTTACTGGAATTGGTGTAGTTTCTGCTCATTTTGATGATTCTTTTGTGAGATTAATTCTTTCTGATGGCTATGTAAATGAAACTTTAGAAAATATTAAAAAAGGAAATCCAGTTGCTATTTATAAATCGGGAAGCAATTGGGGAAGTTTCATAGGTATTACTTTTAATAATTTAATGGTCGGAATTAAATCGTATTTCTACGGCATTTTTGCTGGAATTGGTACGTTTTATATTTATATGTTCAATTGCATTATGATTGGATCATTTCAATATTTCTTTTACCAACAAGGCGTTTTATGGCAAAGTGTTAGAGGAATTTGGATTCACGGTTCAATGGAAATTTTCGCTATTGTAATTGAAGCGGCTTGCGGTTTTGCATTAGGAGCAAGTATTTTATTTCCAAAAACCTATTCGCGTTTAAATTCTTTTAAAATCGGATTTAAAAACACCTTTAAAATATTTTTAAGCACTTTCCCTTTTACTATTGCTGCAGGTTTTTTAGAAGGTTATATCACCCGATATTCTGTAGAAATGCCAAATTGGTTGAGTATTGGAATCATCTTAACTACATTATCAATCATCAGTTTTTATTATTTAGTCTATCCATTTATTGTTAATCGCAAATTAAAATCACATGTTCCAACTCTATAAAAAAAGAAATTTAAGCGAATTAATCGGAGATACTTTTAACTTTTTTAAAGCCCACGGTAAAAATTACTTCGCCAATTATATTGTGATTAATGGAGGATTACTTTTAGTATTAATTGTTTTGCTATATTTTTTTATGAAAATTTTCTATGACGGATTATTTTCAAATGGAAATCTAAATACTGGAACTGGTTTTGAAAACTATTTTCTAGAAAATATGGAGCTTTTTATTGGATACGGAATTGTGGCATTTATATTAATTTTGATGCTAACTTTCATCAATAGCTTATATCCAATTGCCTATTTAAAATTAATTGAGAAAAACGAAGAAACAAACGCTATAAATATTTGGAAATATATCAAATCAAAAATTGGTAAATCACTTGTTTTCTTGCTTTTATCTTTAGTAACACTTTTTCCAATTGCAATTCTTTTAGGAATTGTATGTTTTGCATTAGTATTCATTTTAATCGGAATTCCGTTATTATTTATTGTAATTCCAGCTATTTTTACTTGCATTTCATTTGCTTACTATACTTATATTACAACAAATGATGGGTATTTTGATTCGATATCAAAAGGTTACAGATTATTTATAAAAAAACCTTGGCCACTAATTGGTTCAACGGTTATCCTTTATTTTATAGTTAATACATTAGTTTCTGTTATTTCATTTATTCCTTATTTTATTGGAATATTTAGTGTAATGTTTAATATTGATACTCAAAACCCAGGAAACCAACAAGAAACCATTTCCTTCATGATGATTATGATTGGAATTACTTTTATGTTATCCATTAGCTTGAATTATTTATTACAAAATATCGTAACCGTAAATCAAGGAATCATGTATTATTCTATGATTGATGAAACAGAAAAAAAGAGTAATCTTTCGGAAATTGACTTAATTGGAAGTAATGAAGAGTAAATTTATTTACATAGTATTCTTGTTTTCAGTTGCTTTTTCAAATGCGCAAGAAGAAGTGGATTCTTTGGCTATTCGTTCTAAAGAAAACACCGCATTCTACAGCACTTCCAAACCAAAAGAAAAGAAATTTGAAACTAATTTTCAATCGAAATATAAAAGCGAAGCCTATAATTACCAAGTAAAATTAGAAAACAAACAACTTACAGCTTGGGAGAAATTTAAACAAAAAATAGCTGATTTTTTTAGTCGCTTATTCAGTTTTTCTAATAATGGAAAAGTGTTTTCGAACTTTGAAATTATCATGAAAGTGTTAGGATTTGCTATTATTGGATTTGTAATATTTATGATTGTAAAATTAATCCTAAACAAAGAAGGCGGTTGGGTTTTTAGTCGAAATACAAAAAAAATCAATGTTGGTAATGTGGATGAAGACAACATTCATTTCATCAATTTTAAAGATGTTATTGCTACCGCGAAATCAAAAAACGAATTCCGAATTGCTACAAGATATTACTATTTATGGTTATTAAAATCTCTTACTGACAGAACGATTATCGATTGGGATATTGAAAAAACAAACACCGATTATTTAGTCGAGATTAAAAATTCTGAACTAAAAAAAGAATTCGAATTTTTGTCCTACATCTATGATTATTGCTGGTATGGTGAATTTGAATTAACGCAAGAAGACTTCGCCAAAGCAGAAAATCATTTTATAAACGCCATTCAGAACCGATAATTATGAGTAAAAATATCAAAACACTTATTTTCTTTTTGGTGCTGGTTTTGGCTCTGATAATTTTTGCAGATTCGAACAAGAAAAAACCAATAAATTGGAGTCCAACTTACGGAATAAATGATAAAATTCCTTTTGGTTTGAAAGTTTTTAATGATGAAGTTTTTGGATTATTTAAAAACCAAAATTTAGAGAAGTTTTCAGAAACGCCATATGAGTTTTTATACGAAACAAATTCTTATGAAAACGATAGTACTTATTATGAAGAAAATATTCCTCCTGTTTTAGATACAATTTCTTACGACAATCCATCAGATACTATTGCAAGTCAGATAATTGACACTCTTTCTATTGTTGATACAAGTTCGTATGAAAATGAAGATGTTATTCAAAGTGTAGAAATTAGAAATGATAAAAAAGGAACAATTTTTTCCATTTCCGATTTTTATAAATTTGATGATAAATCAACGGAAGAATTATTAAATTTTGTTGAAGAAGGAAACACCGTTTTTATAAGTTCCACAACGTTGTCCGATGTGTTAAAAGATTCTTTGAACTTTGATATCATGCTAAGAAATCATATCGAAACAAAACTAAAAAGCACTTTAGTAAATTCAAATACTAATTTCGAATTAGACAAAGGCGCTTCCGATTATTATTTTAGTAAATTCGATAAAAACACCACAAAAATATTAGGTAATATTCACGATGAAAAATACACTTTACCAAATTACATAGAAGTGAAATATGGTGAAGGAAAATTTTTATTGCACCTACAACCTATTGCATTTACCAATTATTATTTATTAAAAAACAATTATAAATATATTGAATCCGTTTGTTCACATGTTGATTCCGAAACTATTTATTGGAATGTGGAAGGAAGCCAAGGAAGTTCCATTTCTGATAGTCCGTTGCGTTTTATTTTTAGTCAACCCGCTTTAAAATGGGCTTGGTATTTAGGTTTATTTGGAATTATTATTTTTATGCTTTTCAATGCTAAAAGAAGACAACGTGTCATTCCAATTTCAGAACCCGTGAAAAACACCACAGTAGAATTTGCTAAAACTATTGGAAATTTATACTTTATTGAAAAAAATCATAAAGACATTGCAGAAAAGAAAATAGTGTATTTCTTAGAGAAAATCAGAAAAGAATATTACTTAGAAACGACTGTTTTAGATGAAACCTTCATGAACAGATTGCATCAAAAAACATCAAAAGATAAAGCAGATATTGTAAAAACAAACAATAAAATAAATTACATCAAAAACAGTTCTTCTTTAACCGAAAAAGATTTAGTAGAACTAAATACATTAATAGAAAAACTTAATTTATAGTTATAAAATATGGAATCATTTGAATCAAACGAAGTGAACGAAACGAACGAAACAAACGAAAATGTAAATTTTCAATCGAGAATTAATTTAGAACTTTTAAAATCAAGTGTGGATAAAATCCGACACGAATTAGGAAAAGTCATTGTTGGTCAGCACAAAATGATTGATCAATTGATTGTTTCTATTTTGGCAAACGGTCATATTTTATTAGAAGGAGTTCCTGGTGTTGCCAAAACATTGACTGCTAAGTTATTATCAAAATCAATGGCTTTAGATTTCAGTAGAATTCAATTTACGCCAGATTTAATGCCTTCTGATATTATTGGAACTTCCGTTTTCGATTTATCAAAATCTAGTTTCGAATTTAAAAAAGGTCCTGTTTTTTCAAATTTCATTTTAATTGATGAGATAAACCGTGCGCCTGCCAAAACACAAGCCGCTTTGTTTGAAGTTATGGAAGAAAGACAAATTACGGTTGATGGAAAAACGTACATTATGGACGAACCCTTTTTGGTAATTGCTACTCAAAATCCAATTGAACAAGAAGGAACCTATCGTTTACCAGAAGCTCAATTAGACCGTTTTTTATTTAAAATTAGCATTGGTTATCCCAATTTATCTGAAGAAATTACTATTCTTCAAAAAGAAAACGAATTACAAAACAGAAACAAAATGGCCGACGTGGCTACAATTGTTTCTAAAAGTGAAATCAAAGAATTTCAAGGCTTACTAAAGCAAATTATTATTGAACCGAACTTAATTGAATACATCGCAAAAGTAGTTTTAAACACACGTGAAAATCCGTTTTTATATTTAGGTGCATCACCTAGAGCTTCTATTGCTATTTTAAATGCTTCAAAAGGTTTTGCTGCGATAAAAGGAAGAGATTTCGTAACTCCAGAAGATATTAAAGAAGCAGCAATTCCTGTTTTACAACATCGTGTAGTAGTTACCCCAGAAAGAGAAATGGAAGGTATTAGTGCTTCAGAAATTATCAAACAGATTGTGGATTCTGTAGAAATTCCTAGATAAATTATAAAGAAATGAAATTATACAAACAATTATTCATCAATAACTTTTTCTTCTATTGTTTAATGGGAGTCATTACTTGTTTTATACTTTCATTCTTTTTTCCAGCTTTATATTCTGCAAGTTGGTATGTGTTTTTTATTTTATTAGTTTTTACAATTATCGATTATATAATTCTGTTTTCATTCGGACAAAAAATAATAGCGAGTAGAAATACACCTGAAAAATTATCTAATGGTGATGAAAATGAAATCATAATCAAAGTTTCAAATAAATACACCTTCCCAATTGGAATAAATGTGGTAGACGAAATTCCGTTTCAATTTCAGGTTCGAAATTTTACCATTCAGAAAAAAATAAAAGCTCAAGAAAAAACCGATATTAACTATTTCCTTCGACCAACAGAAAGAGGCGAATATTCTTTCGGAAACCTAAATATTTATACCATTTCGCCATTAAAATTACTTTCGAAAAGATATACTTTCGATAACGGTCAAATGGTGCCAACTTATCCATCGTACATTCAATTAAGAAAATACGATTTGATTGCTTTTTCTAATAAATTATTCCAACACGGATTAAAAAAGATTAGAAGAATTGGTCACACCATGGAGTTTGAACAAATTAAAGAATATGTTCAAGGTGACGATATGAGAACCATAAATTGGAAAGCAACTGCCAAGAAAAACGCTTTGATGATTAATCAGTTTCAAGACGAAAAATCACAAAATGTGTATATGGTTATTGATAAAGGTCGTGTCATGAAAATGCCTTTTAATGGTTTAAGTTTATTAGATTATGCGATAAATGCGACTTTAGTTTTATCCAACGTAATTTTAAAGAAAAACGACAAAGCTGGAATGTTTACTTTTTCCAAAAAGGTAGAAAACAAAATTGTTGCCGAAAGAAGAAGCAGCCAAATGAATCTGATTTTGGAAAATTTATACAATATCAAAACCAATTATTTTGAAAGCGATTTCAGCCGTTTGTATGTCGATGTAAAAAAGCATATTAATCAAAGAAGTTTGATTATTTTATATACGAATTTTGAAACTTTAGATGGTTTAAACAGACAATTACCTTATTTAAAAGGAATCGCAAAAAATCATTTATTGATGGTTGTGTTCTTTAAAAATACAGAGTTAAACGATTTAATTGATAAAAAAGCAGAAAATATTCAAGAAGTTTACGATAAAGTAATTGCAGAAAAATTCGATTTTGAGAAACGATTAATCGTAAACGAATTAAGAAAATACGGAATTTACGCTTTATTAACGCAGCCAGAAAGTTTAACTATTGATACCATCAATCAATATTTAGAAATTAAAGCAAGAGGAATTTTATAATGCCGAAATTGAATATTGACCTACTCAATATTTTTCTAATTCTTATTTCTCAATATAAACTTAATGAAGATAGTTTTAAAAACTTTGATTATTATTAAGTTTAACTCACATTATTTTAGAATTCCCTTTAGATATAACATCTGTTAAAAATCTATTCAAAGGAAAATCTTATCAATAATTTTCCTATTTTTAGCACACAAAAAACCAAAACTATGCGAATATTTAAACTCTTAATAGTTCTTCTGACTGTTAATTTAAGTTTTAGCCAAGATTATTTTCCGAAAAATGACGGCGTAAAACAATCCTTCAAAAACGTTGTAGCAGTAACAAATGCTACCGTTTACACTTCATCAAATGTCAAAATTGAAAAAGCTACAATTTTAATAAAAGAGGATAAAATCTTAGAAATTGGAGCCCAAGTTTCCATTCCTAAAGAAGCTACAATAATTGATGCTACTGGTAAAACAATTTACCCATCATTTATTGATTTGTATACCGAATTTGGTATTCAAAAACCTCAAGCTAAACCAAGAAATTCAAGAGCACCACAATACGATTCGGAAAGAAACGGATACTATTGGAACGACCATATTAGAGCCGATTTTAATGCCTTTGAAAATTCAAACTACGATGAAAAAGTTGCTAAAGATTTAAGAGATACAGGTTTCGGAACTGTTTTAAGTTTTAATAACGATGGAATTGTTGCCGGAACAGGTTTACTTTGGACATTAAACGACGGAGAAACTAATGGAAATCGTATTTTAAATAAAAAAATATCTCAACATCTTACTTTTAAAAGAAGCTCACTTTCTAGTCAATCTTATCCTTCCTCATTAATGGGAAGTATGGCGTTAATTCGTCAGTTTTACCACGATGCAAAATGGTATGCAGCTGGTGGTTCAAAAAGTAAAGATGCTTCATTAGAAGTTTTCAATCAGAATAAAAATTTACTTCAAATCTTTAATGCTGGAGATAAATTAAACATTTTAAGAGCAGATAAAATTGGTGACGAATTTGGAATAAACTACATCATTAAAGGAAGTGGAAACGAATTTGAGCGAATTGAAGAAGTTAAAAAAACGAATGCTACTTTGATTATGCCAATTAATTTCCCAGATGCTTATGATGTTTCAGATTCCTTTTTAGCAGAACAGGTTGTTTTGTCTGATATGAGATTTTGGAATCAAGCGCCATACAATTTGAAAGTACTTGCTGAAAACAACATCAATTTTGCTTTAACTACAGCCGATTTAAAAAATCCAAAAGACTTTTTAACGAACTTAAGAAAAGCAGTAGAATTAGGATTTCCAAAAGAAAAAGCTATTGCTGCTTTGACTGAAATTCCAGCAAAAATTGCGAATCAATCAAATATTGGTTCTTTGAAAAAAGGAAATTTAGCCAATTTTATTATTGTTAGCGGTGATATTTTTGATGCTAAAAATACGATTCAAGAAAACTGGATTCAAGGAAACCGATTCGTAATTGAAAAAATGCAACCTTCAGATATTAGAGGAAAATACGATTTGACTTTTGATAATACGAAATACGATTTAGCAATTGAAGGTGAAATTTCAAAATTAGACGCTAAAATTTCTCAGGATAAAGTAGAATTTGGAACAAAACTAACTTACAACGAACCTTGGATTACCATGGTGATTAAAAGTAAAGATTCTGTTGCTTCTAAATTCATTAGAATTTCTGGATTAAAATCAGAAACAGGTTTATCTGGAAAAGCTATTTTAGAAAATGGCAAAGAAGTTTATTGGTCAGCCGTTAAAAAATCAGAAACTACAGAAGTTAAGAAAGATGCAGTTACGGACAAAAAAGAAGAGAAAAAAGCACCTGTTTTTTATCCGATAACTTTCCCAAATATGGCTTTCGGAAATGCTTCAAAACCAAAACAAGAAACGATTCTATTTAAGAACGCAACCGTTTGGACAGGAGAAAAAGACGGAATTTTAAAAGAAACTGACGTTTTAATTGAAAATGGAAAAATTGTCAAAATCGGTAAAAACTTACCTCAAAAAGGAAAAGTTATCGATGCAACTGGAAAACACTTAACTGCTGGAATTATTGACGAACATTCACATATTGCCATTTCAAATGGTGTAAACGAAGGCGGACAAAATTCTTCAGCCGAAGTAACCATTGAAGATGTAGTTAACTCTGATGATATTAATATTTATAGAAACTTAGCTGGTGGTGTAACTGCTGCCAATTTATTACACGGTTCTGCTAATCCAATTGGTGGTCGTGCCGCTTTTATCAAACTAAAATGGGGTTACAATCCTGAGGAAATGTTAGTAAAAGATGCGCCAAAATATATCAAGTTTGCTTTAGGTGAAAACGTAAAACAATCTAATTGGGGTGACGTGGAAAGATTACGTTTTCCTCAATCTAGAATGGGTGTAGAACAAGTATATGAAGATTATTTCTCTCGTGCATTGGCTTACCAAAAAGAATGGGATACTTACAATGCGAAAAAAGGAAAAATTGCACCACGATTTGATATTGAATTAGAAACTTTAAGTCAAATTTTAAACAAAAAACGTTTCATTACTTGTCATTCTTACGTACAATCTGAAATCAACATGCTATTAAAAGTAGCTGAGAAATACAACTTCAAAATTCAAACCTTCACACACATTTTAGAAGGATATAAAGTAGCTGATAAAATGGCGAAACATGGAGTTGGTGGTTCCACTTTTGCAGATTGGTGGGGTTATAAATATGAAGTAAACGATGCGATTCCATATAATGCAGCACTTATGAATAATGTTGGTGTTACCGTTTCTATTAATTCTGATGATGCTGAAATGTCTAGAAGATTAAATCACGAAGCAGCAAAAACTTTAAAATATGGTGGGGTTACAGAAGAACAAGCTTGGAATTTCGTAACCTTAAATCCAGCTAAATTATTACAAGTGGATGATAAAGTGGGAAGTATTAAAGTGGGTAAAGATGCCGATGTGGTGCTTTGGTCTGATAATCCTTTAACCATTTATGCAAAAGCAGAAAAAACAGTTGTTGATGGAATTGTATTCTTCGATATTGATCAAGAAAACGCCAAAAACGAATTGGTTCAAAAAGAAAGAAATGAATTGATTAATTTATTGTTAGACGCCAAAAATAAAGGCTTAAAAACGCAAGAACCAAAGAAAAAATCGACTGGACATTACCACTGTGATACGCTTGGTGAAAAATGTAGAGAATTTCACGCTAAATACAACAACTAATGAAAAAATTAACATACATATTAGCACTAACTTCATTAGTAAGTTTTGCGCAACAAACACCAGCACCTAAGCAAACAAAATCCATTTTAATTATGGGTGGAACCGCGCATTTAGGTAATGGAAAAATACAGGAAAACAGTTTAATTTCTATTATTGATGGAAAAATTGCCACTATTACAGATGGAACTTTAGCCAGACCTGCCAAACATGACATTACAATTGAAGCTTACGGAAAACACATTTATCCAGGTTTCATCGCACCTAATTCAACTTTAGGATTAGTAGAAGTTGATGCGGTTCGTGCTTCAGATGATGAAAGCGAAATTGGAGAATTCAATCCACATATTAGAAGTTTAATTGCCTATAATGCAGAATCGAAATTAACAGAAGCAGCAAGACCAAATGGAGTTTTATTAGCGCAAATTACACCTCGTGGTGGAAGAATTTCTGGAACTTCGTCTGTTGTTCAATTAGATGCTTGGAACTGGGAAGACGCCGTTATTAAAGAAAATGACGGAATCCACATGCGTTGGCCAAATAGCTATGCCAGATTAGGTTGGTGGGCTGAACCAGGCGGCATCGAACCAAACAAAAAATACGACGAACAAACTAAAGCGATTCAGTTATTTTTTGACCAAGCTTTAGGTTATTCAAATTCAGATAAAAAAGTAAAAGACATTCCTTACGATGCCATGAATGGTTTACAAAACGGAGATAAAACCTTGTATGTAAACGCAAATGGCGAAAAAGAAATTACAGATATTATCTTATTCAAAAAGAAAAATGGAATTAAAAAGTTAGTGATTATTGGTGGGTATAACGCACACAAAATTGCCGATTTATTGAAAGAAAATAACGTTTCTGTTTTATTAAGAAGAATTCATGATGTGCCTAATTCTGAAGATGAAGATGTAAACTTACCTTACAAAATAGCGAAAATCTTAACCGATAAAGGAATTGTAGTTGGTTTAGAAAATTCAGGTGATATGGAACGTATGCAAACCAGAAACATACCTTTTTATGCCGGAACTTGCGCCGCTTGGGGAATGAACAAAGAAGATGCCTTAAAATTAATCACATCCAACACCGCAAAAATATTAGGAATTGATGCCAAATACGGAACATTAGAAACTGGAAAAAGCGCTACCCTATTCATTTCTGAAGGTGATGCTTTAGATATGAAAACCAATAAATTATCTCACGCTTTTATTGATGGAAGACAAATTAGTTTAGAAAGCCATCAAACAGAATTATACGAAAGATATAAAGGGAAGTATGAAACTGGAAGTGTGAAGTCGGAAGTGAAAAACTAAATCTCAAATTACTAATTTTCAAAGTCGCAAAGCCATTCGTTTTGCGACTTTGTTTTTATCTCTAAAAAAGATAACTTTGTAACTTAGATTCTTAGCAACTTAGTTACTCAAAATGAAACAAATCACCTCCATTCAAAATCCGTTTGTAAAAAACTTAGTTTTATTGCAAGACAAAGCCAAAGCACGAAAACAATCGGGAACTTTTATTATTGAAGGACAACGTGAAATTGAATTGGCCGTAAAAGGCGGATACAAATTAGAAACTGTTTTGTTTTTACCTGAAATCATCTCGGAAAATCAAATCAAAAAATTAACTTCACAACAAGTGGAATTGATTGAAATTTCGAAAGAAGTCTACCAAAAATTAGCTTATCGCGATACAACTGAAGGAATTATCGCCATTGCGAAATCGAAACCTTTACAATTATCAGATTTAAAATTATCTAAAAATCCATTAATTTTAGTCGCAGAAGGCTTAGAAAAACCAGGAAATTTAGGGGCATTATTACGTACAGCCGATGCGGCAAATATTGATGCGGTAATTATTGCCAATCCAAAATCGGATTTATACAATCCAAATATTGTGCGTTCAAGTGTAGGTTGTTTGTTTACACGACAAATTGCTGTGGCGACTTCAGAAGAAGCCATTGCCTTTTTAAAAGAACATAATATTAATATTTACTGTGCGACTTTACAAGATTCGGCCACGTATCACACCCAAAATTATAACGAACCAACCGCTTTAGTTGTGGGAACAGAAGCCACAGGAATTACAGAAGTTTGGCGACAAAATTCAACCAAAAACATCAACATTCCAATGCAAGGCATTATCGATTCTATGAATGTTTCGGTAGCCGCTGCGATTTTACTATTCGAAGCCAAAAGACAAAGAGGTTTTTAATTAGCCAATTTTCGATTAGTCAATGAGCCGATTAAATAATTATAAAAACAAAAACAACACTGATTAAAGAAATTATATAAATTTTTAAAATTTCTCCAATCTGTGTTCCAAATAAAACAACAAACCAAAAACATCATAAAATGAAAAAAATAATATTAATCTCACTTCTAACCTCATTCACTGCTTTTTCTCAAATTACAGAAAAACAAATTGATGAAGTAGCAGAAAACACTCTAAAAGCATTTAACGTTCCTGGTGTTGCTGTAGCCGTTGTAAAAGACGGAAAAATCATTCACAGTAAAGGTTACGGCGTAAAATCTATACTAAAAAAAGATAAAGTTGACGGAAATACACTTTTCGGAGTGGCTTCAAACAGTAAAGCCTTCACAACGGCTGCAATCGCCATGTTAGTAGACGAAGGAAAAATGAATTGGGACGATAAAGTGATAAAACACTTACCTAATTTTAAAATGTATAACGAATATGTTACGACTGAATTCACCGTTCGCGATTTAGTTACGCACAGAAGTGGTTTAGGTTTAGGCGCTGGAGATTTAATGATTTGGCCTGACGGAAGTAATTTCAAACCAAAAGATGTCATTGAAAATTTACAATATTTAAAACCTGTTTCTGCATTCAGAACCAAATACGATTATGATAATTTATTATACATCGTAGCTGGAGAAGTAATTGAAAAAGTAAGCGGTCAATCATGGTGCGATTTCATAGAAAACAGAATGATGAAACCTCTAGAAATGAACAATAGTGCAGGTTCTTTTTTACGTTTGAAAGACACTACAAATATTATCGATCCACACGTACCAACAGACGGAAAATTAAAAGTCATTTCTCGATATAAAAATCAAACTTTTGATGCAGCTGCCGGAATTTATTCTTCTGTCAACGACATGAGTAAATGGATGATTATGCAATTGCAACAAGGAAAATATGGTTCAGAAAAGCAAAATAAATTATTTTCGGAAGCGCAACATAACGAAATGTGGCAATTACAAACTGTCATTCCAGCTAGAACGAGAGAACCTTATTTTACACATTTTTCTGGTTATGGTTTAGGTTGGTTTTTAAGTGATGTGAAAGGTTATAAACAAGTCACGCACACTGGTGGTTTAGAAGGAATTGTAACGCAAGTCACTCTTATTCCAGAATTAAATTTAGGAATTGTAGTGTTGACCAATCAGCAATCTGGTGCGGCTTTCAATGCGATTACTAACACTATAAAAGATGCGTATTTAAAAATCGATTATAAAGATTATGTCAAAATTTTAAGTGAAAGAGAAAAAAATAACATCGCAGAAGCGGATAAAGTAACCACAGAAGTTTGGGCAAAAATTGCAGAAAACAAGAAGAATAAATTAAAAATTGAAGCTAAGAATTACATCGGAACTTACAAAGACAATTGGTTTGGAAACATTACGATTTCTGAGAAAAAAGGAAAAATGTATTTTAATTCGGAGCGTTCACCACAATTAGCTGGTGAAATTTTCTTCTATAAAGACAACTCATTTGCCGTAAAATGGTTCAATAGAAGTTTTAATGCTGATGCTTTAATCACTTTTTCAGCCAACAACACCAATATTAAAATGGCAGCAATTTCTGAACTTACCGATTTTAGCTACGATTTTCAGGATTTAGATTTTAATAAACAATAGCAAATTTAAAAACTAATAAAAACAACACAGATTAGAGAAATTATATAAATTTAAAAAATTTCTCTAATCCGTGTTTTAACATATTTTTATCTCTGTTCTTACCTTAATATTTCTTTAATCTTTTTTTGATATCTAAATTTTAAACACTATTTTTATATTTCCCAATATTCAAATATGACAGAGATAGATTTAGAAGCAGAAAACAAAGCCATTGCCAAAGAATATAAAGAGCTACTTCGTATTAGTTATCAAAATCTTACAGATGAAGATAAAAAACTAATTCGTAAAGCTTTTGATGTTGCTGTAGAAGCACATAGCGAACAAAGAAGAAAATCAGGTGAAGCCTATATTTTTCATCCTATTGCTGTGGCTAAAATTGTAGCTTCTCAAATTGGTTTGGGCTCAACTGGTATTGCTTCTGCCCTATTGCATGATGTGGTGGAAGATACTGACATCACCATTTCTGACATTGAAAAAATGTTTAATCCTAAAATTGCAAAAATTGTTGAAGGATTAACCAAAATTCCAAAAGTAAAAAACGAACAAGAAATTTCTCTTCAAGCGGAAAATTTCCGAAAAATGTTACTGACGTTAAACGATGATGTTCGAGTAATTCTAATTAAAATCGCGGATAGATTGCACAACATGCAAACTATGGACGGAATGGCAGATTACAAACAAGCCAAAATCGCATCAGAAACCTTATATATTTATGCGCCTCTCGCCCATCGATTAGGTTTATATAATATCAAAACACAATTAGAAGATTTAGGTTTAAAATATACAGAACCAGAAGTTTACGCTGATATTTTTAGTAAAATCAAAGAAACAAAAGAAGAACAAGACGCTTATATTAAGGCTATTTCTGATGTTTTAGGAAAATCGATGTTAGAAGAAGGTATCGATTTTATCATTAAAGGCCGACCGAAATCTATCTATTCTATCCGAAGAAAAATGAAAGCTCAAGGAGTAACTTTCGATGAAGTTTACGATAAATTTGCGCTTAGAATTATCTATAAATCAAATCTTCACGATGAGAAATTCCTAGCTTGGAAAATTTATTCAGTTGTGACAGATCATTACCGACCAAGTCCAAGTCGTTTACGTGATTGGATTTCTTCCCCAAAATCAACGGGTTATGAAGCGTTACACATTACCGTTATGGGACCAATGGGTCGTTGGGTAGAAATTCAAGTTCGAAGTGAACGTATGGATGAAATTGCCGAAAAAGGCTACGCAGCACATTACAAATATAAAAATAATGCTACTGAAGAAAATAGCTTAGAAATTTGGTTAAATCAACTTAAAGAAGCACTTGAAAATTCAAACAATAATGCGGTTGATTTTGTGGAAGATTTCAAACTGAATTTATACGCAAAAGAAATATATATTTTTACACCAAAAGGGGAAATTAAATCGTTACCAAAAGGCGCAACTTCGCTAGATTTTGCTTTTAGTATTCACTCAGAAATTGGAGTAAAAACTCGTGGTACGAAAGTCAACGGGAAATTAGTGCCTTTAAATTATGTATTAAATAGTGGTGATCAAGTTGAAATTATTACTTCTCAAAATCAAAAACCAACAATCCATTGGCTTGATTATGTAACGACAGCCCGAGCAAAAAACAAAATTAAAAACGTATTAAACGATAATATCAAAAAAATTGGCGAAGACGGAAGAGAAATTCTTACCCGAAAATTACGCCACTTAAAAGTTACTTTAAACGAAGCAACAATAAACGAACTGGTAAACTATTTTAAACTACAAACAAGTTTAGATTTGTTTTACCGTGTTGGAATTGGTGCGATTGAAAACCAGCAATTACGGGATTATGCGGCTCAAAAAAGCAATACTTTAGTCAACTTTTTCAAGAAAACGATTAAAAGAAGTCCGAGTACTAACGATGAAAAAGCTCAAAAAAACGATTCTACTAAAAAATTAGATTTATTAGTTTTCGGAACGGAACAAAGTAAGTTAGAGTACAAACTTTCTCCTTGTTGTAATCCAATTCCTGGTGATAGTGTTTTCGGATTTGTTACTATAAATGAAGGGATAAAAGTACATAAAACCGATTGTCCGAATGCGATAAGTTTACAATCTAATTTTGCGTACCGAATTGTACAAGCCAAATGGATTGATTCTACTCAAGAAGAATTCAATGCCATCTTAAGAATTACCGGAATGGATGTGATGGGATTAACAAATGAATTAACAAAAGTAATTTCAAATCAAATGCATGTGAACATTCAAAGTATCAGCTTAAATACCGATGCAGGAATTTTTAACGGACAAATTACAGTTGTAGTTCAAAACAATATGATTCTTAAAAAATTAATCGAAAACATAAAAACTGTAGATGGCATTGATAAAGTTACAAGAGTTTATAATAATTAGTAAAGAGTAAATGTGATTAGTAAATAACACTAAAATCGTAATTAAATAAAAAAACATTTTTTACTTTTCACTAATCACTAATCACTAATCACTTTTTACTATATTTGCATTTCCTTTCATTTAAACAGCAAATGGATAACAACCAAAACCAAGAAACGGTTAAAAACGTTTTTACAAAATACCTTGAAGAAAAAGGGCATCGCAAGACACCTGAGCGCTACGCTATACTTCAAGAAATATACGAAAATCAAGAACATTTTGATATCGAATCTTTGTATATCAAAATGAAAAACAAGAATTATCGTGTTTCTCGTGCCACTTTATATAACACCATCGAATTATTATTAGATTGTAAATTAGTACGTCGTCATCAATTTGGTCAAAACCAAGCGCATTACGAGAAATCTTATTTCGACAAACAACACGACCATATTATTTTAACGGATACAGGCGAAGTGATTGAATTTTGTGATCCTCGTATTCAACAAATCAAACAAACTATGGAAGAAATGTTCGGAATTAACATTGAAACACATTCCTTATATTTTTACGGAACAAAAAAATAAATAAGGACAAGTCGCGACTTGTCCCTTTAAAGCATAAATACAAACAACAAACAACAACACAATGAATGTAGACTTACTACTCGGATTACAATGGGGTGACGAAGGAAAAGGAAAAATCGTCGATGTATTAACTTCAAAATACGACATTATTGCTCGTTTTCAAGGCGGACCAAATGCTGGACATACACTTGAATTTGATGGAATTAAACATGTTTTAAGAACCATTCCTTCTGGGATTTTTCACAAAAACAATGTAAATATTATCGGAAATGGTGTAGTAATGGATCCTGTAGTGTTTCAAAAAGAAATTGAAGGATTAGAAAAATTCAATTTAGACATCAAATCAAAATTATTACTTTCAAGAAAAGCACATTTAATTTTACCAACGCACCGATTATTAGACGCCGCATCTGAAGCTTCTAAAGGAAAAGCGAAAATTGGTTCTACTTTAAAAGGAATTGGTCCAACTTATATGGACAAAACCGGTAGAAATGGTTTAAGAATTGGTGATATTGAAATGGCAGATTTCAAAGAAAGATACCGCGCTTTAGCCGACAAACATGAAGCTATGATTGCTTTTTACGATGTAAATTTGCAATACAATTTAGCAGAAATGGAAGAAGAATTTTTCACAGCTGTTGAAGAATTAAAAACACTAACTTTCATAGATTCAGAAGAATATTTAAACAAAGCCTTAAAAGCTGGAAAAACAATTTTAGCTGAAGGTGCGCAAGGTTCGTTATTAGATGTAGATTTTGGAACGTATCCATTTGTAACTTCTTCTAACACTACTGCAGCTGGAGCTTGTACAGGTTTAGGAATTGCACCAAACAGAGTAAAAGAAGTTTTCGGAATTTTCAAAGCATACACTACTCGTGTAGGAAGTGGACCTTTCCCAACAGAACTTTTTGACGAAGTTGGAGCTAATATGGCAAAAATCGGTAACGAATTCGGTTCAGTTACTGGTCGTGCGCGTCGTTGTGGATGGTTAGACTTAGTAGCTTTAAAATATGCTGTTGAAGTAAATGGTGTAACTGAATTATACATGATGAAAGGTGATGTTTTATCTGGATTCGAAACGTTAAACGTTTGTACAGCTTACAACTATAAAGGAGAAACATTAAAACATTTCCCATATAATATTGAACCAGAAAACGTACAACCAATTTATACAGAAATGAAAGGTTGGCAAGCAGATTTAACAGGTATGACAACTTATGAGGAATTACCTTCAGAATTAAAAACATACATCGAATTCATTGAAAAAGAATTAGAAGTGCCTATAAAAGTTGTTTCAGTCGGACCAGACAGAACACAAACTATCACAAGATAAATTCATTCTGAACTTATTTCAGTAACTAAAATCCCGAGCAATCGGGATTTTTTTTATGCTTAAAACTCAAGACAATCTAAAAAAATTTTCTTTGTGCCTTCGTGTCTTTGTGGCAAAACCTGCATCTTATAAAAAAAACCATAAAATATTCTTAAACCGTATTCCTTTTTATACATTTTACTTAAATTTGACAAAAAATAGAAACCTTGAGAATATATATATATGCTGTCGTTTTGTTGTTCTCCATTGTATTTGGAAATGCACAAACTCCTTTTGAAACATCACCACCAGCAAATCCAAATGCTATTAGAATTATACATTCCGATTTTATTGATAAAAACCAAAATGAAATTCCTGGTGCGATTGTATTTACAGGAAATGTTCAAGTTCAACACAATGGCGTACTGATTAATTGTAACAAAGCTTATCATTACACTGATGAAGACTATATAAAAGCCTTTGGAAATGTACAATTAAATCAAGGTGATACTATTGTAATGAATAGTCGTTATGCAGAATACGATGGAAAAACATTACAAGCCTTCGCAACAGGAAATGTGAATTTACGTTCACCGGATTCTAACTTAACTACAGATACCATTCATTTCAACAGAAAATCTCAAGAAGCTTATTACACGAGCTGGGGAACAATTATCAACAAAGAAAATACCCTAAAAAGCAAATCAGGAAGATACTATTTAAACAATAAAAAATATTCTTTCAAAACGGCGGTTACTGTTGTAAATCCGAAAGTGACTATTAAAACGAATAATTTAGATTTTTACGATAATTCTGGTCATGCCTATGTATACGGACCAAGTACTATCACTAGTCAAGATAATGTTATCAATACTACGAAAGCATTTTACGATACTAAAAATGATGTAGGAAAACTGCTCGACAAATCGAATATCGTATATAATAATAGGAAAGTGGAAGGCGATATTATCAATTACGACAGAAAGAAAAACTTCGCGAAAGCCACAAATAATGTAAAAATTACGGATACCATCAATAATATGATTGCGACCGGACATTATGCAGAAGTCTACAGAAATATTGGCGGAACTAAAAGAGATTCAATGTTCATTACCAAAAAAGCATTGATTAAAACTTTAGTTGAAAAAGATACTATGTACTTACACGGTAAAAAAATATTAGTAACAGGACCAATTGAAGACAGAACAACAAGAGCGTTTGATAATGTTCGTTTTTTTAAAAAAGACATGAGCGGAAAATGTGATTCTATTCATGCTAACAATAAAACACAATTGACAAAACTAATCGGAAAACCCGTTATTTGGAATGCCGATAACCAAATGACAGGAGACGAAATTCATTTAGTTGGAAATAACAAAACCGAAAAATTAGATTCCCTAAAAATTTTAAATAATGCCTTTTTAGTTCAAAAAGACACACTTGGAGAAGACAATTATAACCAAGTGAAAGGGCAATTTTTGTACGGAAAATTTAGAGAAAACAAATTATACGAAGTCGATTTAATAAAAAATACCGAGAAAATCTATTTCATGTATAACGATGCCGATGAAATGGTTGGTATTGACAAAGGTGTGTCGAGTAGCATTAACATGCAATTAGAGGATAATAAAATTTTAGAATTAACTTCTTTCAAACAAATTTTAAGTGATACCTATCCAGATAAAGATTTTCCTAAAAATGCCAGAAGACTTCGTGGTTTTGTTTGGCGAATTGAGGAGAAAATAACTTCTTTAGACAATATTTTTCCAGATGAAGAAAAAGCCATCGACGAAAAAATAAAAGCAGAAACTAAAAAGAAAGACAAAGAAGAGAAAAAACCCATGGACGTAATGAAAGAAACTACGGATTATGGGAAATCAGATAAAAAAGAGCCAAGTAAAAAGGCAAAAGTAAAAAGTAAAAAGTGATTAGTGAAAAGCAATTAGCAAACCCTTTTAAACTTTTAACCTCATAAACTTCTAAACTAAACATGTTACAAGATTTCTTTAAATATCAAGCGCAAACCTCTCCTCACCCATTAGCTATGGAAATTTCTCATGCTAAAGGTTCTTATATTTACGACACATCTGGAAATAAATATTTAGATTTTGTAGCTGGCGTTTCGGCTTGTAGTTTAGGACATCAAAATGAGCGAGTTAACAATGCGATAAAAGACCAATTAGACAAATATTCTCACGTAATGGTGTATGGCGAATATGCTCAAAATCCAGCAACAGAATATTGTAAATTATTGGCACACCATCTTCCACATCCGTTAAAAAAAACGTATTTGGTAAATTCTGGAACAGAAGCTACGGAAGGTGCTTTAAAATTAGCAAGAAGAGTAACTGGAAGAAGTCAATTCATTTCTTGTCATAATGCCTATCACGGAAATACGATGGGAAGTTTGAGTGTAATGGGATTCGAAGAACGCAAACAAGTATTCCGACCTTTAATTCCAGATGTCGATTTCATTACATTTAATAACGAAGAAGACATTCAAAAAATTACCACAAAAACTGCCGGAATTATTTTAGAATCTATTCAAGGTGGTGCAGGATTTATTCAACCACAAAACGATTTTCTAAAAAAAGTTCGAGCACGTTGTACAGAAGTTGGCGCGATGTTAATTATAGACGAAATTCAACCCGGATTTGGTCGTACTGGAAAATTATTCGGTTTTGAAAATTACGAATGTATTCCTGATATATTAGTCATCGGAAAAGGAATGGGCGGCGGCATGCCAGTTGGTGCATTCGTTGCGTCCGAAGAACATATGGATTTATTATACGACAATCCGAAATTAGGACATATTACTACATTTGGCGGTCATCCCGTAATTGCAGCCGCTTGTTTAGCAACCTTACAAGAAATTACCGAAACCAATTTAATGGCGGAAACGCTAGAAAAAGAAAAACTATTCCGAAAATTATTGGTGCACCCTTTAATTACTGAAGTTCGAGGAAAAGGCTTAATGTTAGCAGCTATGACAAAAAGTCCGAATATCACCAACGAAGTTATTTTACGTTGTCACAAACGTGGTCTAATTTTATTTTGGTTATTATTCGAAGGAACTGCTATTAGAATCACACCACCACTTACTATTTCCAGCCAAGAAATTGAAGAAGGTTGTCAATTATTATTGAAAGTTATGGATGAAGTTCAAGCTTTAAATCTTTAATACATCATATTTATTTGAAACACAGAATAGATAAATTATATTAATTTTTAAAATTTCTCTATTCTGTGTTGTTATATAGTTGTTTTTGAACTTGATTTTTGTTAATTAAATTGTTCAAAACATACACTTGGCAAGGAAATTGTGAGCATTTAATTACGTAATTTTATTACATGAACTTTAAATAGTTGTGCTATGAATATGAGTCATGAAGAAGAAGAGGAAGAAAACAACTTATCGCTTTCTAAATTTGAATCGATGTTAAAAACCAACAAGGTCTTTTTCTTTGATTCAGAAGAATTCGAGGACATTGTTTTGCACTATATGGACACGGGAAGAATCAATCTAGCCAAAAAAGCTTTACGATTGGGCTTAGAACAACATCCAAAATCTACAGGTTTAAAACTAGTTCACGTAGAAATATTAATCTACGACGACAAAATTGAACAAGCTGAAAAAATACTAAATGAAATCGCTTTATTAGAACCAACTAACGAAGAAGTTTTCATTCAGCGTGCTAATATTTGCTCTAAAAGAGACCAGCACGAAAAAGCCATCGAACATTTAAATAACGCACTTCGTTATACAGATGACGAAGCCGATATCTATTCTATGATTGGAATGGAATACTTGTTCATGGATAATTTAGAATTAGCAAAAGACAATTTTATTTTATGTTTAGAAAACGATGAAGAAGATTATTCTGCCTTATACAACGTAGTGTATTGTTTCGATTTCTTAGATCAGAACAAAGAAGCCATTGTTTATTTAGAAAATTTCATCGACAAAAATCCATATAGCGAAGTGGCTTGGCATCAATTAGGTCGCCAATTTTATGCTTTAAAAGAGTATGAAAAAGCAGTTTGGGCTTTCGATTACGCTTGTTTAATTGACGAAGGTTTTTTAGGAGCCTTTTTAGAAAAAGCCAAATCGTTAGAAAAACTTAAACGCTATCAAGAAGCTATTGATTGTTACAACATTACAATTGAATTGGACGATCCCACTTCATTTGCCTTTTTACGCATTGGAAAATGCTATGAAAAGCTAGGAAATAAAGAACAAGCCTTAAATTTTTATCTAAAAACAGTTCACGAAGATCCATTGTTAGATAAGGCTTGGTTAGCAATTACCGATTTTTACATTTCTGAAAAAAACTATCAAAAATCGTTATATTACATCAATAAAGCAATTGGAATAGATGGTGAAAACTCGCTATATTGGAGAAGATATGCGAATATCAATCAGTATTTAAATTTTATTGAAGAAGCGGAAGAAGGTTACAGAAAAGCATTTGAAAACGGCGATATTGAATTAGATAATTTCCTTTGCTGGAGTGATGTTTTATATGTACTAGGAGAAGTTTCTGCTGCTTTTGAAATCTTAAATCAAGCAAAAGATTTATATCCTAACGAATCAGAAATTCAATACAGAATGGTGGGTTTATATTACAATATTGACGAAGAATTTAATGCCATTGATGCGTTAAATCTAGCTTTAATTACCGATTTTCATAAAAATTACATTTTAAAAGATTTATTTCCACATGTTTGGGAATCAAAAAACGTACAAAAAATTATCAAAAACCATAATATTTAAGCCCAATCAATGGAATTTATCGACTTTTTATTACACTTTTTAAAAGACCCATTAACCGTAATTACACAATTAATTGACCAATACAACACGTTAATTTACTTCATTTTATTTCTAGTTGTTTTTGTAGAAACCGGCTTCGTAATTATGCCACTTTTACCTGGCGACTCGATGCTTTTTGCTATTGGAGTTATTGCAGCTACAACAGGAAAATTGAGTTTAATTATCATCATACCTTTATTAATTTTAGCTGCACTTTTAGGTGATAATTTAAACTATTTTGTAGGTCATAAATTCGGGGAACTGATCAAAGAAAAAAAGAAAATTTTATTCTTAAAAAGAGAATATATCGAGAAAACAGAAGATTTCTTCGAAAAAAATGGTGGAAAAGCAGTAATTATGGCGCGTTTCGTACCAATAGTAAGAACAATCGCTCCTTTTGTTGCAGGAGCTGGAAGCATGAAATACAGAAATTATATCATCAATTGTATTCTTGGCGCTATTCTTTGGGTTGCCGGAATTACGCTTATGGGTTATTTCTTAGGACAATTTGAAATCGTAAAAAATAATTTCGAAAAAGTTGTTTTAGGTATTGTTTTACTGTCGATTTTACCTATTTTTATTAAAATTTTCAAATCGAAATTTACTAAAGCATAACTAAAATGAAAAAGAAATCACTTAAGAAACAACGAAAGTTTGGACTTATCGGTAAGAACATAAGTTATTCTTTTTCGAAAAAACATTTCACTGAAAAATTCTTACACAATCATTTTGACAATTGTGAATACGGAAATTACGACATTCAAAACGTAAAAGAAGTAAGCCAAATTATTCAAAACACAAAAGGTTTAATTGGCTTAAATGTCACTATTCCGTACAAAGAATCTATCATTCCATTATTAGATAAAATTTCTAAAAATGCCAAAAAAATTGGAGCTGTAAATTGCATTTCTATAACGAAAAGTAAAAAATTAAAAGGCTACAATACCGATTTTTTTGGTTTCAAAAAAGCTTTAAAACCCTTACTTAAAAGTCACCATAAAAAAGCATTAATTTTAGGAACTGGCGGTGCTAGTAAAGCTATTGCTTATGCCTTGAAAAAACTAAAAATTGAATTTGATTTTGTTTCTAGAAATCCTTCTGAATATGAAATTGGTTACAATGAAATAAATGCAGATATTTTTAACGAATATCAAATTATTATTAACACGACTCCACTAGGAACTTTTCCTAATATTTCCGAATTACCAAAATTAGATTATTCCTTATTTACACCCAAACACATCGCTTTCGATTTAGTGTATAATCCTGAAGAAACGGCCTTTTTAAAGAAAGCCAGAAAAGCAGGAGCCGTGACTAAAAACGGACATGAAATGCTTATTTTTCAAGCTGAAAAAGCGTGGTTAATCTGGAATAAGTAACATTTAATCATATATTAGGATAATTTCTTTGAATTTTCAGCCTCTTTTGGTATCTTCGAACCCTAAACTTAAGCATTATAACATGTTAGAAGAATTGAATGATAACCTGCAACACGCAGATGGACAAGAACAAACAGCTTCAATAGAAGACAACGCAACTGTATCGGTTGAAAATGAAATAGAAATTCAGGAACCTGAAGTGACTGAAAATGAAACTGTTTCGCAAGATATAGTAGTAAACACACCTGTTTCTGCTCAAGATGAAATAGACAATCATTTGGCGGAAGCTAGTGAAGATGGTTCTATTCATGCCGATTTAGATATTGTGTCAAAAGATTACGACAGTCTTTCTTTAGAAGAATTAGTGGATGAATTGACTACTTTAGTTGGTCATGAAAAAGCATTAATTTTCAAAAATCAAATTGAAGATGTAAAAAAAGCGTTCTTAAATCACTATCATCATATGATTGAGGAAAAACGTTCGGCTTTTTATGCAGAAAATGATGCGACAACTGAATTTGAATACCACTCGCCTTTAAAAGTAAAATTTGATCATTTATTAGATACCTATCGTGCTAAAAAATCGAACAATTTTAAAAACATAGAAAATCAGTTAAAAAACAATTTGGCTGAAAGAACACAACTGATTGAAGAAGTAAAAGCTTTAATTGCTAGCACGGATTCAAACATTTCAGACATGTTCAAAAAATTCAACGAAATTAGAGAACGTTGGAAAAATACTGGAGCAATTCCAAAAGACAAATACAATTTAGTGTGGAATAATTTTCATTTCCATGTCGATAGATTTTACGAAATTGTACATTTAGATAGAGAAATTAGAGATGCCGATTTTAAAAATAATTTAGAACAAAAGTTAGAAATTATTGCGAAAGCGAAACTTTTAGTAGATCAACCAGATGTAACGAAATCTTTTAGAGAATTACAATTGTTACACCGTGTTTGGAAAGAAGAAATCGGACCAGTTGACAAGGAAAACAGAGAAAAAATCTGGCAAGAATTTAGCGAAATTACGAAATTGTTACACGACAAACGTGAAGCATTATCTTCTCAATTCAAAGAAAAAGAACAAGAAAATTTAGCTAGTAAAAATGAAATTATTGCTCAAGTAAACGCATTAAGCGCTGAAAAAGTAAATAATCACGGAGAATGGCAAAATCAGATTGTGAAGTTAGAAGCGTTACGCGAAGCTTTCTTTAAAGCCGGACGTGTGCCAGCTGAAGCAACGGAAGAAACTTGGAGTAATTTTAAAAATGCGGTTCGTAATTTTAACGCGACTAAAAACGCCTTTTACAAAGACATTAAAAACGAACAACACCAGAATTTAGAATTGAAGTTAGCTTTAATTGAAAAAGCAAAAGCAAATGTTGAAACGGAAGATTTCGAAGCTACGACTCCAATTATGAAGCAAATTCAGGACGAATGGAAAAAAATTGGTCATGTGCCAAGAAAACAATCGGACGAAATTTGGGAAACATTCAAAAAGACTTGTAATGCGTATTTCGATAGATTACACGAATCAAGAAAAGAAGAAATTGGTGTAGAGGTTGAAGCTTTCGAAAAGAAAAAAGAATACTTAGAAGTTGTTCGTGCATTTGAATTAGTGGGTGACCACAAAATGGATTTAGATGCTATAAAAGCGCACATTGCTACTTGGAAAGAATTTGGTAAAGTGCCACAAAATCGTCGTCATATTGAAGGAAAATTCAATAAAATTTTAGATGCATTGTTTGAAAAACTAAGTTTATCTAAAAAAGATTCTGAAATGATGAAATTTAGCAACCGTTTAGACCAACTTTCGGAAGGAAACGACCAAAGAGCGATTGTAAACGAGCAAATTTTCATGAAAAGAAAAATTGACGAGTTGAAACATGAAATCAACCAATTAGAAAACAATATTGGATTCTTTAATAACTCAAAAGGAAACAATCCATTTGTGAAAGAAGTTCAAAAAAATATTGAAAAATATAAAGAAGAATTACAACTTTGGAAAGACAAACTGAAAAAGTTGAATAACATCTAAAAATAAGGAAGACTGCGAAAGCAGTCTTTTTTTATGGGATAAATTTATATATTTGAGGAAGCTTAATTACAACATCTGCAGCTCAAAACCTATCAACTTTAAACTATAACACACCCAACAACCTATGAAACTTGAATTATACCAAATAGATGCTTTTACCAATAAAATTTTTGGAGGAAATCCTGCCTGTGTTGTGCCATTAACTAAATGGTTACCAGACGAAATGCTTTTAAAAATCGCAAAAGAAAATGCTGTAGCAGAAACCGCATTTTTCGTTAATAAAGGCGAAAAAATACATTTACGTTGGTTTACACCAGATTTAGAAATGGATTTATGTGGTCATGCGACTTTAGCCACAGCACATTGTTTAAAAGCAATACTTAAATATCCAAGTAATACTATAATTTTTGAAACCTTAAGCGGCGACTTAACAGTTCTTGCTGAAAATGATTTTTATTTTTTAGATTTTCCTTCTAGAATGCCAATTAAAAGTGACTTACCAGAAGTAATTTCAAAATCGCTAAATATTCAGCCTAAAGAAGTTTATAAATCTAGAGATTATGTTTTAGTTTATGAGTCTGAGGAAGACATCAAAAAAATAGAAATAAACAGACAATTTTTCGACCAAATTAATTTAGGTCATGGAGGCGTAATTGTAACTGCAAAAGGAAATGATTGCGATTTCGTTTCTAGATTTTTTACACCTCAAGCAACCATTTTAGAAGATCCAGTTACAGGTTCTGCACATTGTTCTTTAATTCCGTTTTGGGCAAATCGTTTACAAAAAAACGAACTTAAAGCTATGCAATTATCTGATAGAATTGGAAATTTAAATTGTACAAATAAAGAGAATAGAGTGATAATTAGCGGCCAAGCTATAACATATTCTATTGGTAATTTTTGGATTGAGTAAACAAAAACTAAATGAAAAAGCTAATTATACTTTCATCATTTTTACTTCTTATAAACTGTGAAAACAAATCTGTTGATAATTTGGAAGTCATCATTTCAAATCAAAATTATACTCTAAATTTAGAAAACGGCAATATTGAAATAGATTGGTATAATGACTTTAAAGGAAAGGTGAATTTCACAAAACAAGAAAAAAACAGCATCAATAAATTATTTTTAGAATATTATATTGACACATTAAATGGCGAAAAACATATTTATGGTAAAAAGCCATTAGTTATGCCTAACTTCAATAATAAATTCATCATTCAGAAAAACAAAAAGTCAGTTTCTGAGATTTATATTTCAGAACAAATTAATATAAAAACAGCTGAATTAAATCAATTTGAAACTTCATTTTATAATTTTAAAGAAAAACTATTTCAAATTTTAAACCAAAACAAAGATTTCAAAAACTATAACGATTCTATATATTCATGGAATAAAAAACAAAGAAGGATTTTTATGTAGTTTGTATTTACTTCACAAAGCTATACTCCTTCTCTACTTTCGCAATTCTAACCACATAATTTTCATACCATTTTTGTCGGCCTAAAAATTGCGCATCTAAATGGTCTAAATTTTGTTTCCAGTTGGCAATCGCTTCTAAACTTTCCCAATACGAAACGGTAATTCCAATTTCATTTCGCGCAGATTCAACACCTAAAAACCCAGGTTGTTGTTTCGCTAAATTTTCCATCTTATTTGCCATTTCAGCATAATTCTCATCTAAATCAGTTCTTGTAGATGTGAATATTACAGCGTAGTAAGGTGTTTGCATAGGTTGTTGTTTTTCAATAGTAAAAATAAAAAATTCTAAGTTTAGTTACACAAATATTCGCAAAATTATCCGTAATCAACTGACTATTCACTTTTCACTATTCACTCAAAATCTACAATTCATCCATAAAAAATTACAGTTCGGTAGTTTTAAATTTTATAACTAAACTTTCTGATGCAACTTTGCTTCATCAAAAAACAAGAACAAATTCAATGGCAATTTCAAAAATCAATGTCAAAAATCAATGTCAAAAAATAAGTTCCAAAAAAAACAATAAACTAAAAATAATAGAATCTGAAACGAGTTCAGATTAAACAATTTAACATTTAGAAATCATGGTAAAATTAGTCACAACAGTAGCATTCGTATTAATAAGTTTTGTAGCATCGGCACAAACTCAATTCGAAAAAGGAATGGGAAGCGCTTTAAAATTATGGGGCGAAGGAAAAAACACAGAAGCCATTGCTCAATTTGAAAGAATTGCATCGGTTGAAAAAACAAATTGGTTACCTAATTATTATATCGCAGCGATTAACACCTTTCAAGCTTTCGGAGAAAAAGACAAAACTAAAATGAAAACATTATTAGAAGCGGCTCAAAAAGCACAAGATGAAAATAATACTTTAGCTCCAGAAAATGCAGAAGTATTAGTAATGCAAGCTATGATTCATACGGCTTGGATTGTTTATGATCCAATGACAAACGGACAAAAATTATATGACGATGTATTATTTTTATACGGAAAAGCAGAAAAAATTGCACCTGAAAATCCGAGAGTAGTTTTCAATAAAGCTAGTTTTGAAAAAGGTGGTGCCGAATATTTTGGCGGTGATACAGTAGCAATGTGTGAAAAAATAAAAGCATCTATCAATTTATTTGCTAATTTTAAGCCAGAAACACCTTTTCACCCAACATGGGGATTAGAAAGAGCGAAACAAGAAGCAGAAGGTTGTAAATAAATTATTTTCACAAAACGCTTTTTATAAAATTTGAAACAAAAAGAGATGATAAATAAATTAATAAAAGAAGTTCCGAGAGCTTTAATAATCTCGATAACTATATTTTTTGTATTATTATTAATACGTTTTATTACAGGACACGCTATACATTTTAATCGCGATTTATTGACAAATTTTGGTTATGTAATGTTGTACGGATTTACATTATATTTTGCTAATGCTTTGTTATTCATTTATTTGGATAAAGTTTTTCAAGCTGAAAGATTTACACGCAAAAGAATTATTATCGGTTTTGTATCCTCATTTCTAGTTTCGATTTTATTGATTTTCCTTCTTCGTGTTTTTGAAGATGTAATTATAGAACAACGCTCATTTTCAGAGTTTTTAAGCAACGAAACCATGTCGAATTACTTGGTTTCAATTATAATCACTTTGATTGTTTCACTTGCTTTTCATGCTTTTTATTTTTACAAAGCGTACAACGAAAACAAAGTAAAAGAGCAAAAAATTATTGCAGGTTCGGCATCTGCACAATTTGAAAGTTTAAAAAATCAGATTGATCCACATTTTTTATTCAATAGTTTAAATGTATTGAGTTCATTAATTGAGGAAAATCCAGATGCTGCACAAAAGTTTACCACTTCATTATCAAAAGTCTATCGTTATGTTTTAGAACAAAAAGACAAAGAATTGGTTTCTGTTGAAGAAGAATTGAAGTTTGCTAAAACGTACATGAATTTATTAAAAATGCGCTTTGAAAACAGCATCACTTTTGAAGTTCCAGAATTTCAAAATGATGAGGCAAAAGTGGTTCCACTTTCCTTACAATTGCTTTTGGAAAATTGCATCAAACACAATATTGTTAGCGAGAAAAAGCCATTACATATTAAAATTCATATCGAAGAAAACGAACTAACCATTGAAAATAACAAACAAATAAAAGAAGTTTTACAAGACAGAAAAGGCGTTGGATTGCAAAATATTGTTAGTCGATATGCCATTTTAACCAAACGAAATGTTATTATACAAGAATCGGAAACTGTTTTTAAAGTCCGATTACCGATTCTTACCAAACAAGTCATGTCAATGGAAACAAAAGCTATAGCTTCAGAAAATATGTCTTATGTAAGAGCAAAAGAACGTGTTGAAAAACTAAAAGGGTTTTATGGAAATTTAATTTCTTATTGTACTGTAATTCCAATTTTGATAATCATAAATGTAAACACATCAGGCTTTCAATGGTTTTGGTTTCCCATGTTAGGTTGGGGATTTGGAGTTACCATGCATGCCTTTGAAACATTTGGTTATGGAAAAGCCTGGGAAGAAAAGAAAATTAGAGAAATCTTGAATAAAGAAAATCAAGGTAACAATAAATGGAAGTAAACATGGAAAACACAAATCAAGAACACGAAAGATATCAAGAAGCTCGAAAAAAAGTCAAAAAAATCAAAGGATTTTATAGTCATTTAACAGTTTACGTTTTAGTAATAAGCGTATTGATTTTTATTAATTTAAAATACACTCCAGAATATTTATGGTTTTTATGGTCTGCAGCTGGTTGGGGATTTGGACTTTTAGATCATGCTTCAAAAGTGTTTAATTGGATACCTTTGATCGGTAAAGATTGGGAAGAAAAAAAGATTAAAGAATTAATGGAAGAAGAAAATCGACAAAACAATAAATATCAATAACAATATTTTAAACTCAGATTGAAAAAATTATAGAAATTAATATAATCTGTTTGATCTGTGTTGAGGAAAATTTAATTAAAACTAAAAATCATGACAACTCAAGAAGAAATAAAATATCAGGAAGCACAGAAACAAGTAAAAAAAATTAAAGGTTTCTACACGCACTTAATCGTTTTTATTTTAGTGAACATCTATGTTATCATAAAAAAAACACAACATATAGATGAAGGCGAAACGATTTGGCATGCTTTCAAATTAGCCTTTTTCTGGGGAATTGGATTGGTTTTTCATGGTTTGAAAACATTTGATTTAATCCCGTTTTTCGGAAAAAATTGGGAAGAAAGAAAGATTAAAGAAATGATGGATAAAGAGAAAAATCAAGAAAGTAAATTTCAGTAACAAATATCAATATTTTAAACACAGATTGAAAAAATTATAGAAATTAATATAATCAGTTTGATCTGTGTTGAGGAAAATTTAATTAAAACTAAAAATTATGACAACTCAAGAAGACATAAAATATCAAGAAGCCTTAAAAAGAGTAAAAAAAATTAAAGGATTCTATTCTCACGCAGCAGTTTACGTATTAGTAAATATTATGATTGTATTTCTAAATGTTAGAGATTTAGCAGAAGGTGAAAGCTATTTTCAATTTAAAAATTTCTTAACAGCTTTCTTTTGGGGAATTGGTTTATTATCACACGGATTATCTGTATTTATGCCAAATTGGATAATGGGTGAAAACTGGGAAGAACGAAAAATAAATGAATTCATGGAAAAGGAAAAACAAAATAAGTGGGAATAAAAAACAACGAATATTGAATTTTGAAATTTTAAAACAATGAATATAATTATAATCGAAGACGAAAAACCAGCTGCAAGATTGTTGCAACGCAAAGTTGAAAAATTGGGATTAGAAGTCAATCTAATGCTTCATTCTGTAGAAGAATCTATTGCTTGGTTTCAAAATAATCCGCATCCCGATTTAATTTTCCTTGATATTCAATTGTCTGATGGTTTATCGTTTGAAATTTTCGAAGCTATTAACATAAAAAGTGCTGTGATTTTCACAACAGCCTACGATGAATTTGCGTTGCGAGCTTTCAAATTAAACAGTATCGATTATTTATTAAAACCGATTGATGAAGAAGATTTGGAAGTTGCCATAAATAAATTCAAAGCGAGAACTACTTCTCCAACCATTTCTTTAGATTTTGAAGCCATAAAAAGAATGTTAGTCAATCCAGCTGAAAAAGAATACAAAAAACGTTTTTCAGTAAAGATTGGTACGCAATTAAAAGTAATTACTGTAGAAGAAATTGAATGTATTTACAGTGAAAACAAAGGCACTTACATTCATACTTTAGACAATAGAAACTATTTAATTGACAACTCGTTAGAAGTTATTGAAAAGGAACTAAATCCGAATCAGTTTTTCAGAATTAGTCGAAAATTTATTATTCCGTTGCATTCGGTAAAAGAAATTCAAATGTATTCGAATTCGCGTTTAAAAATTATTTTACCAACTTATAAAGACGACGAAGTTATTGTAGCCAGAGAAAAAGTTTCTGATTTTAAAACTTGGATTGATTAATTATGCCCTAAAAAATATTTTCTAATTCCAATTAAAACGATAATTGGCAGTGTGAAAAGAATAAAAAATGGAACAATAAATTGTAAATAACCTAATGGCAACATCACGGCAATTATTAGCAATTGAAAACCCAATCCATAAACAGAAACTAAAGTCATAAACCAATTGGGAAACGATTTTACTTTGTACGCATCTTGGTCTAAAAAGTGAATAATTCTATCGAAAACGCCATACACAATCGTATAAATTTTAAATAAAATATTTACTGATTTTTGACTTTCGCCAGGTAAGGCTTTCGGTGTTTTATATTCGAAAACTTTACTGGTTGTATCACCGCCCACCAATTTATTTCTTAAAATCACATAGTAATAATTATATAAAGTGCCTTGCAATTGAATACCAATAAATGCTAGTATCGAAAACCAAATCGTACTTTCAGAAACATAGCAAATAGTCATGAAAATTAGGAAGTTTAAGATGATATCAAAAACACTATCTAAATATCTTCCAGAATAAGAAGGCGTGTTTTTTAATCGGGCTAATTCTCCATCAGCCGCGTCAATTCCAGATTTTAAAACGATAAAAAATCCGGCCCAAAAGTAATTTCCATTTAAAATACATCCAATGGCAATTAAACCTGAAATTCCAAATAATAAAGTAACGTGAATGGGTGTAAAACGGGTGTTTTTTAAAAGATTGGCTAAAAATTTACCAAAAGATCTTCCATAATCTGATAAATCTAAAAATTTATCCTGCGCTGCGAGTTTAGACATTAAAACGGGTAATCACGAAAATGCGACAATATAGTCAGACTGCAAATATAACTATATTTAAATTTGTATTATTATAATGTTATGTTAATCTGTATGTAAAGTAGTGCATAAATTATTAAATTCGTAACTATATCTTACTTTTATGAAAGCGCGTTTACTATTCCTTTTTCTATTTACATTTTCATTTATCAACACGGTAAAAGGACAAGACTTAATTACTTTTAAAACTTTTGATGAATTAAGCACTTATATAAAGGAAAATAATTCGAAACCATTGGTTGTCAATTTTTGGGCAACTTGGTGCGCGCCATGTGTAAAAGAGTTACCTTATTTTGAAAAATTAAATAAAGAAAACCAGAATGTAAAAGTGATTTTAGTGAGTTTAGACTTCGAAAAACAAGTTGAAAGTAAACTAATTCCTTTTTTGAAAAAGAAAAAAATTGCTTCTACTTCTATTTATTTAGCGGATAAAGATTATAACAGTTGGCTTCCGAAAATAGATAAAAATTGGTCGGGTTCCATTCCGGCAACAGTAATTTTTAATCAGGATAAAAAAATATTTGTAGAACAAGATTTCTCCAATTATGAAGAACTGAATACATTCGTAAATCAATCAATAACTAAATAATTATAGTATGAAAAAATTTGGAATTTTAACATTACTAACGGTAATTCTAATGAGTTTTACCAATACTTCAGGTTACCAACCAGGCGACAAGGCAACCGATTTTAAACTAAAATCAGTAGATGGAAAAATGTACAGCATGTCGGATTATAAAGACGCAAAAGGCTTTATTGTGGTTTTCACTTGCAATCATTGTCCGTTCGCTGTAAAATATGAAGATAGAGTTATTGAATTAGCAAAGAAATACAAATCGAAAGGTTTTGTTTTATTAGCTATTAATCCGAATGATCCTTCAGTAGTTCCTGAAGATAGTTTTGATAAAATGAAAGTAAGAGCCAAAGAAAAAGGTTTTACTTTTCCTTATTTGTTTGATGAAGGTCAGAAAATATTTCCACAATATGGAGCGACAAAAACGCCACATGTGTTTTTATTAGATAAAAATTTAATTGTGAAATATATTGGTGCGATTGACGATAATGTAGAAGATGCTTCTGCTGTAAAAGTAAAATTTTTAGAAAATGCTATTGCAGCTTTAGAAAAAGGACAAGAAATAGAAGTTCCTTTAACAAAAGCAATTGGTTGTTCGATTAAAGTGAAAAAATAAGAATCTCAAAAAATTAAAAAAGGCGTAAAATTATAATATTTTACGCCTTTTTTATTTGTTTCAAAATAAACAATTCTATTTACTAAATCTATGTAAAGTGTACGTCATTGTTGCTAATAAAATAAAAGCCATGATTTGATGTGTTAATCCTAACCAAAGTGGTACGCTAAATAAAAGCGTAAAAACTCCCAATAAAAATTGTAAAAACACAATAACTACAAGTAAGTTCAATCCATTTTGTTGCTGATTAGAAAGTGTGAATTTTTTACTTTTAAAGTATAAAAACAAAATTAATCCAACTACTACATACGCCATTGTTCTGTGTACAAATTGTACACCGCTTTTCCCTTCAGTTAATCTAAGTAACCACGAATCTTTTTCTAAGATTACACTTTCGTGAAGCAATTGTCCGTCGCTCATTAATGGCCAATGATTGTGAATTAATCCAGCATTTAATCCTGCTACAAATCCACCATAAATAATTTGAATGATTAAAAACACAAGAGCTACTCTAGCAATTTTTCTTAAAGGAAGAATCACTTCATTTTTTGTGGGATAAATAATATCTAAAGCTACCCAAAGTGTGTAAGCAAACGTAATAAATGCAAAAGTTAAGTGTAATGAAAGTCGGAAATGACTCACATCTGGATTATCAATTAAGCCACTTTTTACCATAAACCAACCTAAAAATCCTTGAAACGCGCCCATTCCTAAAAGAATGATACATTTTTTAATCGTTTCAGAATTTAGTTTTTTCTTAATTAAAAAGTAAACGAATGGAACGATAAAAACCAAACCAATAATTCGACCAATAAAACGGTGAAACCATTCCCAAAAGTAAATAAACTTATAATCGCTTAATTGAAAATCGTTGTGGATATTGATTTTTTGGTATTCTGGAAATTTCTTGTATTCTTCAAAAGTAGCTTGCCATTTCTCATCAGTTAAAGGTGGAAAAGTATCTGTTACTAAATGCCAATCTGTCATTGACAATCCTGAATTGGTTAGTCGAGTAATTCCTCCAACAGTAACCATTATAAATAGTAAAACACAACCTGAAAGTAGCCAATAAATGACCGATTTATTTTGATTCATTTTTAAAAAATTTATAGTGTAAAAATACGCTCAAAATTGAAATATTCTTACTAAACAATCGTTAATCTATTACTCTAATTATATCTTTTTCAACCCCAACTTTTCAGCTCTTTTCATTACAAAATCTAGAGCGGGTTGGTATTCATTTGGAATTTCTCCTTCTAAAATAGCTTCTTTCACGGCTTCTTTTAATACACCAATTTCTCTACAAGGTTTCAAATTAAAAATTTCCATAATTTCTTCTCCAGAAATAGGCGGTTGAAAAACTCTAACTCGGTCCTTCTCCTCTACTTCAACAATTTTCTGACGAACAATTTTAAAGTTATTATGGTATTTTTGAAATTTCTTACTGTTTTTAGTGGTGATATCAGCTTCGCACAACGTCATTAAGTTTTCTACATCTTCACCGGCATCAAAAACCAAACGACGCACTGCTGAATCAGTAACAATATCTTCTGCCAAAACAATTGGACGAGAACTCATCATTACCATTTTCTGTACGAATTTCATTTTTTGGTTTAACGGCATGTGTAATCTTTCAAAGATTTTCTTTACCATTTTTCCACCTAAAAATTCATGTCCGTGAAACGTCCAACCTTGTTTTTTATTGAACTTTTTCGTTGGTGCTTTTCCAATATCGTGCAACAATGCCGACCAACGTAACCAAACATCATCTGTATTCGGACAAATATTATCCACCACTTCTAACGTGTGATAAAAATTGTTTTTGTGTGTATGACCTTCTACTTCTTCTACATTATTCAACGCGGTTAATTCCGGTAAAATAATATCAAGTAATCCTGTTTTAAATAAATGTAAAAAGCCAATTGATGGTTTATCTGAAGACAGAATTTTATTTAATTCATCCACAATTCTTTCACCAGAAATGATAGCAATTCTATCTTTATTTTTTGTGATTGAAGCCAAAGATTCACTTTCAATTTCGAAATTTAATTGTGAAGCAAAACGTATCGCGCGCATCATTCGTAAAGGATCATCAGAATACGTAATATCTGGATTTAAAGGCGTTTTTAAGATTTTATTTTCCAAATCGGAAACACCATTAAATGGATCAACTAAATCTCCAAAATTTTCTGCATTTAGTGAAAAAGCCATGGCATTAATCGTGAAATCACGGCGTTCTTGGTCGTCTTTTAACGTTCCATCTTCTACTAACGGATTTCTACTGTCATGTGTGTACGATTCTTTTCTCGCACCCACAAACTCAATATCCATTTCTTTATAACGCAACATCGCTGTTCCGTAGTTTTTAAAAACTTGGACTTTAGGCTTGTTGGGTAATAATTCGGAAACTTTTAAGGCTAATTCGATACCGCTACCAACTGCAACAATATCGATGTCTTTTTTATGATTTCTTTCTAATAAAATATCACGAACAAAACCGCCAATGACATAACTTTCTAAGTTAAGTTCTAAAGCAGCTTGTGAGATAATATTGAAAATTTTATTTTCTAACTTTTCTTTATAGTTTTTGACCACAGTTTGTGTATTTTTTTTTGCCACGAATTCTCGAATGCCTTTTCTTAATAAATTATTTTGCTTTGCAAATTTCGAATTTTTCAAATGTTATAAAACAATTCTTTTGTATTCGAGAGAATTATTATTAAAATTAACTATTATTGCTAATTTACTATTTGATACTTTTAAATAATTCATTGCTTGTGCAATGTGCGAGTCAGAAATCGAATTACAACATTTTATTTCCAAAATAATTGCATCAAAAACTACAAAATCAGCATAAAATTTATGCTTCAAAAATATGTCCTTGTACTTCACGCTATATTCTTTTTCTCGTTCGAAAAAAATCGAAGATTTTTCTAATTCGTATTCAATTGCATCTTTATAAACAATTTCAGAAAAACCTTTTCCTAAATTGGAATGAATATCAAACAAGATACCCATCAATTTATAACTTTCGTTTTTATAAATGATATTTGACATTTAATTTTAATTAGTGAATTCGTGGCGTATATTTTATTCCCAATATGTATTCTTACAGTATCAATTGACTAATTGTCAAATTGGTTTATTGGCTAATTGAATTATCGTCTAATCACTTTTACCTGACTATCTAATGTTAATTTTATAATTGCCGATGGTTTTTTGCAAACTTTATCGCGGTGCAAATTTACAACATAGTCGACTCCTTTTATAATTTCTGGAGAAATTTCTTTGAAATTCATAGGAGTTGGTTGTCCGGAAATATTAGCAGAAGTAGAAACTAAAGGTCGTTTCATTCTTTCCATTAATTTGAAGCAAAAAGGTTCCTTTACCAATCTAATTCCAAGTGTATTATCTTCAGCAATAATATTTTTTGCTACGTTTTTGGGTTGATCTAAAATCAATGTGGTTGGTCTTTCAGAATTATCCAAAATTTCCCAAGCAACTTCTGGAATTTTAGCAAAAACATTGTACATCATTTTTTCGCCATTCATTAAGCAAATCATGCTTTTACTTTCTTCACGTTGTTTCAAAGCGTAAATTTTCGCAACTGCTTCTTCATTGGAGGCATCGCAACCAATTCCCCAAACGGTATCAGTTGGATAAAGTATAATTCCGCCATTTTTGATGACTTCGTACGCGTTATGTATTTCAGTATTGATGTCCATTATCTAAAGGGATTTATTACAATCTTAAAGATTTTTCTTTTTTCTTTAAAATTAAGTTTTTTATAATCAAAAATTGGATTATTTATAAAATCTAATGCAATCTTTCTATTTTTTTTATTGATAACTATTTTTAACCATTTATTAAAAACTACTTCAACAAACTGTTCATTACTATAGTAATTGTTACGTTTATTTTCTGAAATTATTTTTTCGAAAAAGATTTTAATCTCATTATATTTTAATTCAGAAAAATCTTCTGTAAAAAAGCTGTGAGGTACTTTTAGTAAGCTTTCCTCTAAATTAAATTTTTCGTATAAAAAGCTAAGAATATTTAATTCTCCTTTTCTTAATGCAGCTCTATTCGTAATTGAAATTGAATTAGAATGTTGTCTGTACAAAATAAAATAATGAGGCAAATTTGCAATATTGTATTTCTCTGTTATTTTTGAAAAAAAATCGTAATCAGGTGGGATATCTTCTCCATTATAACCTCCAACTTTTAAACCAATATCCTTCAAATACATGGTACTTGAGTTTACAAATTGATTTTGAAAAAGCATATTCATTTTAATCTCTTCGTTTGCTGTTTTAGGAGTCATTAAATTATTATTTAATTTACCATTTTCATCAATACATTTTGCCCAACCACCACAAAGTACATAATCAGGATTATTTTCTAAGAAATCAACTTGCATTTCTAATCTATTTGGTAAAGCTAAATCATCCGCATCTAAAACAGCAATATATTTACCTTTTGCTTCAGTAAGCGCTCTATGCCTTGTAAATCTTTCTCCGCTATTTTTTTCATTATGAAGTAATCTTATACGAGAATCATCAAATTGATTTACAACATCTACAGAGTTATCTGTTGAACCATCATTAATAATTAAGATTTCATAATCATTAAATGTCTGATTTAAAACACTTTCAATTGTTTCTTTTATATAATTTTCGGCATTATACAATGCTATAAATACGGTTACTTTTGGTGTCATCTTTTTTAATTGAAAAATAAATTTAGATAATTTTCTTTATTAGTTTCTGAAGAAAATTCCTGTTTTACAGAGTTATACGCATTCAATGAATATTTTTCTAAAGTATTTCTGTTTTTATTTATGTATTGAATACTTTCTAAAAAATCAGCTACTATTTGTTGTTTATCAGTATGATTATCGATTAGAAAGCCATTCTGATTTTTATCGTTTATAAAAGTAGAAATTTCACCAACATTGGTACTAATTGGAACAACTCCATAAGACATTCCTTCCAAAATAACCATTGGAAAACCTTCTCTTGAAGATGTAATTAAAATTAAATCCGCTTCTTTATAGTAAGTATTAATTATATTTTTTTCTTGAATTGGTCCAATTATCTCAACATTTGGAGATATTTCATGATTCTCGAAATTGTCTCCTATCACTTTAAATTTTATATCTGGATTAATTTCATAGCTTTTTTTGGCTATTTCAAAAAACAATTCAGGCCTTTTTTCATAACTATCTCTTGCAACAAAAAGAATAACCATTGGTGATAAAAAATCTTTAATTATTTTCACTTCCGGAACATTGACTTTGTTCTTTATAATTTTAATCCTTTCTAATAAAGCTAAATTTTTATTTTCTTTCAAATATAATTCTTTAAAATCTGTTTTTGTTTTTTCCCCTAAAACAACTCGCTTATTAATACGTTCAACTACTTTTAAACTAACTTTTTCAGCAGCAGAATTTTCTTCATATGAGAAAGCATGAATTAAATCTATGACTTTAACTTTCTCATCTAAATAAGGAATTAATTCATAGAAAAACTCAGAATTACAACCAAATACAATTGGATTATTAGTGGCGTTAATTTTGCTTGATATTTTTTTTAAAGCTATTTTTTTTAAAAATCTACTTCTAATTATCTTATTAATTTCAAGTAATACGGTAGATTTTTCGAAATTTGCTTTATTAAATTTATTTACAGATTTATTCGTAATAAAACAAACAGAATCTTTTTTTGAAAAAACTTCTAAAATATCATTATGAACCGTTTCAGCTCCACCTAAATGATAAAATGGGAAAAAAAAATAAATTTCTTGTTTCTTTAATTTAGGCAAAATTGTTATAAACAATTTAAATATTCTCAAAATTTTCATTTTACAAATAGTTTTTTAATTTCTCTTTCCATTTTATAAATTTGATAGCCGAATGATTTTTTAATTTTAGTTAATTCATTTACAGCATGTACTAAATTATAAACTGAATCTAATTTAGGATGACCTTTGAATAATAAATCTTCATATAATGCTTTATGCTTATTAAAAATATATTCATGAATTTGCTTCAATTTTGAATCATTTTCGTGAATTGAATTTCTAGAAATTTCCTTAATTCGATAATAAAAATGAACTTTATTTATTTTTACAACTTTGCAATTTTCGTCTAACAACTGAATCCAAAATTCCCAATCTTCTAATCCTAATTTCAAATTAGAATCGTATCCATCTGTATTCAAATAATCTGCTTTTTTATACATAGCAGAACAAAAAATAGAATTTCGTACAATTAAATCCTTGTAAAAGTATGCTCTAAGTTTAAAAGCACCCTTTTTCTCACCAAAAAACTCCGCTTTACAATAGACTAATTTTGTGTTGGGTTGTTTTTCAAAAACGGCAACACAATCTAAAATATAATTGACACTTATTAAATCATCAGAATCCAACGGCAAAATAAATTCTCCTTTTGCCTGTTTAATTGCTAAATTTCTAGTGTCTGAAACACCTGAATTTTCTTTAAAAACATAAGTAAAACGAGAATCATTACTTATTTCATTCTGTATAATACTTTCAGAACTATCAACAGAACCATCATTTACAATAATACATTCCCAATTAATATAAACCTGATTTTTAACCGATTGAATAGTTTCTTTAATAAACTTTTCATCATTAAAAACTGGAATAATTATGGAAACTAAAGGACTTCTCATGATATTAAAGATTATTTATTTTTTGTTGCAATAAATTGATAGCTGCTGAAATTTCCGTTTTATTAGTTGCGCTAACTTGTTGAAGGGCCCTATATATTTCTAAATTATTTTTTAATGTTTTAGAAATTTTGCTTTTGAAAAAGAAATTTTTCCTGTTTTCAATAATATAATTTTCTACAACTTCACTTTTAAATTTTTTAAACTTAGATTCTTTTAAAGAAGAACCAACTTGTTGTTTATCATGTAATCTGTATGAAATTAATTCTTCAATTATAAATCCTAATTTATTTTTTTGTGAAACTAAAAAAGCCATCCAATGATCATGATGAAATTGAGGAATTACTGGAAAAGGAAGCACATATTCTTTTACTTGTTTTTTAAAACAAAAGGTAGCTCCAGTTACAACATTTCTCTTTAATACAATATATTTAAAAAGCTCATCATAACCTACAAAATCACTATTAAAATAAATAGAATTCCATAAATTACTACCTAATATTTTGCTATTTTCGTCAATGAAATTCGCATTAGAAAACACCGCATCAAAATCTTGATTACTATCGAAAAAAGACAGAGTTTTTTCAACTTTATTGGCTTTCCAAAAATCATCTTGATCTGATAAAAAGATATAATCTGAAGTAGTTAGTGAAATTGCTTTTTCAAAATTCTTGACACTTCTTAAAGTAATTTCATTTTTAAAAATCTTAAAAACTGTTGGGTTTTTTATGCTGTATTCTTCTAATATTTCTAATGTTTTATCCGTAGACTTATCATCACAAACAATAATCTCATCCACTTTTATAGTCTGATTTAATATCGAATCTAATTGTTCTTTCAAATACTTTTCTCCATTGAAAGTACACATTGCTACACCTATTTTTATCATATTACACTTTAAAAACAGTTTGTATCCAATTATTAATATGGTATTTTTCTCTTAATTCATTCGGATAATTTCCTTCATTAAAAGACACATTATTTATCTTTAGTAAATCGTCAAGATAAACAATCTTTCCTGAATCGGAAATATCATAAGTTGAAATAGATTTGTTGTTTGTGATTACATTTTTTTGCAAACCCATCGCTTCAAAAACCCTAAAACTTAAACCCGTTTGATTTTCTCTAACTAAATCGATAATAACGTTACTATTCCTATAAATATCTAATGTTTCCGATTGATTAAATCTGTTTTTTCGAAAAGTAATATGTTTATTTTCTCCTAAGAAAAACTGTTTCAACTGGCAAACAAAAGCTTTCTTACCAATCGCATAAAAAGTATAGGTTTTACCTTCATCTTTTAGTTTTTGTGCAATGGCGTTTAAATGATTTACGCGATTATCAATTGAACCAATATACACAAAATCGTTTGTAGTTTTTTGAGTATTTTCTTCTAATTTAAAATAAATGTAATTTGAAGTTGCTGAAAATCCGTACGTTGAAATATCATTTTTATCGAAAGAATATATTTCATCAAAAATTCCGTCTAACAAATGTTCCACTGGACATCTTGAAACGCTATCATACAAATAAGCGATATATTTTTTTGTGTGTTTTTTAATTTTAAGATGATATTCTAAATCAATTAATTCTGGATTAATTACTAAAATTTGATCTTGAAAACCTTTTTCTTGAAGTTGATTTAAAATGTAATCCTGTCTTTTTTTTAGTTTGGGATTTTTTCCTAAAAATATTTTACTTAAACTATTTTTAACTCTTTCCCATTTGTTTTTGTACTTGAAATCTCCAATTTTGATATGAAAACTTTCGATACCTTTTTCCTGTAATGCATTAACAATATGCACATCATAATTCCAATGATCAAAACTTATTACAGCAATTTTAGGCAACATATTTACATTTTTAAAAAACAAAGATATTGTTTTTTTACAAAGATTTCAATTACATTTGTAAATCAAACAAAACCTATGGATAAATCGGTAGTAGACATCATTAAAAATTTTGAAAATCAAGGCGATTTATTAGTTGCAGGGAAAAGAAACATTATAAAAACATTTCCTTATAACGATATAGTTTTAAACATAAAATCTTTTAAAGTTCCTATTCTTATTAACGGAATCATTTACCGATATTTTAGAAAATCAAAAGCTAGAAGATCATTTGAATTTGCTACTATTTTACTCCAAAAAAACATTGGGACTCCAAAACCAATTGGCTATTATGAAAACAAAAATATACTACGCCTTTTAGACAGTTATTATGTTTGCGAACACATTACAGTTGATTATGTTTTTAAAGATTTATTTGATGGTTATAATGCCGATTTAGATACTATTTTAAAACAATTGGCTCATTTTTGTTTTCAACTTCATGAAGCTGGAATTGAGTTTAAAGATCATTCTCCAGGAAATACTTTGATTAAGAAAAATGCATCTGGTTCCTTTGATTTTTTCCTAATCGATTTAAATCGAATGTCGTTTCACAAAGAAATGGATTTCAATTTAAGAATGAAAAACCTTTGCCGATTAACGCCTTCTGAATATATGATACAGATAATCAGTGCAGAATATGCCAAATTATATCAAAAAACTGAAGAAGAAGTTTTCAATTTAATGTGGAAACACACGAGTGCTTTCTTTAATAAATCTGAAAAAAGACGAGATTTCAAAAAGAAATTCAAATTGAAGTAAAAAATTAAATAATTAAAGTTTATTTTTGAAAAATAATGCTTTCAAAAACCATAAAATGACCTTAAAAATATCTATTATAATAACCACTTACAATTCTGAAGAATGGTTAATTAAGGTATTGCAAGGTTTTCTTTTTCAAACTGAAAAAAACTTCGAAATCATAATAGCAGACGATGGGTCAACTGAAAAAACAAAACAACTAATTGATAGTTTTTCAAATAAATTTCAACATCCTATTATTCATGTTTGGCAAGAAGATAATGGTTTTCAGAAAACAAAAATCCTAAACAAAGCCATTTTAAAAAGCAATAGTACTTATTTATTATTTACGGATGGCGATTGCATTCCTAGAAATGATTTCATTTCTAATCATTTGAAAAACAAAGAAAAAGGCTTTTTTTTATCAGGTGGCTATTATAAATTACCTTTAATAATTTCTAAATTAATTACCAATCAAGATATTGAAGCAAGTAATTGTTTTAAAATAAATTGGTTGTTAAAAAATGGGTTGAAATTAAATTTTAAATTGACAAAATTGACACATAATGCCTTTTTTGCAAAATTTATGAATTGGATTACACCAACTAAAAAAACATTTAACGGACATAATTCTTCTTGTTACAAAGCCGATTTATTAGCTGTAAATGGTTTTAATGAAGACATGAATTATGGCGGTTTAGATAGAGAATTAGGCGAAAGATTGTTTAATTCTGGTATAAAATCGAAGCAAATTAGATATAGCGCTATTTGTTTACATTTGGAACACGACAGAAAATATGCCACTCAAAAAAATTGGGAAGAAAATTTCAAAATTAGAGAATTCAATAAAAAACATAACGTTACTTTTATTGAGAACGGAATAGTTAAAAACACAAACAATGGAAACTAAGATTTCAATTTTTATCATTTCATATAACGAAGAAAATATAATTTCTAAATGCTTAGAGAAATTAAATTGGTCGGATGAAATTGTTGTAGTAGATTCTGGAAGTACAGATAAAACTGTTGCTATTTGCGAATCATTTGGTGCAAAAGTGATTTATAATAAGTTTGAAAACTTTGGTAAACAAAAGCAATTCGCTTTAAATCAAACTAAAAATGATTGGGTTTTATCATTAGATGCAGATGAAGTTTTGTCGGATGACTTAATAAACGAAATTCAAAATTTAAAGCTTTCTTCAAATTGTAATGGTTATTTTATTCCGAGAACTCATGTGTTTTTAAATAAGATATTCAAATATGGAAGTGAAAGCAACAAACATATTTTAAGATTTTTCAATAAAAAACACGGAAAGTTTACAGATAATATGGTACATGAAAATTTACTTATTGAAGGAAATACGAGTAAATTGAAACATGATTTTTTACATTACAGCTATTTTTCAATTGAGCAATACATCACAAAATTGAACAAATACACGACTTTATACGCGCAAGAGAAAAACAAAAAGTTCTCTGGCATTACGATTCTAGTAAAAACAAAATTTGAATTTTTTAAGAAATATTTCTTAGACAGAAATTTTCTAAATGGTAAGGAAGGCTTTTATTGGGCAGTTTTTTCAGCGTATTATATGTTTACCAAGTTGGTAAAATCTAATGAAAACTACAATAAATCGTTATAAATTTCAATATATTCTTTGCTCGCTTTTTCCCATGTAAATTGCAAAGACCAGTTGATAATTTCATCTTTTTTGCTAAGATTTTCAGCGTAATCTTTCATTCCGTTTAAAAATACTTGTTGCATTTTATCCGAATCGAAACTATCAAAATAATAAGCGGCATTTCCTCCTATTTCAGGTAAACTCGTTAAATTAGATAAAAACACAGGCTTTCCAAATCGCATCGCTTCAATAGGTGGAATTCCGAATCCTTCTGATATTGAAGGAAAAAGAAAAGCTTCGCAATTTTTCAAATACCAATACTTGTCATTGTCTGAAATTGTATTCGTAAAAAAGACACGATTTTCCAAATTCATTTTTTTAATATCTGCCAAAATAATCTGAAAATACTTTTCGTTTGTTACTTTACCTGAAATTACTAAATCATAATCTGAAACTTGAAGTAACGGTAATATCGTATGAATATTTTTTTTTGGATCAATAACTCCTAAACTAAATAGAAATGGTTTATTCGGAAGTATTTTTGGCTCACTAACTGGTTGTTTAATTGTGACACCATTATAAACAACTTTATACTTTTTTCCTTCAATATTCAATCTGTTTTTTACATCTTGATGACTGAATTCTGAAATAAATGTCAAGTAATCCGCTCTATTTATATTGGTCTGAATTTTATTTAAAAGCTTATTTTTTTTGCTTTCCGATTTATTCGCATACAAAAAATTTAAATCGTGAATAGTATAAACCAATTTTTTAGCATTTACAGGAATTCTTGTAGCCAATTGGTTGGTTGTATGCCAAACATCGTATTTTGGTGAAACCCTTAATAATAATCTATCTAAAACCTTAATATTTATAGATTTAGAAAAATTATCTAAAATAGTTTTTTTGTGTTTATAGAAAATAAATTGAAACTGATTGTTGTTTTTAAATGATTCGTAAAGATTAGAGCAAAATTCAAACATACCCGTATTTGGATACTTCATTCTGTCGATATCTATAACTATATTAGGTTTTTTATTTATCATACTAATTCGTTATAAACAGAAAATAATTTTGTTGCGATTACTTCATCATTAAATTGTTGTACAAATTTAAATCCTTCTGCTTTCATTTTGGAAGCTAATGATTTATCTGTTAAAATTTTTTCTATTTTATGTGATAAATCTTCTACATCGAAAGGTTCAATGTATAAAGAATTTGGTCCTGCTGCTTCAGAAAAAACACCTGTTTTATTTGTTATGACTGGAGTTTTTGAATACAACGCTTCAATTATTGGAATTCCGAAACCTTCAAAAATAGACGGATAAACGAAAACGGAAGCTAATTGATAAACAATCGCTAATTCTTCGCTTGATAATCCTTTTAAAAAATGAACTCGTTGTTCTAATTTATTTTCAGAAATATATTGGTGAATTTTTTGAGAATATTCTGTTTCTTTTCCAATTAGCACTAAATGAACGTCTAAATTTTTAATTGCTTTTACAATCGTTAACGCGTTCTTTCTTTCTTCAATTGTTCCTACATTTAAAACAAATGATTCTGGTAAATGGAATTTTTTAACCACTAGTTTTTTATGAGCGTCAGCATATTCTTTTTTAAAAACATCCTGACAGCCTTGGTAAACTACTCTAATTTTATCCGCATCAATATGCAAATAAGTAATAATATCTTTTTTAGTTTGTTCGCTAATTGCAATTACCAAATTGGCTCTTTCCACTGCTTTTTTAAACTTATAAAAATGTATTTTTCTATCAAAAAAAGAGTATAAATTTGGATAGCGAACAAAAATTAAATCGTGAATAGTTACCACAGATTTAATTCCTTTTTTTTCTAATCCTATTGGCAATTCGCCCGAAAGTCCGTGATAAATAGCAATTTGATCCTTAACTAAATCTTTTACAACTGTTTTTTGACGCCAAATATTCTTAAATTTTTGATTGAATTTAGATATAGGATTTTTCTCAAAAACATTAATAGTGTTGGAAACAAAAAGAGTCTTTTTATATGGTTTTGGATTATATAAAAAATAAAGATGATCTGGAAAATAAGTAGCTAAAATTCGAACTAAATCTCGACTATAATTACCTAATCCGGTTTTATTATGAAAAACTCTTTTTGCTTCAAACCCAATATTCATTATACAGCTACGTTATATTCTCTTAAAGCATCATTTAGTGATGTTTTCAAATCTGTAGATGCTTTTCTTTGCCCGATAATTAAAGCACATGGAACTTGAAATTCTCCTGCTGGGAATTTTTTAGTATAAGTTCCAGGAATTACTACAGAGCGTGAAGGTACAACACCTTTATATTCAATTGGTTCACTTCCAGTTACGTCAATAATTTTTGTAGAGGCTGTTAAACAAACATTTGCTCCTAAAACAGCTTCTTTTTCCACACGAACTCCTTCCACTACGATACAACGAGAACCAATAAAAGCTCCGTCTTCAATAATTACTGGAGCGGCTTGTAAAGGTTCTAAAACACCACCAATTCCTACTCCACCACTTAAATGTACGTGTTTACCAATTTGTGCACAACTACCAACAGTTGCCCAAGTATCTACCATGGTTCCTTCATCAACATACGCACCAATATTTACATAAGATGGCATTAAAATTACACCTGAAGAAATATAAGCTCCATGACGTGCAACAGCATTTGGCACGACTCTAATTCCTCTTTCAGCATAGTTACGTTTTAATGGAATTTTATCGTGATATTCAAAAATACCTGCTTCTAATGTTTCCATTTTTTGAATTGGAAAATACATTACTACTGCTTTTTTCACCCATTCATTCACTTGCCAACCAGAAGCAACTGGTTCCGCTACACGAAGAGTTCCGTTATCTAATAAATCAACAACTTCTCTAATGGCATTTTGAGTAGTTTCTTCTTGTAACAATGCACGATTATCCCATGCTGCTTCAATAATGGATTGTAAATTTGTCATGTTTATTTTTTTAACAAAGATAAAGTTTCCAATTAGTATTACAAATAAAAAAATCCTGCTAAAAGCAGGATTTTTTTATTTAAATTATTGACAACTTGAATTCAAATGTTTAGGTTTATTTGGTAAAACAAATTGATTACCACTACAATCTGGTAATTGATTGTAAATATATTTTCCGTTTGATGTTGGAATACTAATTGGAGTTAAAGGATTAGAAGTTAATCTTACAGTCTTATCTTTATATTCATTCTTAGTTAATATACCATCATTATCATCATCAAAATCACCATAATTAGGTTTTCCATCACCATCACTATCTATTGCGGTTCCTGTGACCAAACCAGTTCCTAAATATTCATCTTTAGAAAGTAATTTATCTCCATCATGGTCTTTATATCGCAACTTCATCAATTTAAAATTAAATATAATTGGAGTATAACTAGATATTGAGCTAACACTTCCATTAAAATATGCCAAACCACTTGGAACAAACATCACACCAGCACCAAAATCACTGTAAGTAGTAATACCTGTTGAGTTATCCAATACAGCATTACCTGTTTTAAATTCCGGGAATATTTCTTGCCATCCTTGAATTACTTGTTCTAATTGAAACCAAACTGGTGAAGAAGCTTCATCAAAATTCGTCAAATCTGTTTTATGTCCTTTATAAGCACTAAAAACTGAATCCAATTTTGTAGGATTAGAACCAACTCCTTCTCTTAATTTTATGAAATATAATTTATGATCTACTCCACCTTTATTGATTGTTTTAAAATCTAAATCTGGATGAGCAGAAATTGCAACTCCAGGAGTACTAGCAGTAATTTCAGTAAAAGTAACGTTATAATCACCATCTACTGTCATAAAGTGTGAATCCATAAAATCTTCAATTTCAGCAATATCTTCATTATAAACCTCAGAATAAGGTCTTGCTTCTACTCCAGCTGGTGGATCATCTGTTGGACATCCAACCATGACAAATATAAATGGTAATAAAAGTAATAATCTTAATGATAATTTCATTTTGTAATATTTTAATTTAAAAAAGTGCTCGCAAGATACGATTTTCATTTATTTTTGTACAAATATTAACATTGATTTTTGAATTTTATGCGAATTGATAAATACTTATGGTGTATCAGATACTATAAAACAAGAGGTCTTGCGGCTGAAGCCATTAAAAAAGGACATGTTTCGGTAAATAATATCAAAGCAAAAGCTTCAAGAGATGTTTTTCCTTTAGATAAAATTACTTTAAGAAGAGATCAAATTAACTATATAGTTAAGGTTTTAGATATTCCGCCAAATAGAGTCGCCGCCAAATTAGTAGATTTATACAGAAAAGATGAAACGCCAGCAGAATCTTTTGAGCATTTAGAAATGATAAAACTTTCTAAAGAACATTATAGAGCAAAAGGAGAAGGAAGGCCAACTAAAAAAGACCGAAGAGATATTTCCGATTATACTGAAAACGATAGTGATGACGACATTGAATAAAGAATATTGGGAAAACCGATACGAAAACAATGATGCTATTTGGGATATTGGGCATATTTCAACGCCATTAAAGGAATATATTGATCAATTGGAAAACAAAGAATTGAAAATTCTAATTCCAGGTGCTGGAAATGCTTATGAATTAGATTATTTAATTGAAAAAGGTTTCCACAATGTTTTTGTGATTGATTATGCCCAACAACCCATTGATGCTATCATAAAAAGAAACTATGCATTAGAGAAACATTTAATTTGTGATGATTTTTTTAATCATACCAAAACCTATGATTTAATTATTGAACAAACCTTCTTTTGTGCTTTACAACCTAATCTCCGAGAAAAATATGTCTCAAAAATGTTTGATTTATTGTCTGAAAAAGGAAAAATAGCGGGTTTGTTTTTTAATTTTCCGTTAACGGAAGTTGGACCACCTTTTGGAGGAAGCTATGAAGAATATGTAAATCTGTTTTCAGAAAAATTTACAATAAAAACATTAGAACCTGCATATAATTCGATAAAACCACGCGCAAATAAAGAATTGTTTTTTACATTTGAAAAAAAATAAACCATGCAACACATTATATTAACTCACACCGAAATAGAACACAAAACAAAACGTATAGCTTATCAAATTTATGAAACGTTTGCGAACGATTCTGAATTAGTAATTGCAGGAATTTCAAACAGTGGATTTACATTTGCTCAAAAAATTGCCAAGCAATTAGAAACCATTAGCGAAATAAAAATTACTATTTGTGAAGTTAATATTAATAAACAAAATCCGTCAGATCCCATTACAACTTCTTTAAATTCTGACGAATATGCCAATAAAAACTTAGTTTTAGTTGACGATGTTTTAAATTCTGGTGGAACTTTAATTTATGCGATTAAGCACTTTTTAAATGTTCCTTTAAACAAATTTAAAACAGCAGTATTGATTGACAGAAATCATAAAAAATACCCTGTAAAGGCAGACTTTAAAGGATTATCGTTATCAACTTCTTTACAAGAACATGTTCAAGTGGTTTTTGAGGAAAGTAATTCTTACGTATACTTAAGTTAGCTTAGAAACAATTTCATTTACAACTTCCAATTCCTTTTTATTATCAATTGAAACTATTGTTTGTACTTGATGATAGAAATAACTACGCTCAAACAAATGCTTCGCTACAAACTCCTGAAGCTCTTCTTCATTAAAACGAGATACTAATGGTCTTGATGCTTTCTGATGGTGTAATCGCTCCAACAAAGTGCTTAAAGACGCTTTTAAGTAAATAGAATGAATACTTGAAGATTGATACAATTCGAAATTATCATAATAACATGGTGTTCCTCCACCTAAGGCTAAAACATAATTATCAGTTGTATTTAAAAATTGCTCTAAAACTTCTCTTTCCTTTTTTCTAAAAAACAATTCGCCCTTTTGTTCAAAGATTTCATTTATCTTTAAATTCAAATTATTCTTTATTAAATCGTCTAAATCATAAAAAAGAATACCTAACGACTCAGAAAGTAGCTTTCCAATCGTAGATTTTCCAGATGCCATGTAACCAACTAGAATAATTTTCATAATATTTTATCTCTTTTTATGGTATAAATGTATAATAATTTAATGAAACTTTAATTATTATTTAAATTCGAAAAACAACAAATACTTATAAATTAAGGGGTTATAAATTATTTCAAAAAAAATATTAAAATATTATACAAAAGCTATTGCAAAATAAATAAATCGTCCTATATTTGCACCCGCAATGAAGGAATAGTTTTAGACTCTGTAGCTCAGCTGGTAGAGCATTACACTTTTAATGTAGGGGTCCTGGGTTCGAATCCCAGCGGGGTCACTAAAAATATTCAAAACATAAAAATTACAACTTCATTGCTACGACTCTGTAGCTCAGCTGGTAGAGCATTACACTTTTAATGTAGGGGTCCTGGGTTCGAATCCCAGCGGGGTCACAAAAGAAGCTAAACAAATTGTTTAGCTTCTTTTTTTATTTAAGGCCATGTGGAGGAATTGGTAGACTCGCCATCTTGAGGGGGTGGTGCTGCAAGGCGTATGGGTTCGAATCCCATTTTGGTCACTTTAACAACGTATTTATTGGGCTTACAAGTATTTTTAGTTAATATTAAATTAACCGTTTTAAAAAACAAGCCTACTAAATAAATAAAACAAAAAAAATCCTATCAGATATTTGATAGGATTTTGCATTTTATATAAATAATAAACTTCATGTGGTTAACCAAATATTTTTAGCCTTAAAAATACGCATCAAAACATGTGTTTTAGCACATTTCCCATAGATATTACTTAAAACTGTGAGACACTAAGGTTTTAGACAATAAGAGTTAAAAATAGAATTAAAACCTTTTTATTTAAACATTAAAGCTTCTTTAATACTGTCTTTTTAAAGAACATTCAAACCAATACTAAAAGTACTACCTAAACCTAGTTCACTTTCAACTGCAATTGTACCATTTTGAGCTTCTATGAATTCTTTACTTATTGCTAAACCTAATCCTGTCCCTGATTTATTACTTCCAGGAATCTGAAAATATTTATCGAAAACTTTCGATTGATAATGCTTATCAATTCCTTTTCCATTATCAATAACTTGAAATACAACTTGATGGTTTACTTTTTTTAATTTGACAAGTATTTGACTGTTACTTGAAGAATACGTAATGGCATTCGTTAGAAAATTGATTAAAACCCAACCTGTTTTTTCACTATCTGCTTTAATATCAGGTAAATCATTTTCAGCTTCAACAATAAGATTAATTTGTTTCTGCTCTGCTTGAACTTTTACCGCTTCTAAAGCATAATTTACAATGTGATATGGATTACTTTTTTCGATACTTAAATGAATGTTACCTGTTTCTAATTGAGAAATATCTAATAGTTCCCCAGTAATTTTCAAAAGTCTTTGGCTGTCATCTTTAATGCTCTCAATTAATTGTTTTTGATCTTCATTGATGTCTCCTGTTTCAGCTTTTTCTAACAATTGTAAACTGAATTTAATTGACGATATTGGTGTTTTCAATTCGTGTGAAACAGTTGCAATAAAATTAGTTTTAGCGAAATCTAATTCTTTAAAAATAGTAATATTTCTTAAAATAATTACATCACCAATATCAATCGTTTTATCTTCTCCAGTTGGTGTGATTGTTATATTAACTGTTTCTGTTTCAAAATAACTTTCTTTTCCATCAGCAAATATTTTTATAGGTGCTGATTTCTGTGAGTTATTTTTAGTGTTTAATAGCGTTCTTATCAAATCGTTTTCTAAAGCTAATTTAAGAGCCGATTTACCTATGACATCTTCCTTTTTTAAGCCAATAATTTTTAAAGCTTCATTATTTACAAATAGAATACTATCCTCATTATCTAATCCGATAATTGGATCATGCATATTATTGATTAAGGTTTCCAATCGTTTCTTTTCAAACAACAATTTAAACAAATTAGTACTATTATATTCTTCCAGTTTTTCTGCCATAGTATTAAATGAATCAGCCAAATCTCCAAATTCATTATGATCTATAAAATGTACTCGTTTAGAATAGTTTTTATTCGCAATTTCTTGAATACTTGTGGTTAATTCCTTAATGGGATTCGCTATATTATTAGGTAAATTAACTAATAAATTAAAGGCAATAAGAAAACATAATGTTCCAATAATAATCACCCAAAAGTTGGCGGTTTCTGCTGTTTTTTTTGCTACATCACTTTTTTGTTTAATGGCGTCCATATTAAGTTTCATAATCTCAAAAATATTTTGATGTATTTGAAACTTAATACTATCGTTTAGCATATTGGTTTTAAGATAATTAAAATTATCTCTTAATTTATAAGTTGCCTTATTTTCTCCAGCTTCTGTAATATTACTCAACTGCTTTTTCAAATTGACTTCAAAAAAAGCAACAGATTTTGAATCATTCTCCTTAATTTCATCTAAAGCTAAAAGCATATTTCTAGAATACTCTAATGTTTCGTAATTAGCTTTAATGATGTTTTGCGTGTCTTTTTTTATAGAATATATATAAAAAGCACTTATTATAGAAAGTATTATTATTAGTAAGAACAATACACCTACACCTAGATTTAATTTAGTTTTTATTCTCATTAGGAAAGAATTACAAGGTCAATATTAGATGATGAAAGATTATTTAATAATTTATTAAATACATTAGTAGACAAAATTACTTTAAATAAATTTAAGTGTGGTTTTCCAATGCAAACCGTTGTAATGTCTTTTTGTTCCACAATATCTAATATAGCATCCGTTATATTAGAACTTTGAACTTTTATAACTTCTGCACCTAACTCGGTTGCAAGCTTAAAGTTATTGATTAAATAGCGTTGTTTGTCCAAAGCAATTTTATCACTACTTTCATTTGGCGTTTCAATGTATAAAACATACCAATTACTGTTATAATAGCTAGCTAAACGCGCAGCTTTTCTGATTATTATTTTGGCCGTTTTATCATTACTACTGATGCAAGCTAAAAGCTTTTCGTGTCTTAAAGCTGCATTTTTTGGTACTTCATTTTCTACTTTTCTAACCACTTGACTTGCCACTTCTTTCAGTGCAAGTTCTCTTAATTGAAGTATTTGATCGGATTTGAAAAAGTTATTTAATGCCGCCTGAATTTTATCTTCAGTATAAATTTTCCCTTCTTTTAATCGTGTGATTAATTCATCTGAAGTTAAGTCGATATTTACTACTTCATCTGCTAAACGCAAAACATTATCTGGAACTCGTTCTTGAACATCAACATTAGTAATGTCTTTTACATTTTGATTTAAACTTTCAATATGTTGAATATTAACTGCGGAAATCACATTAATTCCAGCATCTAAAATTTCTAAAACATCTTGCCAGCGTTTTTCATTTTTGCTTCCTTCAATATTCGTATGGGCTAATTCATCCACAATGACAATTTCTGGACGAAGATTGATAATGGCTTGCACATCCATTTCTTCCAATTCTTTTCCTTTATAGAAAATGGTTCTTCTTGGAATTACGGGAAGTCCAGCCAATAATTCATGCGTTTCTTTACGATTATGCGTTTCAATATAACCAATCTTAACATCAATGCCTTTCTTCAAAAGTGTATGAGCTTCTTGTAGCATTCGATAAGTTTTACCCACACCGGCGCTCATTCCAATATAAACTTTGAATTTTCCTTTTCTAGATTTTTGAATTAAATCTAGAAAATGTTTTACGTTTTTTTCTTTTTCAGCATCCATAGTTAACGAAAATAACCTACAAGATCAAAATTAACCTTGTAGGATTTGTAAATTATATTTAATATTTTAACTAGAAAGAAATAGCCAAAGAAGTAGTAATAAAGAAATTACTATCTGTTGGATTATTGTTTCTTAAGAAAATAGCATCCTTACTATTTAAGGAACGCGCTTCAATTCTGAACATAGCATTATCCGAAACTAGATAATCAAAGTTAGCAGAATAACCGAAAGTTTTAAAACCATTTTCAGTTCCTGTAGCGATGATTACTCCGTTTTTATCTTGATAATATTCGCCTCTTGCCGCCAACTGAATTTTAGCAGTTGGTTTATATTGTGCGATAATAACAGGTGAATACCAAGTTTCATAAGCACTGCTACCTTTTAGAGTTTGTTGTGCTCCAATATCAAAACCAGCAAGTAAATTGGTTTTCTCTGAAACTTTAAATTGGCCGTAAATATTATTGAAATAACGCCATTTTCTATCTTTGTTAGGTTGTTCATTTCCTACATAAGTACTCCAATTTAATGTCGTTTTTCCAGATGGTTTGTAAGTTACTTGCGTTCCAAAAGCTGGCGTTTGATTCCCATCCACTTTTTGAATACGTTGCCAACCGTTTAAATATAGGGCTGCTACATACCATTTTTCAGATTTAGAAGTATAGCCAATTTTTGCTCCAGCTTCATAATAAGGTGAATTATCTGCTAATAGGCTTCGAGTTAAAGTTTGGCAATCTTTTCCAATAGCACTTTCAAAACCAATATGCGAAGGCATAACTCCTGCATCAACCCATAAATTATGTTTCGCTGAAATTTTAACTCCAACATTCGCTTCGTAGATATTTTTCATTAAATCTTGTTCGGCTGCTAAGTTATATTGGGCATACGTTCCGCCCATTAAAGCAAAGTTTCCTCTGATATTGTCTTTTGCATAATTTACTTTTGCCATTCCTAAATTCAGGTTTAACTCATTGTGTTTATTATGACTATACGCAAATCCGGGTCTTAAATGATTATCTGGATTTCCGAAATCGTAACTGTAATACGCTTCTAAATATCCTGAAAAGGTTAATGGACTTTTCTCTTTTGCTGCTTCTTGAGCGTTACCTATTGTAAATCCGAAAGCTCCTAAAGCTGTCAATATTATTTTTTTCATTTAATTTTTTATTTCAATTGCTCTAAAGCGATGTTCAATTCTAAAACGTTTACGGTTTCAGTTCCCATAAGGGTTGGTTTGTTACTTATTTTTTCTACTAATTGTTTTACTTTTTCTTCAGATAATTTTCTGGCATCAGCTACTCTTTTTACTTGAATTAAAGCACCTTGTGGCGAAATATTTGGATCTAATCCACTTCCAGATGCCGTTACCATATCAGCTGGTATTTCCGATTTTTTCAAATAGGGATGCACCACTAAAAAAGTATCAATTCTTTTTTGAACTTGAGCTAAATATTCGGCATTACTTGCTCCTTTATTGCTTCCGCCACTTCCTGCTGCATTATACTCTACAGCTGATGGTCGTCCCCAAAAATAGTTTGCTTTATCAAACTTTTGACCTATTTTTTGATATCCAACCACTTTACCATTTACCGAAAGGGTTTCTCCTTTACCTTGGTTTGGAGCAAATTGGGCAATCCCTAAGATGGTTAAAGGATAGATGACTGCAAACAAAATTACTATTAAAACAGTAAATTTTAGTATTGATATTATATTTTTCATTTTATTTAATTTTTAAAGAACATTGTTATAACTACTTCTATCAATTTGATTCCAATAAACGGAACCATCAATCCTCCCAACACATAAAGCATAAGATTACTTTTAAAGTAAGCATTTGATCCAACTGATTTATAAAATTTTAATGGAATGAGTATGGGAATGATGAGTATTGATACTATATTTTTCATTTTATTTCATTTTTTAAAAAAACATAGCTACCACTAAATCGATCAATTTGATACCAATAAAAGGTATAATTATTCCTCCTAAACCATAAATCAAAAGATTTCTTTTTAGAATGGCACTTGCACCAATTGGTTTGTAATCCACACCACGTAATGCTAACGGAATTAATATTGGAATAATGATAGCATTGAAAATTACTGCTGATAAAATGGCACTTTCTGGACTATGTAAACGCATAATATTCAAACCTTGTAACGCTGGAATAGATCCAATAAAAAGTGCTGGAACGATAGCGAAATACTTGGCAACATCATTAGCAATAGAGAAAGTTGTGAGTGTTCCTCTTGTCATTAATAATTGTTTTCCAATTTCAACAATTTCAATTAATTTGGTTGGATCATTATCTAAATCCACCATGTTTCCTGCTTCTTTAGCCGCTTGAGTTCCACTATTCATAGCTACACCAACATCGGCTTGAGCAAGAGCGGGTGCATCATTCGTACCATCACCCATCATGGCAACTAATTTTCCGTTTTGTTGCTCATTTTTGATGTAGTTCATTTTGTCTTCTGGTTTCGCTTCAGCAATAAAATCATCAACACCCGCTTTTTCTGCAATGAATTTGGCTGTTAACGGATTATCACCTGTAACCATAACGGTTTTCACACCCATTTTTCGCAAACGATCAAAACGTTCTTTCATTCCTGTTTTGATGATGTCTTGCAATTCCACTACACCTTGAACTTGGCTGTTTTTAATCACTACTAATGGCGTTCCACCGTTGGAAGAAATTTCTATTACTTGTTTAGCCGTGTCTTCTGGAAATTTATGTCCCGCTTGTTCCGAAATGTTTTTAGCAGCATCTTGTGCTCCTTTTCTAATATTGGTTCCGTCTTTTAAAACTACACCACTAGTTCTGGTTTCGGCTGTAAATTTGATTAAAGTTGCACCATCAATAGAAAGTTTTTGAGCAACTTCATTTCCTGCTAATTCTACAATACTCTTTCCTTCTGGAGTATCATCTGCTAAAGAACTTAAAACCGCTGATTGAATAAAATCCTCTTTAGAAACGCCATTAGTTGGATAAAAACTAGTGGCTTTTCTATTTCCGATAGTAATTGTACCCGTTTTATCTAAAAGTAACACATCAATATCTCCAGCAGTTTCCACCGCTTTACCAGATTTTGTAATTACGTTTGCTCGTAAGGCTCTGTCCATTCCGGCAATACCAATAGCTGATAATAATCCGCCAATGGTTGTTGGAATTAAACACACAAAAAGTGAAATAAAAGCAGCAATTGTAATCGGCGCGTTAGCATAATCTGCGAATGGTTTTAAAGTCACACACACGATTACGAAAATTAAAGTAAAAGCGGCTAACAAAATAGTTAAGGCAATTTCATTAGGTGTTTTTTGACGACTGGCGCCTTCTACCAAAGCAATCATTTTATCCAGAAAACTTTCACCAGGTTCAGTAGTTACTTTTACTGTTATTCTGTCACTTAATACTTTTGTTCCACCAGTTACCGAACTTTTATCGCCACCAGCTTCTCGAATAACAGGAGCACTTTCTCCAGTGATAGCGCTTTCATCTATTGTGGCTAAACCTTCAATAATTTCTCCATCTGTAGGAATTACATCTCCTGCTTCACAGAAAAACATATCTCCTTTTTTAAGTTGCGAAGAAGAAATCATTTCAATATCGCCAGAACTAATTTTTCCAATAGCTATAACTTTTTTAGCAGGTGTTTCTTCTCTGGTTTTTCTTAAACTATCTGCTTGTGCTTTTCCTCTTGCTTCTGCAATAGCTTCTGCAAAATTGGCAAACAAAAGTGTTAAAAACAATATTATAAACACGATGAAATTATAGATAAAACTACCTTGATTTTGCGCACCCATTAAAATGGCAATACACATAATGAACATAATGGCAGTTCCAATCTCCACCGTAAACATGACTGGATTTTTGAACATTACTTTCGGGTTAAGCTTTACAAAAGATTGCACTAAAGCTTCTTTTACTTGCTGACTTTCAAATAATGAATTGGATTTATTTTTACTCATTTTATTAAAATTATTTTATTGTAAAATATTCTGCTAATGGACCTAAAGCCAAAGCGGGAAAGAAAGAAAGTGCCGCAATAATTGCAATTACAGCGAAAACCATAATTCCGAAAATAGTCGTATCTGTTTTTAAAGTTCCTGCACTTTCTGGAATGTATTTTTTACTAGCTAATAATCCAGCAATCGCAAGTGGACCGATAATTGGTAAAAATCTTCCTAATAGTAATACAATTCCTGTTGTGATATTCCAAAACGGATTGTTATCACCTAAACCTTCAAAACCAGAACCATTATTGGCAGAACTTGAGGTAAACTCATATAACATTTCTGAAAACCCGTGATTACCTGGATTATTTAGCCAACCTGTTGCATTTCCGCCAAACCAATACCCCATTGGAGTATCATTAGCAGCAAAATAAGAAGCTAAAGCTGTTCCAGATAAAATCAATAACGGATGAAGAATCGCAATAAAAGCCGCAATTTTAACTTCTCGAGCTTCGATTTTCTTTCCTAAAAACTCAGGCGTTCTACCAACCATTAAGCCCGAAATAAATACCGCAAGAATGATGAAAATATAAAAGTTCAACCAACCTACTCCACAGCCTCCATAAAAGGCATTTACCATCATAGACAATAATTGCATGGAACCAGAGATTGGCATAGAACTGTCGTGCATACTATTTACTGAACCTGTTGAAATTACTGTTGTAGCAATACTCCAAAAACTTGAAATAGCAGGACCAAATCGCACTTCTTTACCTTCCATAGCTCCTGTAGTTTGGGTAATTCCCATTCTTTCAATAGCTGGATTTCCGTTTAACTCGGATGTCATGGTTGGAATAACTAAGAGTAAGAAACCGATTGTCATTACTCCAAAAACGACGTAAGATAATTTTCGTTTTTTAAGATAAAATCCTAAAGCAAAAATCATGGCAAATGGAATAATTAGTTGCGCCCAAAGTTCCACTGCATTAGTAAGGTACGTTGGGTTTTCTAAAGGATGTGCCGAATTCGCTCCGAAAAAACCACCTCCATTTGTACCAATATGTTTAATACTAATAAATGTCGCTGCTGGACCACGAGAAACCTCAACAGTATCACCTTGTAAAGTTGTAATTTTATCTTTACCTTCAAATGTCATTGGTGTGCCACTGAAAATCAATACAACAGCAACAATGGCTGAAAGTGGTAATAAAATACGAGTACAACTTTTGATAAAGTAATTATAGAAATTACCTAAATGTTCGGTTGTTCTTTCTTTCATGGCGTTGAAAACCATTGCTGCAGCTGCCATTCCTACACCAGCTGAAACAAATTGTAAAAACATCAACATTAATTGTCCTAGATAAGACAAGCCTGATTCACCAGAATAATGCTGTAAATTACAATTTACTACGAATGAAATAGCTGTATTAAAAGCTAAATCGGGACTCATTGAAGGATTTCCATCTGGGTTGAGTGGTAAATTTCCTTGAAAAAGTAAAACAAAAAAACAAAGAATAAACCATCCTAAATTGACACTTAAAAGTGCTTTTAGATGTTGTTTCCAATTCATTTCTTCTTTATCATTGATACCACTTATTTTAAAAATAAAGCGTTCAATGGGATTAAAAATGAAATCTAAAAACGTTTTGTCTCCTAAATATACTTTTGCTATATATTTTCCAACAGGAATAGCTAAAACTATAGTTAGAAGAAAAACTGTTACGACTCCAAAAATTTCTGTGTTCATAATTAATTATTTGTTATTTAATAAAATTTTGGCTTTCATATAAACAAAGTAAACCATCGCAAATGCTAATAACCATGCAAAAGCAATTAGTATAATTTCTTTAAGATTTGCCTTGTTCATTTTAAAATTTTTCAGGTTTAATTAAAACATAAACCAAATAGCCAAAAACGGCTAAAGCGACAATAAATAGTGCTATCATAATTTAAATTTTTTCAAAAAATTCGACCGATTTAAAAAAGATTGCAAAAAGGAAAATTCCTAATGCGAGTAAGAGAATTGTACTTATCATATAATGGATTTAAAATTAGAATTTAAGCGGAAATGGCATTAATTTGCTTCACATATTCTGCTTTTAGAGTTTTAGGAAATAAATTTGAAATGCTACAATGGCGAATTTCCATGAATGAGGAAACAGAATAGATGTAAACCGTTGCAATCACTTCTTGAGTTTCCTTACTTCCTGTTACTAAAAGATTTTCAGCAATGTTTAAGAGTTTCTTTGCTCTTGAAATGTTTCCCGAAACAATAGCTTTGTTGGTAAGCTCTGCAAAACGTTCGGCTTGTTTGTAAATGGTTTTTATTTTAGTTTTCATAGTGATGAATTTATTTATTCTTCATCGCTACTGCCAAAATGTATTCCATAAATAAAACAAAACAAGTAAACCACTGTAAAACAATTAGATATTAGTTCTTACACAAGTTCATGCCAATAAAAAAGCCTATCAAAATGATAGGCTTTTATTAAAATGATAAGATGTTCTATTGAATATTATATTCGTCTAATTTTCTATATAAAGTAGCAATACCAATTTCGAGCAATCTGGCAGTTTCAGCTTTATTACCTTTGGTATGATTTAAAACTTTTTGAATATGTAATTTTTCCACACTATTCATAGAAAACGCCGACATCGATTTGGTAGAATTATCCGATTGATGTTGCATTTCGTAAGGCAGAACATCAACGGTTAATATGTCGCCATTAGCTAATATTACGGCTCTTTCAATCACATTTTTTAGCTCACGTACATTTCCAGGCCAATGATATACTTCTAATTTGTGAAGAAAGTTATCATCTACTTGTAAAGTTTTTTTGTTGATAGAAGACGAAAATTTATCTACGAAGAAATGAACTAAAGGTGCAATATCCTTAACCCGTTCTCGTAATGGTGGAATATTGATTTCAAAAATATTTAATCGGAAATACAAATCGGAACGAAAACGATGTGCTTCGCTTTCTTCCTTTAAATTTCTATTAGTAGCAGCAATTAAACGGAAATTTGATTTTTTTGGAGTTGTATCACCAATTGGAATAAACTGATTGGTTTCTAACACACGAAGTAATTTAGCTTGTAATTCTAAAGGCATTTCTCCAATTTCATCTAGAAAAAGAGTTCCGTCATTGGCTTCTTCTATAAATCCTTTTTTGTCTTTTGTAGCTCCAGTAAACGCACCTTGCTTGTGTCCGAATAATTCACTCTCTAAAATCTCTTTACTGAAAGTACTACAATTTAGAGCCACAAATGATTTATTGGCGTGTGTACTATTTTCGTGAATGGCTTGTGCAAAAACTTCTTTTCCAGTTCCCGTTTCACCAGTTAATAACACGGTTGAGTTGGTTTTTGCTACTTTTTTAGCCAAATCAATAACTTGTTCAAGGGCTTTAGATTTACCTATAATTGTATCGAAAGAATAGGTATCAGAAATTCTTTTTTCGAGTTGTTTTACTTTCTTTTGTAATTGTACTTTTTCAATTGCTTTGTAGAGTAATGGAATAATTTTGTCATTATCATCGCCTTTTACAATATAATCAAAAGCGCCATTTTTCATAGCTTGAACGCCATCTGAAATATTGCCATAAGCCGTTAAAAGAATCACTTCTGTAAGTGGAAAATTAGCTTTTATTTTTTGAAGAAAATCAACCCCATTTCCATCTGGAAGTTTTACATCACAAAGCACTACATCAATATTGTTTTGCTCCAATTTTTTTAAACCTGATTTTAAATCTGGTGCTTCAATGACTTCAAATCCTTCTGATTTTACAATTCGACCAAGAAGTCCACGAAGTTTTTCTTCGTCATCAATTATTAAGATATTTTTCAAAAGGATGGTTGTTATATTTATTGCAAAATTAGAGATATATTTTTAAAACTAACATAAATGTGATTTTAAAATATAAAGAGCAAAAAATAATGTTAACTTATTTGTTTATGAAAATTTATAACCCAATCCGAAAGACCATAATTGGCTATTTTTAGAATCAAAACCGTAATATGGCGCAATAAAGTTCCATTTTTTATATTCGATTATTGGTGAAAAACCCAATCTCGGCATCACTTTATCATCTAACATTATTAAAGATGGAAAAGCACCCATTCCTATTTTAAAGTTGCTACTTAACTTATATTTAAAACTTGGTCCACCCACATGAAGTGCAACAATTCTTTCATTATAAGACAAACCTAAAATTCCTTCAAACCCGGCTTCGATTTTATTTTCTGATTTTACTTTTTCTTCTGTTTGAGCAATACTTACAACAGAAAACAAAAGGACTAAAAACATAACTTTCATTATTCTAACACATTAAGGTTTTACAATTAAAATAGTTGGTGTATTGTTCAACCAAACGCTTTGTGCATCTACTTGTTTTTTCCAACTATCTAAACTAATTATCATTAGATCTTGTTGGTCTAAGAACTCTTTTCTGATAGTTCTATCTTGCATAATCATAATGTGATTTGGAGCTACTTGTTCAATCGCACGAACACTTTCTTGAATCGTAATATTACTTTTCACCTGTTCTAATACATCTGAAATAACTATCTGAGAACCATTATTGTGAATCATTTTTTGAGCATATTCTAATAAAAAGGCATCTTCTTTACCAAATATTGGAATAAAAATATTTTCAATTTTTTCTAAACCTTTATCTACTAAAATTCCAACTGACATTTTAGTATTCGCGATAATTTGTCGGGTATTTTCATCGAAAGGAGAATTTTCAAACAAGCGTTCCTTCCCTGTTAATTTGTCAATAAATCGATCAGGATTGATGATTTGAGACGTGAATCCTAATACTTTACCTAATAGCGTTCCTTCAAAAATAGACTGACCAAAACCTACTAACAATAAATCATATTCGCCTTGATTAGCGGTTTCAATAATATCGGAATTGATATCGTTGGACAATTTGAAAACGGTAAATACTTTCTGATCTAAAACTTCTGATTCGGCTAAGATGGGTAAGAAAGTATCTTTCTCATAATGTTTCAAATCAAATGAGTGTAATTCCGAACTCATTCCTAAATGCATTGTTGTAACTACAGTGTTTTCCGTTTGTTTTTTTACTAAACCATTCGCTACTTTCAGCAATTTTTTCCCTTTATTAGCGGTGTCAAATGAAATTAAAACCTTGTATTTACTTTTATCTCCAATAGTTTCAGGAACAAAACTTGTTTTCGTTTTAAATACATAATTAATTAAATCTAAAGCTGGACCTGTCATAAAGGTTGTAACTAAAGCCATAATGACCATCATGGTAAAAATCTCATTAGACAATACACCTAAATCGTAACCAATATTTAGAACTACCAATTCCATTAAACCTCTGGTATTCATTAATGCTCCAATGGATAAGCTGTCCTTCCAATTGTGTCCTACAAATTTCGCAGCTAGCGCACTTCCGAAAAATTTACCAACCACAGCTACTAATATAATAACACCAGTCATTTGCCATAAACTTACATCATTCAACAAACCTATTTGGGTACGTAAACCTGTGAATACAAAAAATAAAGGCAATAATAAAATCACTGAAACGTCTTCCACTTTTTCAATAAATATGGTTCTGAACTTCGCGCTTTCTGGCATAATCGCACCCGCCATAAACGCTCCGAATAAGGCGTGGATTCCAATAATTTCTGAAGCATAAGAAGATAATAATAAAGTCAAAAAGAAAATAGCCACAATAGGTTTATTCAAACTTTCTTTGGTTTTATTGATATCGGCAACGCGTTTTAAAAAAGGTCGTACTACTTTCAACATTAGCAACACATATAAAAGTGCCAAACCAATTACATATAACGAACTAGTAAAAGAACCTGCTTTTACAATCGCAATAACAGCTGCTAAAATACACCAAGCCGTAATATCATCGGCGGCAGCACAAGTAATTACAATCGTTCCTAATCGGGTTTTATGAATGTTTCTTTCTTGTACGATTCTTGCCAAAACAGGAAAAGCGGTAATACTCATCGAAATTCCTAAGAACAATCCGAATGAAGTAAATTCAACACCTTGAGGAGCAAATGATTTATAAATATAAAAAGCCAATCCCATTCCTAAAGCAAACGGAATAATAATACTGGCGTGACTAATCACAACTGCATCGTGTGCTTTGTTTCGTAAGGCTTTTAGGTCGAGTTCCATACCAATTACGAACATGAAAAGTATTAAACCAATCTGACTTAAAAATTGTAAATTCCCTAACGATTCTTTCGGAAATAACAATCCCGAAACCTCTGGGAAATACATACCAACTAAAGAAGGTCCTAAAACAATACCTGCAATTATTTCTCCTACAACAGATGGCTGCCCAATTTTTCTACACAACCAGCCAAACAAACGCGCCACTAAAATAATAGTGATAATTTGAATCAATAGTATCGATAACGGATGTTGCAAATTATGTTGCATGGTAACCAAAAAATCATCCCAATGATTTGAATTAGTAACATGTGGAACTATATTCTGACCTTCCTCTAACTTTTTCCCATTGCTAATTATAGCATAGATTAATGTTGAAAACCCACCTATAATTACCAAATAAAAAAACGAATTCTTTAACTTTTGCATACTTTTTAAATTTCGATTATCACTAATTTGATACAAATATGGGAAGTGTTTTTGGAGTATGAAAATCCTTTTTAATGTATTGTAATAAGATGGGGAAACTTTGTAATAAAATTTTTTAAACACATAGGAACATAGGTTAGATTGTGGGTAAAGTCGCTCCGCTCAACAAAGACCACATAAGATAGGAACGCAGATTTATCGGATTGTTGTTTCTTTGTATTGTGGTTATGGTTACGCTGAAAATTTTCTTTGTATTGCGATGAGGGATTTCACGCAGATTGAAAGGTTTAAAAGTATTAGCACGGTAGCGGTGAATTTTGAATTGTGGAAGTGGATTGTGTAAGATCCTGAAACGAGTTCAGGATGACAAACTAAACGCAAACCAAAATCCTTTTAATCCTTTAAATCTGCGTGCAAAAAAAATCACACAAACCACTTCGGTAATCCACTTATCCCTTTTACCAAATCTCTCAAAATCTAAACCCCAACCAACCTCAAAAACCCACCACTATACGTTTCACTCAACGCCACTCGAATAAAAGCATCCGTTTTATCTTGCAATGAAAGTGTGATTTCGTTATGTGTGTAATGCTTCACTTGAGAAATCGCAATTATTTCTTTTTTATTGACCCTACAAAAAACATTTTCGGGAAGTTGGTGTAATAACGTTACGAAATTTATATTCTTCAGAAGCACCACACTTCCATCGGAAAGAAATGCTTCTTTATCCCTACTATCTTGCTCCGCAGCTTTTATATAAGCCAACTGATTGATGTAAACAATTCCTTTTCCTTTATCGGTATTCAAAGTAATAAAAGCATTGTTTTGAAGATGGCTTTTATGTTTGTCAATGGCTTTCAGGACTGCTTTTTGCAAGCGTTCTTTGGTAACAGGTTTCGTAATATAATCTACCACATCAATATCAAAAGCCTCTGAGGCGTAATCTTTATATGCTGTGGTGAAAATGACCAATTTGTTTTGAAGTTGGCTGGCCAATGTTAAACCGTCCATGCCCGGCATTTCAATATCGGTAATACACAAATCGAAAGGTATTAAAGGTATTTCTTCAAGTAACTTTTCTGGATTATTAAACACTTTAACTATTTCCAATGCTTCAATTTCTTCGCAAAGCATTTTCAAATAGGTTAATCCTGGTAGTTCATCATCCAGCAGTATGCATCTGAGTTTTGTGGTCAAGGAGATTTATTTTTAAATGAGCAGTATAAATGTTGTTTTCTACCAATCGGTCGAGTTTGTATTGGTTTTTGTAAATAATCTTTAAACGTTGGTCGAGTGTATTCGTACCTAAACCGCTACGGTCTTTTTTCATCGCTTTTTTATCCGATACTTTATTCGAAACCGTTAACATAAAGCAATCATTTTTAAATTCAAAAATTACGGTAATGAATGCGTCAGGACTTTGTAAATCGGCATGTTTAAAAGCATTTTCAATTAAATCTATAGATAATAAAGGTGCCAATAATGCTTCTTCCAGCAACTTTTCATTTTCGTTAATTTTAGTTTTTACCGTTAACTCAAAAAGCGGACTTAATTTGATTTTATTAATCTCAATCAAATTTAAAGCAAAAGCGATTTCATCTTTGGGTGTTACCCATTTTTGCTGACTGTCATATAAAATATAATCCAACACATTCGCCAATTTATCTAAGGCAAAATAAGTTTGATACGCATGAGACTGAATGGAATTCAGAATGTTTTTAAATAAATGTGGATTTAATCGAGATTCTAAACTATCTAGTTGTAAACCATTTACTTTAGTTTCCAACGTAGTGAATTTCTGTTGCAATTCTTCTCTATTGCTTTCAGAAGCTTTAAGTTTCCAAATTAGAAATACAATCACCAGCAGAAATCCCGCTATAAGTATTGCGGTAGTAAAATCCATATAACTGTTCAATATTAAACTACAAATGTATAGTTTTTTTTATAAAATAAATTTATAGTTACGTCGATTTACAACATATAAATCATATAAGTTTTTAAACACATGGTTAAATAGGCTTAATTAAATCAATATAGACACCTGCTAAATCAGTTCCAGTTTTGTAATCAGAATTTTCAAGCCAATTATTTACTTCAATTTTATATCCAATAAAATTGAATCCTGTTGGTTTATTATACCAATCTTCATATTCACTTTTGTTTGGAAAAACTACAATATTGTATTCTTTATTTGGATGAAGCATATCATCTTTTAAACGACTCTTCTCTCCTGTTGTTATTCAAATATACTCGGGTTTAAATAAACTCATAACAATAGCTGTTTTTTTTCAGATGCTACAATTGCAATAGTTTTGCAAAATAAATTTTCAATTAAGTGTAATCCAAATAAACATTGACAAATATTAAAGTGTTTGTGATGCAAAACAGTTATGACACTCTGAATTAAAGATTTTCCATTTTAATCTTCATATCGTTTTCAAGAATCGCTAACATAGTGTATTACTTTACCGTGTCATACACTTTGCAAATTATCAATCTGTAAAAATGGATTTTAAGAACTGTACAAAAGTATTTTCTTTGTAATTGCGACCACTTTGACTTATTAAATCGTAATTATGTAAATTTGGTTTGAGTTTCGAATCCCATTTTAATCACTTACAAAATCTTGTTTTATCAGGATTTTTTCTTTTTTTATAGTTCGTTTGATTTTTTTACATATATTTGTTTAAACTTTTGAAGAAAAAGATGAACAATATAAAATCTACATTCAGCATTAAAGACTTAGAAAACCTTTCAGGTATCAAAGCACATACCATCCGAATTTGGGAAAAAAGGTATGACTTGCTAGAACCTATGCGCACTGATACCAATATTAGATCATATGATGTTCGAAATTTACAAAAACTTTTAAATGTTGTTTTGCTTACAGATTTTGGCTATAAAATTTCTAAAATCTCTAAACTTAATCAAGAAGAAATTGAAAAATTTGTTTTAAAAATTCAAACTGAGAAAACAATAAACAACCATGTTTTAAGTAATTTTAAAATGGCCATGTTAAATTTTGATCAGTCTCTATTTGTTAAAACTTATAATGAGCTTTTAAGCAACAAAAAGTTTAGTGAAATATTTTATGAAACTTTTATTCCATTATTAGAAGAAATTGGTGTTTTATGGACTACCAACACCATAACACCAGCACATGAACATTTTATTTCTCATCTAATAAAACAAAAAATATTAATTGAAATAGAGAAATATCAAATTTCACAAAAAGATATATCTGACAAAACCTATATATTATACTTACCTTTCAACGAAATACACGATTTAGGTTTATTATTTCTACACCATGAAATCATTACCAAAGGACATCATTCTGTATATTTAGGTAGAAGTTTACCTATTGAAAATTTAATAGAACTTAACAATCATTTCAAAAAGATAACCTATATAACGTACTTAACGGTAGAACCAAATGAAGATGAAATTGATAATTACTTAAACGATTTCAACAATACCATTTTAAAAGATAATACTAATGAATTACTTATTTTCGGAAGAAAAGCTAAAACTTTAGAAAACGAGAAACTACCTAAAAACATTAAATCAATTGAAAATATTCACGATTTTATTGCTACACTATAAACCTATATTTGTCAAAATTTATAAATAAAAATATATGCCAAAAACAATACAAATAATAGGATCTGGTTTTTCATCTTTAGCAGCTGCTTGTTATTTAGCTAAAGCAGGAAATAATGTTACTGTATTTGAAAAAAATAACAGCTTAGGTGGTCGTGCCAGACAATTTTCTGAAAAAGGATTTACTTTTGACATGGGGCCATCTTGGTATTGGATGCCTGATGTTTTTGAAAGTTTTTTTGCTGATTTTGGTAAAAAACCTTCAGATTATTATAGTTTAGAAAAGTTATCTCCAGGTTATAGAGTGTTTTTTGAGAACAACGAACATTTTGATGTTTCAGACGATTTGAATACGATTATTTCCGACTTCGAGAAAATAGAAAAAGGCAGTGGAAAACAATTAGAAAAATTCATTTCTAACGCAAAAAGCAATTATGAAATTGCTATAAAAGATTTGGTTTACCGACCAGGAGAAAGTATTTTAGAATTGATAACTCCACAAACTGCCTTAAAATTAGATCAGTTTTTTTCCAACATTAAAAGAGATGTTCGAAAGAAAATTAAAAATAAAAACTTACAACAAATTTTAGAATTTCCTGTGCTGTTTTTAGGTGCAAAACCTTCAGACACACCTTCTTTTTATAACTTTATGAATTATGCCGATTTCGGATTAGGAACTTGGCAACCAAAGAATGGCTTTTTCGATGTGATTGAAGCCATGATTAAGCTTGGAACAGAATTAGGTGTTACGTATCAAACCAATGCAAACATTGAAGAAATCATAGTAGAAAATAATAAAGCTGTCGGAATCAAAATAAATAAAGAAATTTTAAATGCTGATATCGTACTTTCTGGAGCTGATTATCATCATACAGAAACCTTAATACCAAAAGAAAACCGTCAATATTCTGAAGCATATTGGGATAAAAAAACATTTGCCCCTTCTTCCCTATTGTTTTATGTTGGGTTCGATAAAAAGTTACAAAACGTTTGTCATCATAATTTATTTTTCGATTCAGATTTTGAAAAACATGCTATTGATATTTACGACAATCCGAAATGGCCAGAAGAACCCTTGTTTTATGCAAATTTCACATCAATAACAAATGAACATACTGCACCAGAAGGTTGCGAAAACGGCTTCTTTTTAGTACCAATTGCGCCCGATTTAGAAGACAATGAAGCACTTAGAGAAATATACTTTGAAAAAATAATTTCAAGATTTGAAGCCATCACTAAACAAGACATTCGTAAAAACATTATCTTTAAGAAATCATTTTGTGTCAACGATTTTAAATCAGAATACAATTCATATAAAGGAAACGCATACGGAATGGCAAATACATTGTTACAAACTGCTGTTTTACGTCCGAATTTGAAAAGCAAAAAAGTTAAAAATTTATATTTCACCGGGCAATTAACTGTTCCGGGACCGGGAGTTCCACCAGCATTAATATCAGGGAAATTAGTCGCACAATTAATACAAAAATATCAATAAAATGAAGGCATTATTTGACACCGTTTCTTACGAATGTAGCGTACATGTTACAAAAGCATACAGCACCTCTTTTTCATCTGCTGTGAAAATGTTGGCGCCATCTATCCGTCAAGATATTTATAACATTTATGGATTTGTACGTTTTGCCGATGAAATTGTTGATAGTTTTCACGACTATAATAAATCGGAACTTTTTGAAAAATTTGAAATCGAATTAGACTATGCCATTAAAAATAAAATTAGTTTAAATCCGATATTAAATTCGTTTCAACATACCGTAAACAGACACCATATCAAACGAGAATTAATTGATGCTTTTATGAAAAGTATGAAACTCGATTTGGAGAAACAAGAATACAAAACAACAGAAGAATATCACGAATATATTTACGGAAGCGCTGATGTTGTTGGTTTAATGTGTTTGATGGTTTTTGTAAATGGAGATGAAAAAAAATACAATGATTTGAAAGATTCTGCCATGAAATTAGGTTCTGCTTTTCAAAAAGTGAATTTTTTAAGAGATTTAAAAGCCGATTTTGAAGGTTTAAACCGAACCTATTTTCCAAATACCGATTTAACAAAGCTAACAGAATCTTCAAAAAAAGAAATCATTGAAGATATTGAAAACGATTTCAAATTAGCTTATGAAGGCATTTTACGTTTACCAATTGAAGCTAAATTCGGAGTATATACGGCTTACCGTTATTATAAAAGATTACTTACTCGTTTAAAAGCAACGCCTTCAGCAGAAATAAAAAACACCAGAATTAGAGTACCAAATTATCAAAAAGCGGAACTTCTAGCGCGTTGTTATGTAAAATATAGATTAAATTTATTGTAAATTACGATTTACGATTTGAGATTTACGAAGTTGACAATTTAAATTAAAAAAATAAAATTATGTGGTTATATATTATAGTATTTATACTGACTTTTTTCGGAATGGAATTTATGGCGTGGTTTACGCACAAATACGTTATGCACGGCTTTTTATGGAACTTACACGCGGATCATCATAAAAAAGATCATGATTCATGGTTTGAAAGAAACGATACGTTTTTTATATTTTATGCAGTCGTAAGTATGACATTTTTCTTCTTATGGCAAAACGGAATTTTAGAAATTGGTTTAGCAATCGGATTAGGAATTTTCGCTTACGGATTAACTTATTTTTTAGTCCACGATATCTTCATTCATCAACGTTTTAAGTTATTTAGAAATGCCAATAACAAATATGCACGAGCTTTAAGAAGAGCGCACAAAATGCATCACAAACATTTAGGAAAAGACAAAGGCGAATGTTTCGGAATGTTATTATTTCCATTTAAACATTACAAAAACGCATAAAAAAAAGCTCCATCTGGAGCTTTTTTTTATCAATTAATTATTTCTTATTAATTACTATTTCTCAATTTCTCTTAAGTTTTCCATTTTCTTGTGTGCTAAGAAACCTTTAATATCTTCAAAATGTTCTTTCACACGCTTGTTTCCAAATTCGAAAACTTTTGTAGCTAAACCATCTAAGAAATCACGGTCGTGAGAAACTAAGATTAATGTTCCATCAAAATCACGTAACGCATCTTTAATGATATCTTTTGTTTTCATATCTAAGTGATTCGTAGGCTCATCCAAAATCAGAACATTTACGGGTTCTAATAATAATTTAATCATAGCCAAACGTGTTTTTTCTCCACCAGATAATACTTTAACTTTCTTTTGAATGTCGTCACCTTTAAACATGAAAGCACCCAATAAATCTTTAATTTTCGTACGAACATCTCCAACTGCAATTTGATCAATCGTTTCAAAAATAGTCATATCACCGTCTAATAACGAAGCCTGATTTTGAGCAAAATATCCAATTTGAGAATTGTGACCTACTTCTAATTTTCCACCATCAAAATCAATTTCTTTCATGATAGCTTTAATCATCGTCGATTTTCCTTCCCCATTTTTACCTACGAAAGCCACTTTTTGTCCACGTTCGATAACTAAATTGGCATCGTCAAAAACTACGTGATCACCATATTTTTTTCTTAAACCTTCCACAACCACAGGATATTGTCCTGAACGTGGCGAAGGTGGAAATTTTAATTTTAAGGCAGAAGTATCCACTTCATCCACTTCAATTGGAACAATTTTTTCCAACATTTTCACACGAGATTGTACGGATTCTGTTTTTGAAAAAGTTCCTCTAAAACGATCAATAAACGCCTGATTATCGGCAATGAATTTTTGTTGTTCGTCGTAAGCTTTTTGTTGGTGAATTCTTCTGTCTTTTCGTAATTCTAAATAATGAGAATACACCGCTTTATAATCGTAAATTCGTCCCATAGTCACTTCAATAGTACGATTGGTAATGTTATCTACGAAAGTTCTATCGTGAGAAATTACCATAACCGCTTTCGCTTGATTGATTAAGAAATCCTCTAACCACTGAATACTTTCAATATCCATGTGATTGGTTGGCTCATCTAATAGAATTAAATCGGGTTTTTTCAATAGGATTTTTGCCAATTCAATTCGCATTCTCCAACCACCAGAAAACTCAGAAGTATTTCTAGTAAAGTCTTCACGTTCAAAACCTAAACCTTTTAAAACTTTTTCTACTTCCGCTTCATAATTCACTTCTTCAATAGAATAGAATTTTTCAGAAAGTTCCGATACGCGTTCGATTAACTTCATATACTCGTCACTTTCATAATCTGTACGAACCGTTAATTGCTCATTAATTTCGTCAATTTCTTTTTTCATATCTAAAACATCAGCAAAAGCTTTTGATGCTTCTTCCATAACGGTACAATCGTCTGAAGTCAATAAATGTTGAGGCAAATAAGCAATTACAGCATCTCCAGGCGCAGAAATTGTACCACGAGTTGCTTTACTTTCACCTGCCACAATTTTTAATAATGTCGATTTTCCTGCACCATTTTTACCCATAAGGGCAATTTTATCATTCTCGTTAATAGCAAAAGTTACATCGCTAAAAAGGGTTGTTCCGCCAAATTCTACGGCTATATCGTTAACTGTAATCATTTTTTCTGTTTATAAGTTTATGTGTTTAGAAGATTAAAAGGTTTTGTAAAAAAGAAAATTACTAAATCCTTTTTACTTGGCTCTTTTTACTTGGCTCTTCACTAATTTACATATTCATTTTAAAATCCTCGATAGCATCGCGAACTTTCATAAAATCGTCTTCTTCAATAAATAATTCAATAATTGCTGCACTTCCAGAATTTTGTTTGTTTTCACGTTGTGTAACAGTTACATTACCTTTTTCAATAACCGTTTGTAAATTTTTGGCAATGCTTTCTTTTCCAGAAAAAATTTTAATAAGTCCCATGTATTTGTATTTGGATTTTCGAGGTGCAAAGATAGGATAATTAGTCAATTAGTCAATTAACAATGTGTCAATGAAAATTAAATTTTTATTTTAAAATTTCTTTCAATTCGAATAGAAATGTATCATTTTCATTAATACCCAAATGACCTTGATTTTCAAGAGAAAACAACTTGTCATTTGATTTTAAATTAGTTTTTAATTTCAATGAATTCTCGTACGGAATCACATAATCGATATCACCATGAAAAATATAAATTGGAGATTTTACCTTCTTTATAAATTCAAAAGTTGGGATTTTATATTTTATCGCAAAATTGGGGACAATTGGGAATTTATCCGTTGCTAAATCTTCTAAACAATAATATGGCGCTTGTAAAATAAGTGATTTAGGATTGTTTTTTGATGCTAAATAAGCTGCCATTCCAGAACCAATAGAATATCCAGTGATAACTATATTTTCTTCTTTATATTGTTTTTTCAATTGATTGTATGATGAAGAAATATCTGAAAACAATTGCGCTTCACTAGAAATTTCACCTTCACTTTTTCCGAATCCTCTATAATCTAAAATAAAAATATCGTAACCTAAATTAGTATAGTTTGAAGCGATACTTCCCCAAGTTTCAACTGTTCCAGCATTTCCATGCAAATAGAAAATTAATCCTTTTGGTTTTTCTGTTTTAAACAAAAGTCCGTGTAAATGAATATTGTCAGGAGTTTTAATGGTAATTTCTTGGTGGTTCTCTGAAAAAGTAAAATGATGGTTCTTTTCTAATTTATTCGCATGAAAAAACAAAGATTCCTGATTGAAATATAATAATCCAATAATGATTAGATATAAACCTCCAAAAATGGAAACTAAAATTTTTAAAAGTAACTTTATTTTTTGCATTGGAATGTTTCTAATCTTCCATCTCGAAGAAAAGTGGCTCAATCATTGTTCTATCAGCAACCGCTTCTACTCTATCAGAAATTTTGTTACAGAAAATCAATCGTTGTGATTTAGAAATACTTTCTGACATTCGATTGGTTTTCGCATCTAATCTAAGTTTAAACAAAATATCGGCGTCGTCAACAATAAACATAAGTAATTTATTTACATCAAATCCGGCAGTGGCAAACATTAAATCTAAACGATTTGGCGTTCCGATTAAAACATCAATTCCTAAAGAAATTTGGTTTTTGTCCCAATCCATATCACCTTTATCATGTGCGCCATACACTCGTAATTGCGTGTAACGGTTGTATTTTTTAAACATTTCAACCATTTCCAAAACCTTTTCTTTTGTTTCTACAACAATTAAAGCTCTTGGAGATTCCATAAATTGTTTTTCCAATCGTTGAATCACATTTAAAACAATGGTCGTAGATTTTCCTGATTTTTTTACGGATTGAATCACCGCATCAGCACCACTTTTTATAGTTGAAAAAGTTTCTTGTTGCATTTCGTTGGCTTCAATTAAACCGTTTTCAATTAATGCTTCCTGTAAAAGTGGGTTTATTTTTTTTAATTGCATTTTGTATTTTTATTTCGAAGAAATTCTCTAAAGTGTGTGCAAAGATACATAAAGAAAAACAAAAAAAGAGATTCACAATCATTTTGCGAATCTCTTTCTGTATTTTAAAGTAAAGAAATTATTTAGAAGCAAATAAATTCACATCTGATTCTGAAATTTCATGGTTTCCTAAGATGATTAAACGTTCCACTACGTTTCTTAATTCGCGGATATTTCCTGTCCAATCGTATTCTTGTAATAACTTTATCGCTTCTTTTGAAAAGATTTTTTTAGCGTTTCCTTGTTCTTCAGAAATTTTAGTTGTGAAGTGTTCAATTAACATTGGAATATCATCACGTCTATCATTTAAAGCTGGAACTTTAATCAAAATTACGGCCAATCTGTGATATAAATCTTCACGAAAACGACCTTCTGCAATTTCTAATTTTAAATCTTTATTTGTTGCCGCAATAACACGAACATCGACTTTAATATCTTTATCCGCACCAACTCTTTGAATTAAATTTTCTTGTAAAGCACGCAACACTTTGGCTTGCGCCGACAAACTCATATCGCCAATTTCATCTAAGAAAATAGTTCCACCGTTGGCAGCTTCAAATTTTCCTGCTCTGTCTTTCACGGCAGAAGTAAATGCACCTTTTACGTGTCCGAATAATTCACTTTCAATTAATTCTGATGGAATCGCAGCACAATTGACTTCAATAATTGCTTGCGAAGCACGATTACTATTATCATGTAATTGGTGTGCGACTAATTCTTTACCCGTTCCGTTTGGACCTGTAATTAAAACTCTAGCATCGGTTTGTGCTACTTTTTCAATCATAGTTTTAATATGAGAAATCGCTTCACTCTCGCCAATCATTTCGTAGTTTTTAGAAATCTTCTTTTTAAGAATTTTGTTTTCTACCACTAATTGTTTTTTATCTAAAGCGTTACGAACCGTGTTTAACAAACGGTTCAAATCTGGTGGTTTCGAGATATAATCAAAAGCACCTAAACGCATGGTGTTCACAGCAGTTTCTAAATCACCATGACCAGAAATCATCACCATTGGAATTTCAGGTTTGATTTTTTTGATAGCTTCTAAAACTTCCACTCCGTCCATTTTTGGCATTTTGATATCGCACAAAATTAAATCGAAATCTTCGTTTTTAACCATTTCAACACCTTGCAAACCATCTTCGGCTTCTTGCACCAAATACGTATCGCTTTCTTCCGATAATATTTTATTTAAAACGCGTCTAATTGGCGCTTCGTCTTCTATGATAAGGATTTTACTCATTCGATTTTTAAGGTAATGGATTAAGGTAAAAGGCTAGAGAATTCTCATAAACTTTTTAATTAAAATGATATAAAAATAAAGACAAAAACTGAAACGATTCCAATTAATTTAATTGTTTCAGATTTTATAATTTCTTTTAAAAAATCATTTGGAAAGTTTTGATTTTTAAAGTTATTATATTTTTTGTAGGACAAAAATAGAATTAGAAAAATAATTAGAAAAACAAAAGCAATAATGAAGTAAAAATCTATTTCAAATTTATTTAAAATCGTTTTTATAGAAGTATAATAAATAGGAAAAAACAAAAACAAAAATATTTTTTTTCTATCTTTTTCTTTAATTACTTGTAATTTATTAACAAATTCAAAATCTAACTTTTTCTCAGCTTTTTTAATTATATAATTTGAATAAATAAAACTAAAAGCTAAAATTATTGGTAACCCATAAACTAAAAAATCCATATCTTCTAAACTTTTAAACTAAAACCTTTTAAACTATTTTTAATATTTCAACCATTTATATAATTCTTTCCAAGTTGGTTTTTTACCATACATTAAAATACCTACTCGGTAAATTTTGCTGGCGAACCAAACTACTCCAACAAATGTACCAAATAATAAGATCAAAGAAACAATTATTTGCCAAGTTGGCACGCCAAACGGAATTCGCATCAGCATCACAATTGGTGACGTGAAAGGAATCATAGAAAAAATAGTCGCAATATTTCCATGTGGATCACTTGCTACGGTGAAAAATCCGATATAAACCCCTAACATTAAAGGCATTATAATTGGTAATAAAAATTGTTGTGAATCGGTTTCGTTGTCAACAGCTGCTCCAATTGCAGCATATAAAGAACTGTATAAGAAATAACCACCAATGAAATAGAAAATAAATGAAATGATGATTGTGGCTATTGGTAAATTTCCTAATTCATCTAAATACAAAGGCAATTTTGCCATTAAACCACTATTTTCAGCGGCTAATTTTACTGCTTCTGGATTGGTTTTCGCCATTGTACTTGCAGCGGTTTCGCCTCCAAAAAAGGTGGAAACAATAAAGAAAATTGAAGTTCCAACTATGGCCCAAATGGTAAATTGTAAAATTCCTGCTAATGAATTTCCAATAATTTTTCCCATCATTAACTGAAACGGTTTCACTGATGAAATAACAATTTCGATAATTCTGTTCGTTTTTTCTTCAATGACACTTCTCATCACAAAGTTTCCGTAAATGATAATGAACATCATAATTAAGTATCCAAAAAGAAAACCTAATCCGATTTTAATTTCATTAATTCCTTTTAAACTAACGTCTCCAGAATATTTACTCAATTTTAATGACGATTCAACTTTTGCTTTTTCAATTTTAACAACGTCTAAATTATTCGTTTTGAAATTATCTTGAGTTAAGATAGAATCTACTTTATTTTCGACATTTATTATAAATTCGGCACTGGCACTTTCATCAGAAATAAATTCTACTTTAGATTTTAAATCCTGAATAGTGGCTGTTTTTGGAATAAACAATAAACCTTCGTAGCTTTTACTTGCAGTATCTTTCGCCACATTAAAAGGCATCGCAGACAAATCTGTATAAGCCGTTTCTTTATCCGATTTTAAGCTGCTTTTTAAAATATTTCCTTGGTCGTAAATCGCAATTTTAGTCGCTTCATCTTTATTGATACTAGATAAATAGCCAATTAAAAACGACATTCCTAAGAAAATAAGTGGACTTAAAAAAGTCATTACGATAAAAGATTTGTTGCGCACTTTGGCAATAAATTCTCTTTGTATGATTAATACTAATTTGTTCATTTTATTTTTTGTTTCAAGTTTAAAGTTGTTTTGGTTTCAAATTATAAAAATTGTAAAGCAACTTATATTTATTTTAGTTCTCGATACAATTTTCGTTTCTCGTTCTCAAAAAACGAGAAACAAAAAATCACTCGAAGTGACGAATCTATTTATATTGATTTTTCTATTGCAATTGTAATTAACTAACAGTTTGAATAAAAATATCGTTTACACTTGGAATTTTTTCAGCGAAATGTGTTACTTGTCCGTTTTGAGATAAAATAGACAATAGTTCATTTGTAGTATGATTTCCTAATTGCACTTCTAGTTTTAAATCGTCATTCAATGATTTGAAGTCGGTTTGCCCGATAGTGAACTTTTGAGTCAACTGATACATTAAACCTTCTACATTTTGAGTCATTACTCCAACTTGGAACGTATTTGTTCTGAATTCACGTTTTACATCTTCTAATCTACCTTCGATTAATTTATTCGATTTATGAATTAAAGCAATGTAATCGCACATTTCTTCAACACTTTCCATACGGTGTGTAGAAAATATTATTGACGTTCCTTTTTTGTTTAATTCGATAATTTCATCCTTAATTAAATTCGCATTTACAGGATCGAAACCAGAAAAAGGTTCATCTAAAATTAATAATTTTGGATTGTGAAGTACGGTGACAATAAATTGTACTTTTTGCGCCATACCTTTAGAAAGTTCTTGCAGTTTTTTGTCCCACCACGTTTCAATTTCAAACTTTTCGAACCAATATTTAAGCTGTTTTTTAGCTTCTTGTTTGCTCATGCCTTTTAATTGCGCCAAGTACAAACATTGCTCGCCCACTTTCATGGATTTATATAAACCACGTTCTTCAGGCATATAGCCAATCATTGAAATATGATTTGGATTTAGTTTTTCACCATTTAAAATAATTTCACCAGCATCTGGCAAAGTAATTTGATTGATGATACGAATTAATGAGGTTTTTCCAGCTCCATTTGGTCCTAATAAACCATAAATACTTCCTTCAGGAACATTTAATGAAACGGAATTTAGCGCGGTATAATCGCCATATTGTTTCACTACGTTTTTAACTTCTAAAATATTATTCATTATATAGTATTTCTTTTCTTAGTTAGTATAGAATATAGGGATTTTGTTACATTTTTTTCAAACATTAAAGTAAATAAAAACTCAACTGATTTTAAAAAACAAATCCCATCCTTACTTTAAAAAATTAGGATGGGAAAAATTGCTATGAAAAAAACCTCAGCTTCATTAAAAAACTGATTATCAAATGTATGAAATATTTTTTATTTATGAGAACATATCTTTCACTTTTTCAAAAAACGATTTATCAGACTTTTCCGGATTTGGAATAAAGTTTTCGTCTTCAATCATTTTTTCGAAAAATTGTTTTTGTTCTTTGTTTAAGGTTTTTGGTGTCCAAACATTTACGTGAACTAGTAAATCTCCATTTCCGTAACTATTTAAACTTGGAATTCCTTTTCCTTTTAATCTAAGAATTTTTCCTGATTGAATACCTTCTTCTAATTTAATACGAACTTTTCCTGAAACCGTTTCTATTTCTTTTGAAATTCCTAAAGCTGCTTCTGGGAAACTTACATATAAATCGTAATGTAAATTTTCACCTTCACGCTTTAAAAACTCATGTTCAATTTCTTCAATAGCTACGATTAAATCACCTGGAATACTATTTTTTCCTGGCGCATCGTTTCCTTTTCCAGAAACTTTCAATTGCATACCATCAACAACACCAGCAGGAATTTTAATTGAAACCGTATCGTCATCTGTAATAAAACCTTGACTATCAGCATTGGCAGGTTTACTGTCAATCATTTGTCCGGCTCCACCACAATTAGGACAAGTTGCTGCAGTTTGCATACGACCTAAAATAGTGTTTGTCACACGCATTACTTGACCTTGACCATTACAAGTAGAACACGTTTTATAAGTTACACCAGCTGCTTGAACTTTACGTTTAACTTTTACTTTTTTCTCTACACCATTGGCAATTTCTTCTAAAGTAAGTTTTACTTTAATACGCAAATTACTTCCTTTCATTCTGCGTTGACCTCCGCCTCCGCCTCCGCCAAATCCGCCGAAACCACCACCGAAAATATCTCCAAATTGACTGAAAATATCGTCCATGTTCATATGATGACCACCGCCAAAACCACCATTACCATCAAAGGCTTGGTGACCATATTGGTCGTATTTAGCTTTTTTATTTGGATCACTTAAAACTTCATATGCTTCTGCACAAGTTTTAAAGTTTTCTTCAGCAGTTTCATCACCTGGATTTTTATCTGGATGATATTTAATTGCTTTTTTTCGGTAAGCTTTTTTTATTTCTTCAGGAGAAGCATTTCTTGCTATTCCTAATACTTCGTAAAAATCTTTTTTACTCATTTTTTTTAGTTTCAGGTTTCAAGTCATTTTTGTTTCAGGTTTTACCAAACTTGAAACTTTAAACTTGAAACAAAATTAATTACCTAAGATTACTTTTGGAAAACGAATAATTTTGTCACCTAATTTGTAACCTTTTTCAATTACATCAACAATTTTCCCTTTTAATTTAGGAGTTGGAGCTGGAATTTGAGTAATAGCTTCAGCAAAATCAGCATCAAATGCATCACCTGCTTTTATTTCAACAACTTCTAATCCTTTTGACATTAAAGTTGATTTTAATTTTTCATGAATTAATTCTACTCCTTTTACCAAAGCTTCATCTTCTGATTGAGACACTTGAGCCCAAGCTCTATCGAAATCATCTAATACTGGTAACATTGATTGTAAAATTTCTTGCCCAGCTGTTTTAAACAATTCAACACGTTCTTTTGAAGTTCTTTTTTTGTAATTTTCAAATTCTGCGTAAAGTCTTATGAATTTATCTTTTTGCTCTTGCAATTGATCTTCAACTGACACTTCTGGTTCATTATTTTCTTGAACATCTTGGTTTTCTACCACATTTTCATCCTGAATGATTTCCTTTTCGATGTTTTCAGTATTTTCTTGACTCATGATTGTATATTTTATTTTCAAATTCAGATTGCAAAAGTGTTGCCATTCTTTAATTTATGACACATTGTCAGTACTTTATTTTTTTATTTAAGGAGTTTTAGAAGAAAATTTAATATTTCTTTAAGAGTTTCTTCCAAATCAATTATTTAAATTTGGAAAAGTAAATCATAATTTATTTCATCTTAAATTATATAACTAAAAAGTGTTACGTTAAATGAAACGTAACACTTTTTTATTTTTAGTCTATTTTACTATTATTTCAGAAGATTCTGTAACGATTTATTCAACGATGCAAAATGAAATTGAAAACCAGCATCTAATATTTTTCTACAACTTACGTTTTGACTACTTGTTAAAATAATATGCATTTCACCTAAAAGTAAATTCAACATAAATTTTGGCACATTTGGCAGAAACAAAGGTTTGTTAATCGTTTTGGCGATAGCTTTTGTTAATTCTTCATTGCTTATTGGATAAGGAGAAACGGCATTGTAAACACCTTTTAAATTTGTATCTAAAATAAATTTAAAAATGCCAACCAAATCATCAACATGTATCCAAGAAACATATTGTTTACCAGATGATAAAACAGCTCCAAGACCATATTTAATTGGCTTTGTCATTTCAACTAATGCGCCTGATTCTTTGGCAAAAACAACACCAATTCTGACAATTGATACAGAAATTGACAGCGATTTAAATTGTTCGGCACTTTCTTCCCAAAGTTGTGTCACTTCACCAAGGAATGAATCGTCAATTTGAGTATTATTTTCGTGATAGATATAATTTAAATCGTTTGGATAAATACCAACTGCCGAAGCAGAAATAAATCGTGTGACATTATTTGGAATCTTTTTTAAGGTTTCGAAAATTAAATTCGCACCTTCCACTCTACTTTCAATAATTTCCTTTTTATAAGCTGTTGTCCATTTTTTTGAAATAGAAGCTCCAGCTAAATGTATAATTACGGAAACATCTTCAAATGCTTTGGTATCAATTTCACCCGTAGATGGATTCCAATAAAAGCCTTTGTAATTAAGATTGTCTTTTAATTTCGATTTAGAAGTAGATAAGTAATGTATTACATGATTGTCTGTATGAAGCAAGGCAACTAGTTTATTACCTACCAATCCAGTAGCACCTGTTATTAATACGTTCATTTCTATAAGATTTAGTATACAAATTTACAACATACTGACTGTTAACAACAAACATTAACTAAGATTAACTTACATTAACAAATGTTTATTTTCTACTTCTTGCTTTTAATGTCCATTCAAATTGCATTTCTGAAACTTGTTCTCCTTTTTCATTTACGCCAATAGAAGTTAACCAAACCGTTTGTCCTTCATTTGTAACAATAGCTTTTTGAATAACTTCGGCAATTAAATTCCCTTGATTACAAGTAAATGTGATTCTTCCAGTAGCCTTTTTTGTAAAAACTGCTTTGTTTTGAGCCACTAACATAGAAATGTCTTTTCCACTTTCTTTGATACGATACATCACTAAAGCACCAGTTGTAAACTCGGCAGCCATTGCTTGCACTGCAAAATACATGGATTTAAACGGATTCTGATTGAACCAACCATGTTTAACTGTTGTTTGACATATTTCAGGTGAAATTGACTTTACTCTCACGCCACTCCAAAAAGCAGAAGGTAATTTAAAAAACGTAAAAGTGTTTAGTTTAATCGGTGTGAACTCCATAATTACTTATATTTTTTGTAAAAATAACAAAAAATACTATGCATTCATAATAAATTTTAAATGTTAAAAAAATGTTAAATATTAGTACTATGCGATACAAGGTAACTGCTTTTAGATATATATTTGCATAAGAAAATAACATACTTACTAAAGTACTATTTTCAAATCATCAAGTTTCAATCATCAAATCAAAAAACGAAATCCTGACGTTTTCAGGACTAACAAAAAAATGAGCAACAAATGAACATTGAAAACACAAAAGCACAAATGCGTAAAGGTGTTTTAGAGTTCTGCATCTTATCTGTATTAAAAGAAAAAGACGCTTACACTTCTGAAATTTTAGACACTTTAAAAACCGCTAAATTGCTTGTAGTTGAAGGAACAGTTTATCCTTTACTAACAAGATTAAAAAACGATAACTTATTAAATTATCGTTGGGAAGAATCAACTTCTGGACCACCAAGAAAATATTATGGTTTAACAGATGAAGGAAAAGAATTTTTAAAAGAATTAAACAACACTTGGAGCGAATTATCTGGTGCTGTAAACACAATAACTAATCAAAACTAACAGGTCATGAACAAAACAACAAGTATAAATTTAGGAGGATATTTTTTTCATATTGATGAAGATGCCTTTAGAAAATTAAGCAATTACTTTGATGCGGTTAGAAGATCATTATCTCCAGACGGTAGAGAAGAAATTATAAAAGATATAGAAAGTAGAATTTCTGAAATTTTCACAGAAAAACTAGGGACAACAAAACAAGTCATTGGTTTAAAAGAAGTGGACGATGTTATTGCTATTATGGGACAACCAGAAGACTATAAAATTGAAGACGAAGCACCAAAAAACGAATATTATTCAAGTTATTCTAACTCAGGTTCTTCAACTAAGAAATTATACAGAGATAAAGAAAACTCTTTATTAGGTGGTGTAATGTCTGGTTTAGGTCATTATTTTGGAGTAGATCCATTATGGTTAAGAATAATAATGGTTATCTTATTTTTCGGATTTGGAACGGGCTTAGTGTTGTATTTAATTTTATGGATTTTAGTACCTGAAGCTACAACCACTTCACAAAAGTTAGAAATGAGAGGTGAACCTATTACAATTTCAAACATTGAGAAAAAAGTAAAGGAAGGTTTTAGCGAAATTTCAGATAAATTCTCCAACTTAGACCACGACAAGATTGCTGCCAATGCAAAATATGGGGCTGAAAGAGTAAGTTCAACATTGAGTGATATTATCACATCTATATTTAAAGTGATTTCTAAAATAATTGGAGGTTTTATAGTATTCTTTTCATCAATGTCTTTGTTAAGTGTTGTAATTGGAGGAATTGCCATGATGTTTTTCTCAACTTTACCAGATAATTTAATTTACAATAAAATTCACACACCATTTGATATTGAAACTCCAATTTGGTTACAAGGCATCTTATTTATTATTGTAGTTGGAATACCTTTATTTTTCTTACTAATTTTAGGTCTGAAATTACTATCTAATAGAGTAAAATCTTTAGGAAATACAACAAATTATTCTTTATTAGCGATTTGGATTATTGGATTAGCAGCCGTATTGTTTTTAACTGTAAAAGAAATTAGTCAAAATGCCTATACAGGAAAAGACATCAAAAAAGAGCTTATTAATTTGCAGCCTACAGATACATTAAATATCAAGTTTCAAGCAAATAATGTATACAGCAAAGATTTTAATAATTATGAAAGTTTTGAAGTAATTCATGATGATAAAAACAATGCCATTATTTTTTCAAATGACGTTTCCATCAGAATTTTAGAAACTGAAGAACCAATTGCCTATCTTCAAATTGAAAAATCAGCAGAAGGAAGTAGTATTAAAAATGCAAAACAATCAGCTGAAAAAATTAAGTATACGTATAAAATAGAAAATAATAACTTAATATTAGACAACTATTGGATAACTGAATTAGCAAATAAAAAACACGATCAAGATGTGGAATTGTTTTTATATTTACCAAAAGGTGTAACGTTTAAAGTAGATGAAAACTATTCTGACTTTGACCAATCTGACAATTCTTATTTTAATTTACATCATAGTTCTGACAAATATGTTTATAAAGTGGGTGAAAACAAAATTTTATGTACGAATTGTCCTCCAGAAGAAAATGAGTATGACGATTTAGAAAATGATACCATTTCAAATTTCGAAGATAATTCAGAAATCATATTAAATGAAGATGGAGTTCTTATCAAAAAAGGCGACAAAACAGTTGAAAAACAAAACGTAGAAAGCATCAAAATTAACAAAGACGGTGTAACCATAAAATCTAAGTAAGATGAAAAAGTTTTTTGCAACTCTAATCGTTACTGTAACGCTTGTTTCTTGTCATGATTTTGACAATCAAAAAAGAGGAAATGGAAATGTAACAACTGATACCAGAGAAGTAACAGGAAATTTCTCAAAAATAGTGGTTGGTCAAGCTATTGATGTAGAAATTGAGCAAGCCGATTCTTATAGTATTGAAGTCGAAACCGATTCTAACTTACAAAATCACATTAAAACAACAGTTGAAAATGGTGTTTTAAAAATCAGTTCTGATGCAAACATTCAAGATGCAGAAAAACTGTTAGTTAGAATTAAAATGAAGCAAGTAACTGAAATCGAAACGACAAGCGCTTCTAGCGTACAATCGGTAAATCTTTTAAAAGGTAAATCGCTTAGGATAGCAGCTTCAAGTTCTAGTGATGTTGAAATTGAAGCAGAATATGAAACAATTCATTTAGAAGCTACGAGTACTGGAGAAATTACTATAAAAGGAAAAACTCTAAAATTAGAAACCAGCGCTTCAAGTGCCAGCGAAATTGACGCTTCTGATTTATTAGCTAACGAAGTTTTTGCACAAGCTACAAGCGCAAGTGATACTAAAGTTTATGCTATAGTAAAATTAGATGCAAAAGCAGCAAGTGCAGGTTCAATCACTTCAGTAAAAAAACCAAAAGAAGTAAGAAAAGAAGAAACCAGCGGCGGAGAAGTTTCTATTGAATAATTTAATTTAATTTTAACATTCAATTCAAATTAATTAATTAATTTTACACAAACTATAAAACTAACAACTATAAAATCTAAATAACTATGATACAATTTGTTATAAAAGTAATTGATATTGCCGTACAGTTAGTAATACAATTTATAGAAAGCATATTTTAGAAACACATTTAAAGGTTTAGAATTTCTCTTAAATTCTAAAAATACATAACTATAAATCCCGATTTTTTTCGGGATTTTTTTTAATATATTTGCCAATAAAATAAAAAACATCAAAATGACAAAAAATAGTATCTTATTAGTACTTGCTTTATTTAGCTTAACTATCGCTACTGCACAAGTTAAATTAGAAAAAATAAAAGGTTCAAAAATTGTAACTGTTACTACTAAAGAAGTGGAATCATTTGAAAATGTAGAAATTGAAGAATTTTTAGATGTGTATTTTGTAAAATCAGAAAAAACATCAGTAGAAATTGAAGCCGACGATAACTTACACGACATTATCAGCTATAATGTACTAGGAAATACCTTAAAAATTACCGCATTAAAACAACCTACAGGTGAAAAAAAATTAGCCATTAGAGTAAATTATAATGATAGTTTAAAAACTATTGTAGCCCGTCACGAAAGTAAAATTAATGCATTAGCAGATATTGCTTTAGAGAATATTACGATTAAGAATTTCGATAAATCACAATCTTTTTTAAATGTAAAATCAACCAATTTTACTTTAATTATGACTGATAAATCGAAAGCTGAAATTAACGTAAAAGCTGATAAAACTGTAGTTGAATTAAGTAAAGATGCTAAAGTTAAAGGCTTAATTGCTTCACCTGAAGCTAAAATCGATTTGTACCAAAAAGCGGAAGCTGAAATTGAAGGCGATGCGCAAATTGCTAAAATCAGATTGGATAATAATTCGAGTTTAATTGCGAAAAAGTTCACGGTAAAAGATATGGAATTAGTCGCAGAAAGCTATACAAAATGTTCTGTAAACGCTCAAAAATCTATTGAAATTTCAGCATCAGGAAAAACAGAAATCGATTTATTAGGTGAACCTAAAGTAGATTTAAAAGTGTTCACAAACAGTGCTATTTTAGCGAAGAAAGAAAAATAATATAATGAAAAAAGATATTATTATTCCAGAAGTGGAAAACGTATATATTGTAGCCATTAAAGAATGGAATGAAGATTTTGGCGAAAACTCATGGTATGCTTACATCTTAAACAATAATTCAGAAAAACTAGAAATGGCCATGGTGGTTTCTAATGCAGAAGGAATTATTAATAACGAAGAAAGAAAAACCGGAAGTTTCCGTCACGCTTTTGCAGAAGTTTTACCAGAATCTGCTATAAAAGTAGAATTATTAGAAAACAACGTACTGCAATTGAACAATCATTTTATGTTAACGTATTTTCTAAACGGAAAATTATACGATAAAAAATTTACTTTCGAAGCCAATTCATTAACTGATGAAAACATATCAGAATTACAAAAAATCAACCGAGTTGGTGTAATTGGAAAATAACTTGATTTAAAAATTGTCAGGTTGAGCGGAGTCGAAACTTTTTAATACTTCAACATCACTCAGGAAGACAAAACTTAAAATATAACCGTAAATTCTCAAAATAAAATCTGAGAATCTGCGGTTTTTTTATTCCCAATAATCTCATTTTATATCCCATAAAATTGCTTATTTCAATTTGTTTGTTGAAATTTACGACAACAACATTTACCAGTATGAAATTGAAGATAAACAATCACCAAAATAACAATAAAAATAGCCTAAGTAAAAAAGTGTTTTTACTGCTTTTATTCCCTACTTTCTTATTCTCCCAAAATTTCCAAGAACACGTCAATCCATTTATTGGAACGGGCGGACACGGACATACGTTTCCCGGAGCAACAGTTCCTTATGGAATGGTACAATTATCACCAGATACTAGAATTGATGGCAGTTGGGACGGTTGTGGTGGTTATCATTACGATGATTCCACTATATACGGATTTTCGCACACACATTTAAATGGAACAGGAGTTTCCGATTTTGGCGACATCATGTTAATGCCAACAATGGGTGAACCTTCTTTCGATAATAAAGTGTATTCTTCAACATTTTCTCACGCCAACGAAAAAGCTTCAGCTGGATTTTATGCAGTAAAATTAGACAAACATAATATCGATGTGCGTTTAACCTCTTCGACTCGAGTTGGTTTTCACGAATATACTTTCAACAAATCTGGAAATGCAAATATTATTCTCGATTTAAATCATAGAGATAAATTATTGGAAGGAAGAATTCGAATCATCGATAATAAAACTATAGAAGTTTTAAGAAGAAGTGAAGCTTGGGCAAGAGATCAATATGTATATGCAAGAATTGAGTTTAATGTTCCTTTAAAAGTTAATTTAGTCAAGGGAGAAAACACAAAATTAGAAGGCCTATATAAAGGAACTGAGTTAGCATTAAGTTTTTCAAAGCAAGTCAAAAAAGGTGAAAAAATTCTAGTCAAAGTGTCCCTTTCCCCAACAAGTTATGATGGTGCGAAATTGAACATTTCTGAAATTCCACATTGGGATTTCGAAAAAGCAAAAACCGCTGCACAAGCACTTTGGAACAAAGAATTATCAAAAATTGAAATCACTGAAACGAACAAAGATAAACTAGCGGTTTTCTACACAGCTTTATATCACACCATGATGCAACCGAATATTGCAGAAGATATCGATGGAAAATACCGTGGTCGTGATAACCAAATTCATGTAGCAGATACGTATGATTACTACACCGTTTTTTCACTTTGGGATACGTTCAGAGCCGCTCACCCACTTTACACATTAATTGATAAAAAACGAACTTCCGATTATATCAACACCTTCATCGCACAATACGAACAAGGTGGAAGATTACCAGTTTGGGAATTGGCTTCTAACGAAACAGATTGTATGATTGGCTATCATTCCGTTTCAGTGATTGCCGATGCGATGGCAAAAGGAATTACAGGTTTCGATTACGAAAAAGCATTTCAAGCGAGTAAAGCTTCAGCCATGCGAGATGTTTTAGGATTAGCAGCATACAAAAAAAACGGATTTATCGCGATTGACGACGATCACGAAAGTGTTTCAAAAACAGTAGAATATGCTTACGATGACTGGTGTATCGCACAAATGGCGCAGATTTTAAATCATAAAGAAGATTACGACTATTTCATGAAACGTTCTCAAAATTGGAAAAATATTTTCGATAAAGAAACTGGTTTTATGCGACCAAAGAAAAATGGTGGTTGGGACAAACCTTTCGATCCAAGAGAAGTGAATAATAATTTCACAGAAGGAAACAGTTGGCATTACTCTTTTTTCGTACCACAAGATATTCCTGGAATGATTGAAGCTTATGGTGGACCCGCAAAATTTGAAGCCAAATTAGACGAAATGTTTAACAGTGAAAGTAAAACAACAGGTCGTGAACAAGTAGATGTTACCGGTTTAATCGGACAATATGCGCAAGGAAACGAACCTAGTCATCATATGGCGTATTTGTATAATTACATTGGCAAACCAGAAAAAACTAAGGAAAAAGTACATTTTATTTTAAATGAATTTTACAAAAATACACCAGACGGATTAATCGGAAACGAAGATTGCGGACAAATGAGTGCGTGGTATGTGTTGAGTTCTATTGGCTTATATCAAGTTACACCAGGACAAGAATATCTTAATACAACTGAAGCAATTTTTGAAAATGCTAAAATTAAATTAGAAACAAATGGCTATGAAACTATACCAAAAGGCACAAAATATGGTTATTTTATAAATAGTGAATTAAGTAATTGGAAAAAGACTTTAGAAGTTGATATTGATGTTGCTGCAACGGAAGAAAATTTTGTAAAGCAAATTGTTCCAGTTCCAACTATTCAAGCTGAAAATATTGTATTTAAAGATAAAATGATAGTGGAAATAAAATCACAAAATCCAACAGATAAAATTTTCTATTGGATAAAAGGAATTAATGATGCTACTAAAGACAAAGTTTGGGTTTTATATACAAAACCATTAACAATTAGTGAAACTACTGAAATTCTTGCAAAAATTAACAACGATGGAAAAGAAAGCAATATAGTAAAATCAAACTTCTACAAAAAACCAAACAATTACTCCATAAACATCAAATCGAAATACAACTCACAATATCACGCTGGCGGACCAGAAGCCTTAATTGACGGCATTTTAGGAACTGAAAATTGGAAAAAAGGCGAATGGCATGGGTACCAAAGTCAGGATTTTGAAGCTATTATTGATTTACAAGTAGAAAAAACTTTAACGCATTTTCAAGCAAATTTCTTGCAAGACAGTCGTTCTTGGATTTTAATGCCTACAGAATTAGAGTTTTTAGTTTCTACAGATAACATCAATTTTACATCAGTTGGTTCTTTAAAAATTAATGATGTAAATCCAAAAGAAAACGAAACTGTTATCAAAAACTACGAAATCAATTTAGCCAAACCACAAAAAGCAAGATTTGTAAAAGTAATTGCTAAAAATTACGGAAAATTACCAGAATGGCACCAAGGTTTTGGCGGCGATGCGTTTATTTTTATTGATGAGATTACAGTGAAATAAATTCAAACAAAAACTATGGAATTAGAAATCCCAAAATCATACAAATGGTTTGTTCGAGAACAACTTACAAAATTTGTTCCATGGCATTTTTATGAAACTTTAGAATTGAAATCTGATATCAATGAAAGGTTTAAAATTGAAGACAATTCGAATCGTGAAGTATTGACATTTGGACACAGACAAGACATGGATACTTATGCAGGATTTGAAATCATAAATGAAAAAGTCTGCGAAAATATAATTGTTTTTCATCCTTCTTTTCAAAAAAACACAACGGATTGGAGTATAATTGAAAATGAATATCTTGATTTTATTCAATTTATGAGAAATCAAGTTTTACAAGATGTGAATGAATGGATTGAAGATGAATACGAAACTGAAACAAAATGAAAATCAAAACACACTTTATCGCATTAATTATTCTTAGCCTAGGATTCTTGACAGCTTGTTCTGCAAAAAAGAATAAGTACCAACTTACAAAAAATTACAAACCAGATGATGTTGAACTTTATAAAACAATTGTAGCTTTAGATAGTGCCTTTTTTCATTCGTATAATACTTGCGAAACCAATTTGGAAACCTATGCAGCGTTTTATGATGAAAACATAAAATTTTATCACGATAATGGTGGTTTTATAAATTCGAAAATAGATTTGGTAGAAGGCACAAAAAACAATATCTGCGGAAAAGTAACTCGAGAATTAGTAAAAGGAAGCATTGAAGTATATCCAATAAAAGACTTTGGTGCGATTGAAATGGGATTACACAAATTTCATAATAAAGAAGAACCTAACAGCCTACCAAAAGTAGGAAGATTTACAATAATCTGGAAAAAAACAAATTCCGATTGGAAAATTGTGAAAGTGATAAGTTTGCATTAAAATCTACACCAATTCTCTAAAACCTTTCGGAGTCAAATTGGTATATTTTTTGAAAACTTTAGTAAAATAGGAATAATTTTCAAATCCTAATTCGTTCGCCACTTCTCCTATTGTCTTGTCATTGGCTGATAATAAGCGTTTACTTTCTAAAATAATTTTACTGTAAATAAATTCAGTAAGTGTTACATCTAAAACATTCTTACAAATGCGATTTAAATGTTTTAAACTCATATTCATTTTATCTGCGTAAAAAGAAGGCAATTTCTCAGATTTAAAATACTGATGGACCAATTGTTCTAATTCCTTAATTTTCAAATGATATGGATGCGAATTATGTTCTTGTAATGATTCATAAATTCTCGCTAATTCAATATGAATAACATCTAAAATATTTAATAATTTATCTAATTTCTTGAATTCATTTATATTATTTTCTTCCAATAACAAATCAAAAAAATTGGAAATTTCTCGGGTTTGAAATTCGTTTAAAATCATTTCAGGCGAATTTTTCGAATCTCGATAAAACGAATAATTTTCAATTTGTTTCGAACCAAAATACACATTGTACACTTCTTGAGAATAAAACGCAATATAGCCATCTATATCTTCGGAAAGTTGCCAACTATGTACTTGACCGGGTTTCAATACAAACAAAGAATTCGGTTGAATGGCATAAGTGTTAAAATCGACCGTATGAAATCCGGAACCTTTCGTAAAAAGCACGAACAAATAAAAATTATGACTGTGCGAATTCTCAATAAAATCATGAGTACGTAAATGTGATTTAAAATCATTGAAATATAAATCGTTAGTATCGGAATCACAATTGAATTTCTTAATTTGATAAACGGGTAATTTTTCCATACTTACAAAATGTCTTTATATTACCATTTTTAGCGAATATAAGAAATTTTTAGCACATAAATATGTCTTAATTTTGCATAAAAATAATTGATCATGTTACAAATTATCAAACACATATTGAATAATGATTGTCCAAATTGTTATAAAGGAAAAGTCTTTAGAGATAAAAGTTTTTTCTTTAGTATTGGTTTTCCAAAAATGAACGAATATTGTAGTCATTGCAACAATAAATTTGAAAAAGAGCCTGGTTATTTCTTTGGCTCTATGTTTGTTAGTTATGGTTTAGGCGTTGGAGAAGCTATAATTACCTACGTCATCGCACATCAATTTTTTGAAAAAACAATCGATTTAAGAATGATTCCAATTATTGCTGTAGTGATTTTATTATTGTCTTCTCTCAACCTTCGATTGTCAAGAATGATTTGGATTTACATGTTCAAAAACTATTCGAATTAATTTTTAAAAAATTATATCTTTAGATTTTATGGGAATTTTCGTCAGTTCGAGTGTTCCAATGAAACATGAATTGGAATGTATCGAAAACTAGTAAAATTATTGGTTCTCGATACATTTTTTGTTACGTTTCACTACACAAAAAACACTCGAACTGACGTTGTAAATAAATTAACGGGTTTACAATTATTTACAAATCAATCTAAAAAAAATATATTTTTATTGTTTTTCAATAAATTTTTATTGATATTTGCATCATCAACTTTTAATATTTAAAATTATGGAAATTAAAATTAGTTCGAAGCAGATGCTTATCGTGTTAAGAATTCTTTGTTGGATTATCTTTATTGGACTTTGTATTGAAGCCTGTGGAATTCTATTTAATCTTTTTTATACCTTACTTTATAATCCAATTGGAGCAGGATTTTTCTGGAATCAAATTGATTTTTCATCTTTGTACCAATTTGACAAAGGTCATTTTATTGTAGTAACTTCAATTATGAGTATAGTGTCTATCCTAAAAGCCTTGATGTTTTACTTGATTATTAAAATTATTGAAAACAAAGAACTTTCCATAACTTCACCATTTAATCATTCCGTAAGAAAATTTATTTTATTAGAAGCATTTATCTCTTTTGGAATTGGTTTTTTCACAAATTATGGTTTGAATTATACAGAATGGTTAGCGAATCAAAATATTAAAATGCCTACCATTCATGTATTAAAAATTGCAGGTGGAGATGTTTGGTTATTTATGGGTGTAATTTTATTTGTGATTGCCTATGTTTTCAAAAGGGGCATTGAATTGCAAGAAGAAATTGATTTAACAGTTTAAATTATGGCTATAGTTGTAAATTTAGACGTGATGATGGCAAAGCGAAAAATGTCGTTAAATGAACTTTCAGAAAAGGTCAATTTGACATTAGCGAATTTATCCATCTTAAAAACAGGAAAAGCAAAAGCCATTCGTTTTAGTACGTTGGAAGCCATTTGCAAAGTGTTAGATTGTCAGCCTGGAGATATTTTGGAGTATACAGAGTAATCAAGTTATTTTCAACAGAAAAGGTTCTCGATACATTTTTTTGGCATCTCATTTTGGAATGAGATACCAAAAAACCACTCGAACTGACGGCAAAATAACTATTTAAAACAATAGGTTATTTAACATAAAAAAATCCCGAAACTTCAACAGAATCGGGATTTTGTATTTTTATAAAAACTTACTTATTTCTTATTTACGAAATTCAAAATAGGTTTAAGTTGTTCCATATCTATATTTGATTTTTGTAAGATGCTGAAAAACTGCATCGCATCTTCTGGTTTCATATTATCACCTAAAACACGAATTACAGTAAAACCAAGATCTTTTTGATTTCCGAATAAAACTAATTCGTCAATTTCTTTATTATCGCCAACCAACATAATTGAAGCGTTATGTCCCACCCCATTTAATTTAATCAAAGGTTGAAAAGTCGTATCTTTTAAAATCTCTTTTACTTCTTTTACTTCTTTTGAATACTGCGCGTTATTTTTTTCATCTTTTTTGAAAGCTAAAACATTTACTTTTTCAAATGAAGCTAAAGCTTTTTTCTCAGAAGCAGATAATTTACTTTCGTTCACATTTAAAATCGATGAAGAAATATCCATAGACATAAACTCCTTTTTCTCGCCACTTTTTACGAAGTATTTTTGCAAAGATGGTTCTTCATCTTTACAACTCATCATTACTACAACTAAAGCAATACCAATTAATTTTTTCATGATGTTTTATTTTGAAATTTTACTTAAAATATCTGCTCCAGGAATGTTTAACTTCTTTACGATTAAAGCAATCTCGCTTAAAGGAAAATCACCTTTAATAGATAAAACTGAAGTTTTTACACCATTGAAATTTCCATTTACCACAACTAAAACTTCTTTAACATTTGCTTGATTCGTATCCGTTTTACCATAAATTTTAATTACATTACCTTCTTGAGTAGTTGTAGAAATTGCTTCTAACGGATTTCCTTTTAAATAGGTAGCTACAGCTCCATTTAAATCGCCACTTAATTTTGGTTGCGACGTATAAACGGCTTGCAAATTGTCTAATTTTTTAAGCAAGTTCATATATTGTTGCATTTCTTTATCTTTTGCATCAACTTTCACTTTGCTCATCATTTCGAACATTTTTTTCGAAACTACAATGCTTTCTACACCTTCTTTATCTTCTAATTTATCAAAAGCATTTTGAGAAAACGCCAAAGAAGAAACTAACAAAGCTACGTAAACAATAATTTTTTTCATTTTTAAATAATTTTATATTTTAAGTAATCAAATTCTATTCCAAAGATAAGACATTCGTTTTGTGATTTTGTTACAGAAAAAAAGGATTTAAAGTAAAAACCTTAAATCCTTTTGGAAACATAACTTTAATTTTCTATTTCAGTTAATTAGAATTTTAAATTTAATCCTAATTTATAATTTCTTCCTCTTGAAGTAAATCCAACTGTTTCAACAAAATCTTCATTGAATACATTTTGAACAGCAGCAAACATACTTAAATTCGTTGATAACTTTACACTTAAATTTGTATGTACCAATTGATAAGCAGGAACCTGAGTAGCAACAGTTGCAAATGTAGTACTATCAAAATAAGCTACATCTCTTTGGTTGATGTATTGATATTGAGCACTCCAAGAAATATTTTTAGTAATATCTACAGATAAATTTGCATTAGCTCTGTGTTTAGCAACAAATCTTGCAATTAACACATCATTTTCAACAAATGTATAATTTCCGCTCACTGTAACTTTTTGAATTGGTTTAATAGTTACATTCGTTTCAAAACCTTTAGATTTATTAATACCAGCAATATTAACATATTGTCCCCATGGTGGACTTGGTAAATTTCCAAAAACAATTGAATTATCTTGTTCTCTGAAGAATGCTGCACCAGTAAAAATTACTTTTTTGTTAAACAATTGTTTTTCAAAACCTAATTCCGCTGTTGTATTTTCTTGAGGTGTAAGTGCTGAATTTCCGTATGGAGAATATACTTGGTATAACGTAGGAGAAACAACTGCTCCACCAATAGATCCATAAAATTTTAATCCTAATTTAGAAATTGAGTACGATGGATTAAAATTCCAAATTAAATAATCATCATAAACACTATGCTTGTGGTAACGAATACCTGTATTTATATTTAATCCAATTTTGGTTTCATAAACAGCTGTTAAATAAGGATCTACTACATTAAATTTAGCAACATTTCCAAGAATATCACCATATGGAGTAAATTGATTCATATCAAAAAATTGAAATTGAACTCCAGTTACTAAATATAATGAACTTAATACATTATATTTATTAAAGGCATCAACATTCACATTTCTTGATTTATAAAAAGAATTTGAAATACCATTCCAAGTGTCAAAATTAGTATAATCTCTTTCTAATAATCCAAATGAAGAATTAATTTTAAATTCCCCTTTTTTATATTTAAAAGTTGGTGTAAAACCGGCTCTAAATTGCTCACTTGATAGCGAATTAAATTCATTATCTGAAAAAGAACCGTCATCAAAAGTAGATTTTAATTTATCGTAATTTGCGAAAAAATCTAAATTTAGTTTTCCATTCACTTTTACTCCAAATTGTTGGTTTAAATTTAATCTTGAGAAAATATCATCTTCAAAATTTACACCAGCTGCTTCACTTAAACCTCTAACTTCTGTACTATTTAAAGAAGTTAAAAACGAAACTTTTCCATTAGAACCATTAAATGAAAAACCTTGATTAGATTCTTTTCCATGTAATTTGTGGTTTTCTGTTGTGTTTTGAGTTCCAACATTAATATATGCTGTACCTGAAACTTTATTCTTTACCGCTTTCTTTAAAGTAATATTAATAACAGCTGAAGCGCCGTTTGGTCCATATAAAACGGTAGAAGCTCCTTTTAAGATTTCAATACTTTCTACTTGATCTACTGGTAATAAACGTAAATCATATGTTGATGAAATACTTGAAGCATCAACTACCGGATTTCCATCAATTAAAATTAAAACTTGATTGGTGTTTCCACCTCTAACAAATAAATCTAAATTTTTTCCAGCACTTCCTTGGTTACCAACTACTTCAAATCCTGACAACTGACTTAATACAGTAGCTACACTTTGACCTTTTCTTTGTTCTAAATCTTTTTGTGTGATTTTCTCAATACTTCTTCCTGATTTTGCTTTGCTCTGAGCAAATTTAGTATCCGTAATTACTACTTCTTCAATAGTTTTTGTAGCATCTTGTTCTTGTGCAATAGCAAAAGAAGTTCCCAACGTTAAAAACGTGGCAAGTTTAATGAAATTTGTTTTCATCTTTAATTTTTAAATTTTAAAAAATAGGAAAAAAGCATAGAATTACCCATACCCAAACTTTTTCTCCCGAAAGCTTGATACAATGAATTGAGGCAGGTCTCCTGGCTTGCGTATTATTGTTTTCCTTCCCAAGATGCTGAAAAAAATTCAGCAAACTCAGTGGATTTGTAGTAACAATAACCTTATTAGCATACAGTTGCGGGTACAGCTCAGGTTTTTAACCTGATTCCCTTTTAATGAATTTTACGAAAAACGCAAAATCCAACCATAATTCGAGGTCAAAAATACGAATAAATTCAACAATTCCTATTTTTACTTATAATTCCAAACGAAAAACTTCACCATAATTTACAGAATACAAAGAAAAAGCATCCACAAGATTGGTTTTATGATAACGAGATAAAATGCTTCTTATACTGCCAGCATGACAAATAACAATAATTTTAGCTACTTTTTTTTGAAGTAATTCGGAATAAAATTCACCTACACGTTCATGTAAATCTTCAAAGGATTCGCCATTAGGAACGCGAACGGTAACAAAATTATCCATCCAAGGTTTGATTTCTTCTTGTGGAATATCGTTCCAAGGCTGCAATTCCCAATTTCCGAAATTCATTTCCATTAAGCGTTTATCTAAAATGATATTGTCAGAAATAAATTCAGCCATTTTTTTACATCTTAGTAATGGACTAGAATACACACTAGCATCAATAGGAAGTTGTGCTTTTATTTCTTGAAAAATATCTAAATATGGTTCTTTGATATCCACATCGGCTTGACCGTAACAAATCCCTTTTTCACAAATAGTTTCCGTATGACGAACTAAATAAATTTCCATAATGCTATAAATGATAAATAAAATACTACTTCTGCAATTTGTTGCGTGGCGCCTAAACAATCTCCTGTGTAACCGCCAATCCATTTTTTAAAATAACGTGTTAGTGAAACATTTGTCAAAATTAATGGTATCAATAAATAAAGAAAACACCAAGAAATAGAAATTAATTTTAAAAAAGGAATTAACCCAAAAACAAATGCTCCAACAATTTCTTTCCAAGTATTTTGTTTAGCGATGGGTTTGCTTTTAGATAATTCATCTTCACGAACATAATCCGTTGTGAAAATAATAGATATTGCGGTTAATCTTGAAAGAGAATGTGTTACGATAAAGAATAAAAATGAAACAAAAACAATATCATCTTGAATGTAAGGATGAGTTATAAATTCATTTAGCACCATTTTCAAAGCGAAAAACTTAATTGCAAATAACAATACTAAACCAATCGCACCATAAGCACCAATGGCGCTGTCTTTCATTATTTTTAGGATTTTTTCTTTTGTCCAACCGCCACCAAAACCGTCGCAAACATCTGCGAAACCGTCTTCATGAAACGCACCAGTTGTTAAAACATTAGCCAACAAACTAAAAAGAATAGCTAATTCTAAATAAAATATTTTATAAGAAAGGGCGAAAACTATTGCGCCAATTCCACCTACTATATATCCAATTAAAGGAAAATATCTGGTGGCTTTGTTTAGATACGTTGGATCGTGTGTAATGTTTTTAGGACAAGGAATTCTTGTGTAAAACATTAAAGCTGTAAAAAATATATCTAATTGTTTTTTCATGTTTTTTATATTTAACCGCAAAGAACGCAAAGTTTTTCGCAAGGCTCGCAAAGTATTTCTTTTACTTTTTACTTGACTCTTTTAACTTTTTACTTGGCTCCTTTTACTTGGCTCTTCTATTTATTACTTACTCCGGCACTTTCAAAACTTGCCATTTCGTTAAAAAAGGCAACGGCGGAATGTACAATTGGAAAAGCAACTGCTACTCCACTTCCTTCACCCAAGCGCATTTCTAAATTAATAAGTGGTTCTGCATTTAAATAATTTAATAAGGTGATATGTGCCTTTTCAGAAGAACAATGACAAAAAATCGCGTTCTTTTTTATTTCAGGATTTTTGATTGATGCGATTAAATAACTGACAGTCGCAATAAATCCGTCCACTAAAATAAGCATGTTTTTATTGTTTGCTTCTAACATCGCTCCAGCCATTTGTATGATTTCAAAACCTCCAAAACAAGCTATAGTTTCCTCAAAATTAGTGATGTTATGAGTCGAAATTGCATCCGACAAAAGTTGGACTTTCCTATTATATTTTTCAATATCAACTCCAGTTCCTTTTCCAACACAATCTGCAATTGGAATTTGGGTTAAAACCGACATTAAAACCGAAGCCGAAGAAGTATTTCCAATTCCCATTTCTCCAAAACCAATACAATTTGTTCCTGAATTGGCAATTTGTTCCGTAATTTCTTTACCGAATTGAAACGCTAAATGCAATTCTTGTAAACTCATCGCTGGAGTTTGCAAAAACGATTGTGTACCTTTCGCTACTTTTTTATCAATTAATTTTTCAATTTTTGGAAAATCGTAGTTGACACCAGCATCTACAATTTTTAAATCAATGTTATTTTGTTTGCAAAACACGTTAATTGCTGCGCCTTCTGTTAGAAAATTTTCTACCATTTGACGGGTTACTTCTTGCGGATAGGCACTTACTCCGTGATTGGCAATTCCGTGATCAGCTGCAAAAACGACTAAAGTGGGTTTTGTGATTTGTATTTCTAACGTTTGTTGAATCGTTGCAATTTGATGCGCAATAGTTTCTAGCTTTCCTAATGCACCTAATGGTTTGGTTTTAGTATCTATTTTTTTTTGGATGATTTCGCTTGAAATTTTTGAAGCACTTGTTTCTGTGATTTCGTTTTCAAAATGTATTTCTTTTTTTATAATTGTATTTTCAATTTCAGTCACAACTGGTAAAACGGTTTTTTCATTCCATTTTAATTGTTGTAACATGGGTTGATTATCGTAATTTGTAGCGGGTTTTCCCACACAGAAATAGCCAATAGGTTCAATATACTCTGGAAAATTTAATAGGTTTTTAAAATCGTAATGATTTAAAATAGAAACCCAACCCATCGAAAAACCTTGTTCAGTTAAAGACAACCAAACATTTTGTGCCGCACAAACCGCACTGTATTTTATGGATTCGTTGCTACCAACAGTTCCAATGGTGAAAGTATCTAAAACACTTCTGTCGTAGGCAATTATCAATCCGATTGGCGCTTCTTCAATGGCTTCTAACTTTAGTTGTAAATATTTTTCTTTTTGAGATGGAGAATCCGTTAAATTAGCGGCTTTCTCGTGATAATTTTGAAATATATTTTTTATTTCAGATTTAATTTCTGCTTTTCGAACAATATAAAATCTGGTCGCATTTGTCAATCCAACACTTGGCGCAAAATGTCCTGCTAAAATGGCTTTATCTAAAACTTCTTGAGGTACTTCATCCGTTGTAAAATGACGCGTATCTCTTCTTTGTTTCATAATTTCGTGTAAACTCATCATTTATTCTTCCCAAATTAAAAAGCAATAATTATCGTATGTTTTCTTGGTAAATTTTGGCAATTCAATCTTATTTTTAAATATCGGACAATTGATCACTAAAGTATGATATTCTCCATTTTCGCCACAAGCATCAATCCCTTTTTGCTGCAATTCGAGTGCTAATTCTTTGGTTACGATTTTACCTAAATAGTCTTCGCCCATTTCTACATTACACGAAACGATCATGGTTTCAATTCCAGCATCAATCATTTGAAAAACCAACTCCATTCTATCTTGTTGCCATAAGGGTAAAAAAGCTTTCAATTCTGCCGCATTACAAACCTTTTCTTCCCATTCTCGGTGTGGCTCTAAATCGATATCACCAAAAACAACACCTTTAATTTCGTATTGTTTTTTAATCTCGTGTAAAATCGCAATATAATTTTTTTCATACTCATTCCAAGATGCCGGAACTGCTACTAAAGGTACACCAATTTGTTTGGCTTGTTGTTCTAAAATCGACAACGGAATACCATGTGAACGCGAAACTTTTCCGTTTTCATTCATCATGTTTAGCAAAACTGTCGGTTTTAATCCTTGTTCAGCTGCTTTCATTAAGGCGAAACAACTGTCTTTTCCACCACTCCAAGAACTTAATACTCTCATCTTATTTAACTTGCATCGGTAAACCAGAAACCATAAAAGTTACTTTATCTGCTTTTTTGGCTATAAACTGATTGACCCAACCTTGTAATTCTACAAATTTTCTACCAATATGCGTTTCTGCGTGAACGCCCATTCCGATTTCATTTGTGATGATTAGTATCGTTGTGTCTTCCATTAAAGCTAACTTTTCAATTTCGGCTTTAGCCAATTCTAAAGAAAGTTCCACGTCATTTTTCGTATCTACAAAAAAGTTCGTTAACCATAAAGTGACGCAATCTATAATGGCAACTCTTCCTTTAAAATCAATTTGAGACAAGTTTTTTTCTTCTTCAATGTTAGTCCAATTTTCATCTCTTTCACTCTGATGTCTGTCGATTCTTTTCTGAAAATCGCCATCCCATTTTCGGGCTGTAGCCACATACATTGGGTTTTTTGAAAGTTCCAATGCTACATTTTGAGCATAACTACTTTTTCCAGAACGTTCTCCACCAGTAATTAAATATATCATTCTTATAATTTTATAGGTTTGTAAGATCAAAAAGGCTTTCCAATTTTAATGAAAATATTTTTAAGATCTAATCACTTCGTAAAGATAGTATTTTTACGAATTTCAAAAATTAAACCCTCATTTTTTTTATACATTTGCAAAAACAACAACAATGAATCGCTTTTACTTATTTATTTTTACCTTTTTATCTTTATTCCTATTTAATTGCAAGAAAGAAACTTCTGCTAATGAAATTGAACTTCAAAGAAACAACATCAAGTATGCTAAAAGTTTATCTATTGAAGAAGGAAAAGATTTTACAATCGTAAAAGTTTCAAATCCTTGGCCGAATGCTAAAGAAACGTTTACTTATGTTTTAAGAAAAAATAATAGTAAAATCCCAAGTACTTATTCAAAATTTCCAGTTATTGACGTTCCTCTAAAAAATTCTATAGTTACTTCTACGACTATCATTCCATTTTTAGAGCAATTAGGAGTGGAAGAAAAATTAATTGGATTTCCTCATACCGATTACATTTCGTCAGAAAAAACAAGAGCTTTAATTGAGCAAAAAAAGATAGTAAATGTAGGGCAAAATGAAAGTTTGAATATTGAAAAAATCATAGAATTAAATCCTGATGTTTTAGTTTCTTTTTGTGTCGATAATGTGAATCCAACCTTAAAAAACTTAGAACGAAACGGAATCAAAATTGTCATTCAAGCGGATTGGATGGAACAAACCCCACTTGGAAAAGCAGAATGGATTAAATTATATGGCGCTTTATTCGGAAAAGAAAAAGAAGCAGATGACATTTTTAATTCGATTGAAAAAAATTATAACGAAACCCTAGCTTTAGTTCAAAATATAAAGAAACAACCTTCCATATTTTTAGGCTCGTTGTATCAAGATCAATGGTTTGTTCCTAATGGAAATAGTTGGTTGGCGTATTATATGAAGGAGGCAAAAGGCGATTATTTATGGAAACAAACGAAAGGAACTGGAAGTACGCCTTTAGGTTTTGAAAAAGTTTTAGAAACCGCTCACGCCGCAGATAAATGGATAACAAGCAGTTTCAGTTCTTTAAATAACATGAAAACTACCAACCCAAATTATGCCGCTTTCGATGCCTTTAAAAAAGGAGAAGTATATAGTTTTGAAGTTAAGAAGGGAAAAACAAGTGGCGTTATTTATTACGAACAAAGTACATCTCGTCCTGATTTAGTTTTGAAAGATTTTATAAAAATTTTACATCCAGAATTGATGAAAAACTACGAATTTACTTTTGCCACAAAAATCAAATAAATGCAAAAAACGTTTAAAAATAGCTCGCTTTTTATAGGATTATTTTCCTTACTTATCTTAGCTTTTCTGGCTAATTTAGCTTTAGGAAATGTATTAATTCCATTTGGAGATGTATGCGAAATTTTACTAAATCAAAACCATGAAAAACACACTTGGACTTATATCGTTTTAGATTACAGATTTCCAAAAGCTATTGTTGCCATTTTAACTGGTGTTGGATTGAGTATTTCTGGTTTAATTATGCAAACTTTATTTCGAAATCCATTAGCTGGACCTTATGTTTTAGGTTTAAGTTCTGGTGCGAGTTTAGGTGTAGCCATTGTGATTATGGGTTCTTTCTTGCTGCCAACATTTGTTGCAGATTTATTAGTGAATGATTACGGAATATTAATTGGTGCTTTCTTCGGAAGTTTTTTAGTTTTATTATTGGTTTTCTTTGTGGCTTCAAAATTAAAAGATACGATGTCGATTTTAATTGTCGGATTGATGTTTAGTAGTTTAACAAGTGCGATTATTAATGTTTTAACTTCTTTTTCGAGTGCCGAACAATTACAAAAATTCACCTTTTGGACCTTAGGAAGTTTAGGGAATTTGAACCAAAATCAAGTGTATTTATTAACAATTGTAGTTTCGATAGGTTTACTTTTAAGTTTTACGATTATCAAACCTTTAGATGGATTATTATTAGGTGAAAATTACGCGAGAAGTTTAGGAATCTCCATTAAAAGAACCCGAAATATCAGTATTATTGCCACCAGTATTTTAGCAGGAACTATTACTGCATTTGTGGGGCCAATTGCTTTTGTTGGATTAGCGATTCCGCATATGGCGAAGTTGATTTTTCAAACGAGTCAGCATAAAACACTTTTTGTAGCCACGTTGCTTTTAGGCGGCATAACGATGTTAGTTTGTGATACCATTTCGCAAATGCCGAATCAAGATTTTACTATTCCAATTAATGCGATTACCTCTATTTTAGGTGCGCCAGTAGTGATTTGGTTAATTATTAGAAAGAAAGGAATTAGATAAATTTAATGTGTCAATTTGCCAATATGTCAATGAAAAATAAAGTCTTACATACTAAAAATCTAAACATCGGATATACTTCTAAAAAAGGTAATATTCAAATTGCTTCTACTATTAATATTGAATTAGAAGCCGGAAAATTAATTACTTTAATTGGAGGAAACGGAATTGGTAAGTCGACTTTATTAAAAACCATCACTTCCATTATTCCAGCATTGGAAGGCGAAGTTTTTCTTTCTGATAAAAAAATAGCGGAGTATTCTCCAGAAACTCTAGCGCAAAATTTAAGCATTGTTACGACTGAAAAATTACCAGCCAGTAATTTAACGGTTTCGGAATTAATTGCTTTAGGTCGACATCCTTATACGAATTGGATGGGAAACTTAACAGAAACCGATTTGAATCATATTGAAGAAGCGATAAAAATCACAAATATTAGTCATTTACAATATAAAAAATATAGAGAAATTAGCGATGGTCAATTACAAAAAGTGATGATTGCAAGAGCTTTAGCACAAGATACACCGCTAATTATTTTAGATGAACCAACAACTCATTTAGATTTATTTCATAAAGTGGCGGTTTTTAAATTGTTGAAGAAATTAGCCAACGAAAACAATAAATGCATTTTATTTTCGACACATGATATCGATTTGGCGATTCAATTGAGTGACGAAATGATTGTAATGACTGAAGATTTCTGCGTGCAAGACCAACCATGTAATTTAATAGAAAAAGGTGTTTTCAATACCTTATTTAAAGACGAACATATCGTTTTTGATAAAATTTATGGTAAGTTTATTGTGAAATAGAAAACTCACCATTAAGAGATTAAGAATAGTTTAGCTGATTTTAAAATCTTAATTTACTTAATGTCTTAATGGTAAAATCTACTCCAAAATCCTATCAAAATTCTCTTTAAAAATCTCCTTCACTTCACCCGCTTTTAAATCTCCCATTTCAATATTTCCAACACGAACTCGGATTAATCGTAAAGTTGGAAAACCAACAGCAGAAGTCATTTTTCGTACTTGACGGAATTTCCCTTCGGTTAAAGTTATCGAAACCCAACTCGTTGGACCATGACGTTCATCTCTAATTCTTCTACCTTCACCAATATGTGTTGGAACTGGAATTAACTTCGCATCACATTTTTTAGTGATGTATTTTTTACCGTGAAAACCGATTTCTACACCATTTTTTAATTGTTCGACAGCTTCTTCGGTAATAATTCCATCGACTTGCGCATAATATTCTTTTTCTACTTTTTTACTTCGGACTAACTCACTCATCATTCCGTCAGTTGTCAGTAATAACAAGCCTTCTGAATCTTCATCTAAACGACCAATCGCCATAGTTCCTTCCGGAAAATCGTATAATTCACCCAATTTTCGTTTGTTACGTTTTAGTTCGTAAATAAATTGAGAGATAAATCCGTGTGGCTTGTGTAAAATAAAATGCTGGTGTATTTTCATGGTGCAAAAATAGTTTTTAATCACATAGACACATAAAAAAATCAAAAATTAAGCATTAAAAGTTAACTATTATTTGATTAACTGTTTAAAAATCAGATAATAATTATCGGGAACTTGATAATATGCATCGGGAACTTGATAAAACGTATCGGGAACTTGATAATACGTATCGGGAACTTTTATAACAAATGTGTTTCCATATGGAAGAAAATGACTTTACAAACATCAAAATTCTATATGACTATGTACTTTTATTTTTTAATCTGCATTTGGTTTTAAAAAAAATACTATTTTTACTTTTTATAAAATTATATCCCAAAAATGAACACATCCATTCTCTTAGTATTCGCCATTTTAGTTTCGTTAGCCATTGGTTTTTACATTGGCAAACTGCTTTCAAAAACCCAATCTAATGCTGAAAAAAGCAACTTAGACGGACAATTAACTTCACAAAACAATCAACTTTCCGAATTAAAAATCACACTTCAGAATGTACAAATCGAAAAACAAAAAGTACAAGCTGAAAAAGAAGAATTTGCCATTTTATTAGCGAAAAAAGAAAATGATTTCGATAATTTATTGGAAAGAAATAAAGAACAAAAACAAGAAGTAAACGAACTGCAAGAGAAATTCAGCAAAGAATTTGAAAACTTAGCAAATAAAATTCTAGAAGAAAAAACACAGAAATTCACCGAACAAAATAAAGAAAACTTAAAAAATATTTTATCGCCTTTACAAGATAAAATTCTACATTTTGAGAAAAAAGTAGAAGATACTCATAAAGAAAGTATTGATTATCATGCTGCTTTACGTCAGCAAATATTGGGCTTACGCGAAATGAATGCGCAAATGAGTAAAGAAACCATCAACCTAACTAAAGCTTTAAAAGGCGATAGTAAAATGCAAGGAAATTGGGGTGAATTGGTTTTAGAACGTGTTTTAGAAAAATCTGGATTAGAAAAAGGGCGCGAATACGAAGTACAACAATCATTTACTAACGAAGAAGGAACCAGAATTTTACCCGATGTGATTATCAATTTACCGGATGGAAAAAAGATGATTGTAGATAGTAAAGTTTCGTTAACGGCTTATGAAAGATATGTAAATGAAGAAGACGATGTGCAACAAAACATCTATTTAAAAGAACATGTAAATTCTGTAAAACGTCATGTGGAGCAATTGAGCGACAAACGTTATCAAGACATTTACCATATGGAAAGTCCGGATTTTGTATTGTTATTTATTCCAATTGAACCCGCTTTTGCTTTAGCTTTACAAGAAGATTTAAATTTATACAACAAAGCATTTGAAAAAAATATTGTGATTGTGACACCTTCTACTCTTTTGGCGACTTTACGTACCATTGACAGTATGTGGACAAATCAAAAGCAACAAGAAAATGCGATTGAAATTGCACGTCAAGCTGGAGCATTATATGATAAATTTGAAGGTTTTGTTACCGATTTAATTAAAGTTGGTAAAAAAATGGAAGAAGCCAAAACAGAATATGGTGCAGCTATGAATAAGTTGACAGAAGGAAAAGGAAACTTAGTGACAAGTGCAGAAAAATTAAAAAAAATGGGGGCTAAAGCGAAAAAAGCTTTACCGGAAGCCATTTTAAAAAGAGCCGAAAACAACGAAGAATTACTAACTGAATCTGAAAACTAACTCAGATTAAAAACCGAACAATATGACTATAATACGAAAGATTTTAGTGTATGGAATATTAGCTATAGTTTTAGCTGCTTCAGCGTACATCGCCGCTTTATATTACGCTACTTTTAGTGACGGAATTAGAACTGGCGAATTAATTAAATTTAGTCATAAAGGATATATTTTTAAAACTTGGGAAGGCGAATTAAGTCAAGGACTTTCAGGCTCTCAAAAATTTGCTTTTTCGGTTATGGACAATAAGCCAGAAGTAATTGAACAAATGAAACTGAATCAAGGAAAATTCGTAAAAATTGAATATATCGAACGCTATGGAACCTTTTCATGGTGGGGCGAAACCAATTATTACATCACCAAAGTTACTCCAGAAAAATCACCTTATTTTAATGTCAAATAATGAATAAAACCAATACTGTTTCCGCTTCAAAAATCACATTATCGGAATTAATGTTGCCTTCTCATAGCAATTTTAGTGGAAAAATTCACGGTGGCTATTTGTTGAGTTTGATGGATCAAATTGCGTTTGCTTGCGCTTCCAAATATTGTGGAAGTTATTGTGTAACAGCTTCTGTTGATACCGTAAACTTTTTAAATCCAGTAGAAATTGGCGAATTAGTTACCTTAAAAGCTTGCGTAAACTATGTTGGAAATAGTTCTATGGTAGTTGGAATTCGAGTGACTTCGCAAAACATTCAAACTGGTAAAGTGAAACACACTAATTCTAGTTATTTTACGATGGTTGCCAAGAATGATAAAGGCGAAAATGTTCAAGTTCCAAAATTAGTTTTATCAAATTTAGAAGAAGTCCGTCGTTTTTACGAAAGTATAAATAGAATTGCTGCCAAAAAAGAATATCTACAAGAGGAAATAACTTTAGATTTTTCATCACTAGACGCCTTAGATAAATTAAAAAACTTTAATGTTGTACTTAATTTAAAATAAATGAAATCCCTACAATTCAACTTATACATCCTATTTCTAATGGCATTTTCAACTTCTTTCTATGCTCAAGAAAAGAAAGATTCATTGAAAATCCCTTTCATTTCCTATTGGTCAAAAGGAGATGTTTATAAATTTAAAGTCAAAAAATTTGAAGAAAAATGGAAAGATGATAAAATTGTAAAAAATGACTCTATAATTTACGATGCCACTTTTACTGTATTAGACTCTACAGCTACGAGTTATAAAATAAAGTGGAGCTATAAAATTGACGCAACTAAAACTTTTAATTTACCTGGGCCATTATCAAATGCCTTTTCAAAATTAAAAGATATAGAAATCATTTATACTACTTCAGAAGTTGGCGATTTCACAGGCGTTGAAAATTGGGAAGAAATTTCAAAAAAAATGAAAGAAATGACGTCAGAATTAATGAAATTATTTCCTGACGACAAAGATTCAGAGATAAAAAAAGGCATGCAACAACTTTTTGATATCTATAATTCTAAAGAAGGTATTGAAACGTATTTAACAAAAGATATTCAAATGTTCCATTATCCTTTTGGTGCAGAATTTAATACCGAAAAAGAATTAGTTTATGAAGAAGAATTACCAAATCCATTTGGTGGAAAACCAATAAAAGCTATTTCCACTTTATATTTTGATGAAGTTGATGAGGAAAATTCAAGATGTGTTTTTTACAGAAATATGAGTATTGATCCCAAAGACACAAAAGAATTAGTTGCAGATGTTTTTAAAAAACTAGCTCCAAAAGACAAAAGTTTAAAAGAATTTGCAAAAAATATGGTTTTTGAAGTCAACGATACTAATGGATATGATTATGTTTATAATCCTGGTGTTCCAATTTATATTTTTAATGAACGAGAAATAATAATGAAGGTTGATAAAAAAAATGAAAAAAAGATAGACCGCTTAGAAATTGAATTGACTGAATAATTTTTACAACAAATTTTCTTATTATTAATATTTTTTTCACTATTTTAGTAAAAAAAATATTAAATGCGTAAAAAAATACTAACTACACTGATATTTTGCAACCTGTTTTTATTATTTTCATGTAATAATGACGACAGTAAACAAGATTATACTGAAATCCCAACTTCACCCGTTAAAGTTGATTTAACTCAGGTTCCTTATCCAAAACTTTCCGATTATCATTTTTTTGAAGGTGATATAAAAAACCAAATACCTTCTTTAAATGTAATTCCTTATGCTCCTGCAAGTTCTTTATTTACAGATTATGCACATAAAAAAAGATTTGTATGGATGCCAATAGGTGTAAAAGCTACATTTAATGGTGATTCAAATGTTTTAGAATTACCTGTTGGTGCAGCGCTAATCAAAACCTTTTATTACGAAAATGTTCAACCAAATAATACTACTCGAATTTTAGAAACCCGAATTATGATTCGAAAACAAACAGGTTGGATTTTTGCCGATTATGTTTGGAACGACGCACAAACGGAAGCATATTTAGATTTAAATGGGAGTTTTGTAAATATTTCTTGGAAAAATGAGAACAACGTAATAAAAACTACAGACTACAGAATACCTTCAGAAGTTCAATGTATCATTTGCCATAAAAGCACAGAAAATGTAAATGGAAATTTACAAACGATTCATATTCCAATCGGAATAAAACCTCAAAATTTAAATTTCAATTACACTTACGGAACTTCTTCTCAAAACCAATTAACCAAATGGATAGAGCAAGGATACTTGGAAAACAATTTCACTTTACCTACCGAAAATAATACGACAATAGATTATAACGACTCTTCAAAATCTTTAGAAAAAAGAGCGCGATCTTATGTGGATATTAATTGCGCACATTGCCATCAAAATGGTAAACATTGTGATTACAGACCTATGAGATTTGCTTTTAACGAAACCGGAAATACTAACGGTTTAACTAATATGGGAGTTTGTGTAGACACACAAGATATGCAAAATTTCGCACCAGCTTTAAGTAAAATTGTTACACCAGGAAACGTAAATCGTTCAATGATGTATTACCGATTAAACACAACAAATGAAACCTACAGAATGCCTCTTCACGGAAGAACAATTATCCATGAAGAAGGATTAAATTTAATTGGTCAATGGATCAATTCTTTACAACCTTGTCAATAAAAATGTAAACACTAAATTACTATTATAAAATGAAAAAAACTACTACTCTACTTTTTTTACTTGCTTCAAGTTATTTTTCATTTGGACAAGACACTTGTGCAAGTGCACCAACAATATCTGCTGGTTTACATGTTGTAACTGCCGTTAATGGAACACAAGTACCAAATCCTATTTGTGCAGCAAATGGCGCAGGAGCCACAACAGGTGAATGGTATATTTATATACCATCGCAAACTTACACTACAACTGTTAGTTCAAATATTACACAAAACAACCCAAAAGTCGACACACGTTTTCATGTATACTCTGGAATTTGTGGAACTCTAACTTGTGTTGGTGGTGATGATGATTCAGGGGCAAACTTCTCGTCTGTTGGAAGTTTCACAGCTAATGCAGGTACAACATATTACATTGCATGGGATAATAAATGGACTGCAAATGGATTCACATTTCAATTAACAGAATCAACTTATATTCCTCCAATTCCAACACCAATAAGTTATACAACTCAAACCATTGCAACAGTTAATAGTACATATAATAGTTGTATTGTTGATATGAATGGTGATAACAAAGATGATATTGTTGGAGTAAGTGCAAATAACTTAAGAGTACATTACCAAGGTGTTGGCGGAGCATTTACCTACAGTGATTTTGCAATAACGGGAACAAGTGACATGCCTTCATGGAGTTTAGCAGCTGGTGATTATAATAGAGATGGTTTTAACGATTTAGTTTTAGGAGGATCAAGTGGTTTAACTTTTTGGCAATCAAATAATACTGGAACAGCTTATTCAAATATTAACCCATCAGAATATATCTTTTGTCAAAGAACTAACTTCATTGACATTAATAACGATGGAAATTTAGATGCTTTTTCATGTCATGATGTGGCTCCAAATGTTTATTACATAAATAATGGAACTTCCTTTACTCATTATCAATCTGGCGTTACATCTGGTGCTTATTCATTAGGTACACTTTCTATAGGAGGAAATTACGCTTCAATTTGGACAGATTACGACAATGATGGAGATTCAGATATGTTTATTTCAAAATGTTCTGGACCGCCATGTGAATTACATAGAAACGATGGAAATGGTGTTTTTACAGATGTTTCTGCGCTTGCACAAATAAACTATACTCCTGTTCAATCTTGGTCTTCAGCTGTAGCAGATTTTGATAACGATGGTGATATGGATATTTTAATAGGCTCAAATGGTGGAAGTGGACAAAGTAGATTGTATAGAAACAATTTAGACACATCAAATAGTGTTGAAGAAGCTTTTACAAATATCACATTAGGTTCGGGCTGGGATATCAATTCAATTACAAACAGAGATTATGTAGCTTATGATTTTGACAATAACGGATTTATTGATGTTATGTCTGGTGGAAATAAAATCATGTTTAATCAAGGAAATAATATATTTTCTGCAGCCAATTATCCTGCAGGATTTTCTCTTGGTCCGATTGGAGATTTAAATAACGATGGATTTCTTGACATTACAAACGGAAGCAACATACATAGAGCTGTTCCAAATGGAAACAACTGGGTGAAAATCACTTTACAAGGTATCCAAAGTAACAGAAATGGTATTGGAGCACGTGTAGAGATTTATGGAGCTTGGGGAAAACAAATTAGAGACGTTAGAAGTGGAGAAGGTTTTGAATTTATGAGTACTTTAAATACACATTTCGGAATTGGTACAGCAACTGCTATTACAGAAATTAAAATAATTTGGCCTTCTGGAACTGTTGATGTAATTCCAAATCCAAGTCCAAACCAAACGATCAATGTTATAGAAGGAAATTTTGCATTAAGTGCCGCTTCATTTGATGGAAAAGAGATTAAAATTTATCCAAATCCATCAACAGATTATTTAACAATTGCAAATGTTGAAACTATTAATATTTCTGTAGTTCGTATTATTGATGCGACTGGAAAAACAATTAAAACAATAGCTTCCAATTTCACAAAAATGGATGTTTCAAATTTAAGTGAAGGTCTTTATATTTTAAGTATTGAAACTAAAGAAGGGAAAAAATTTGCGGAGAATTTCATCAAAAAATAATTCAAATTCTATTAATTTAAAAAGGCTATCTAAATTCAGATAGCCTTTATTTTTATATATCTACTTTCACAAATTTGTTCAAATAATCTAAATGCAATATGGTTTTGGTATTCGATTCATTTTTATCATACATCGGCAAAAACTTCGCACCATAAACAACTTCACTAAACGTATAAGAAGTTCGTTTCACTACTGTTGCGCTATACATGTCGTCAAAAGCTTTCACATAAACTAATACTTCTCCAATTGTACGTTGATAATCTGTTGCATTTAAATTATACAATGGACTTTCCTCATCAATTGGATGCACTAATGTCCAACTTAAAGATAACGAATTTATCCTTGTCATTTCTAGAGGTAAACTATAAAATTTATTCAGAGAAACTCCGTTTTCTTCTACCATAATTCCAACGGTAATAGATGCTTCAGCTTCATACAAATTTGTGTTTTTATGTGGCGCCATTCTTAACATTAACCCTTTACCATCTTTATAAGGAGCAATTATAGCATTTTCTGAAAATTGAATATAGGCATTTGGTTTACTAAATCGTCCATAAAACAATCCGGTAGCAATAGCAAAGCTTAACAAACCTGATAAAGCTTCAACTGCAGCTACAAAACTAGCCAAAAAACCAGAAGGACTGATGTGTCCATACCCAACAGTTGTAAAAGTTTGTATACTGAAGAAAAAAGCTTCTCCAAATTTATCTATTCTTGAAATTGAATCCACGCCGCGTAAATTTTCTACACCAATAAACAAGTAAATTGCTGCAAAAAACAAATTCACCGTAAAGTAAAAAAGGATGATGATAAAAAGGAATTTCCAACGTGGTATTTTCAACATAATATGATACCAACTTATACTGTCTAAAAACCCAATACCCACTTTTTGGATATTTGCATTTCCGTTCTTATTTATAAATCGACCACCATAATTTTGAGAATTGGAACCAAATCCCGTATTATTTTCGGCTTTTGCTTTCTTATTTATTTTTTTAAGTAGTGCCATATATTAAAAAAGTCCCGAAATTAAGGGACTTTGTAAAATTACTATTTTTTTGATTATTATTCGATAATAACTTTTTTCCAAGATTTTTCTGTTTCATTTTTAAGTTCCAAAAAGTAAACTCCAACTGGAAGTCCTGCAATAGTAAACTCAACGTTTTCAGATGAATCATTTACTTTAAAAGTTTTAATAAAAGCACCATTAATATTGTAAACATCAACAGAATTTAAATATGTTTTAGTGGCAATAGTAAAATTTCCATTACTTGGATTCGGATATAAGGTAGCTGCTTTTAAAGAAAAATCTTCAACTCCAAGGATATTCAAAGGCGTATCTAAAAATTTTGATTTATTGACTCCATGATAAGCAATAGAATAATCATTTGGTATATTACCATGAGCAGCAGCTACATCAATATCTGTATTCGCAAAATTAATTGTAAAATCATTTGCATCTCCCGTATTAAATGGTCTTGTTGCGGTAATAGTTCTTATTAGGCCAACTACATCATTTGAAACTAATGTCCAATTTTGTATAACATCAGTATTAAGCGTTCCGCCATTACCATCTGTTAATCCTGTCCCATTATAATAAACTCCATCAACACCAGCAGACATTGCCGTTGCAAAACTTCCCAATTTAAAACCGAACCAACGATCTGAGGGACCAGACATAACTAAAGTGGCTAGTGAAGTGCCATCATTTAAATTTAATTCGGCCGATAAACCTGGAACAAAATTTAGTTGACCTGTAGTTTTTTGTTGTGCATTTAAAAATGCTGTTGCAAAAATTAATAATAAAGTAATTTTCTTTTTCATAAATATTTCTTTTTAATTTTTTAAGAGTTGAATAATTGCATCATTCTTAGTGTTTACTGCATATTCAAAAGCAGTTCTACCTTCTTTGTCTTTCAATAATTTATCGGCATTATGTTGTAATAATAGCTTAATAACTTCAATATTCTTGAATTGAATGGCTAGCATCAATGCTGTTACACCCGTTCTACTTGTCGCATCTAAATTAGCCTTTTTATCAATTAACAATTGAATTAATTCTGTATTATTTCTCATAACTGCTGCCATTACTGCAGTTCCTTCAGGTGATTGATAATTGACATCTTTAACAATTGTAGTTAAATATTTAGCCACCTCAAAATTGCCTCGATAAGACGCTAAAATTAATGGCGAAAATCCGTTTTTATCTACCTCATTTACACAGTTTGGATTTTTCTCAAAAAGTATTTTTATTTCATTTACAGAACCATTTCTTGCAATTGAAAAAACATCCTTTTGTGAAAAGACTAAATTGGTAATAAAAAAACAAACAACTAGTAAACGCATTTTGTAAATTATCGTTAAAGAAAATATTATATATGTAAATTTAACAATATTTTTTATATTTTTATACGAAATAAAAAATCTGTTTAACTAAAAAAAAGATAGATTGTAACTTTTTACTAAAACAGCATACTAATTCTTAAAATTAAACCAAAAACCATGAAAAACTTAAAACAAATTGCCTTAGTTGCATTCGCAATTTTCTCTACTCAATTTTACGCACAAACTAAAACTGGTGCAGTAACTTATGAAATGACTATGCCGGATAATGAAGAAATGGCTGCAATGGGAACGAACACTATTAAAATTTCATTTAACGAAAAATCTTCAGCTACTCAAATAGATATGATGGGTGGAATGATTTCTATTAAAACAATTACTTTAGACAAAACTAATGTAAAAGATTCTAGAATGTTAATGGACATGATGGGTAAAAAATACGAAGTAACTGGTGAATCTGCAGGTTTTGGAAACTCGGAAGTAGCATCTTTAAAAGATGCCGAATCTGTTACTTATGATAAAAAAGATACTAAAGAAATTTTAGGATACAAATGCTATAAAGCTGTAGTTAAAATGACAGGAGGAACAACTAGTAATTTTTATGTTACTGAAGCGATTGCAACTCAAGGTAAAGCAGAGGACAAAATTAAATTAGCTGGTTTTCCATTAGAAATTGAAGTGAATAGCGAAAAAGGGAAAATAATTATGTTAGCGACAGCTTTTGATAAAGTACCATCTGCAACATGTTTTACAGTTCCAGAAGGATACAAAAAAGTAACTCAAGAAGAATTACAACAAGAATTAGGAGGTTTCTAATAAACCCATTTCTTTAAAATAATAAAAATCCCAAATTCAATTTGAATTTGGGATTTTTTTATAAACTAGGTTTTTAATTTTTTCTTTCTAGCTGCTGGAAACAAAACATTATTTAAAATCAAACGATACCCTGGCGAATTAGGATGCAAATCTAAAACTGTTGGTGCGTCTCCTACTCTATGCTGATAATCTTCTGGATCATGACCGCCGTAGTAGGTAAACATTCCTTTTCCTTTCTGACCGTGAATGTATCTGGCTTCACCATTTATTTTACATTCTCCCATTAATAACACATTCGACTTTATTTTATCTGCTGCAAAAGCAGTAGTTTGTCCCATAAAACCCTTTACTATTTGCGTATGATTTTGGCATAACATAGTTGGAATTGGATCCCATTTTGCAGAAAAATCCATTAAAGTAAAATAATCTACTTCCATTGAAAAACTTCCTTTTCCGTGTTCTTCTGTAGTGTCAATATCTGAAAATTCATATTTCATGGGTTGCCTTTCCAAAATATAATCTTTGAAAGCAAACGTATTGGTATAATCTATTTTAGCTTGATAATTGGGTTCACTTGCATCGCCATCAAACATGGGTTCACAAATATCAGTACTTTCCGCAGAAAGCGCAATATCAAAACTATCCGTTGCAGAACACATGGCAAACATAAATCCGCCACCAATTACATAATCTCTAATTTTTGTAGCAACAGCACGTTTTTCCTCAGACACTTTATTGAAACCTAACTTTTTAGCTAAAGCTTCAGCTTCTAATTTCTGCTGAATGTACCAAGGTGCATTTCTATAATTTCCAAAAAACTTTCCGTATTGTCCTGTAAAATCTTCATGATGTAAGTGCAACCATTCGTATAAAACCAATTGATCTGACAATACTTCTTCGTCATAAATTTCTGTATATGGAATTTCAGCATACGTTAAAACCATTGTAACGGCATCATCCCATGGTTGTTTTCCTTTTGGAGTATACACCGCAATTTTTGGCGCTTTTTCTAAAACTACCGTTTCCATATTTTGAGATGGACTACTTATTTCTTCTAAAATTGCAGCTGTTGCGCCATCAGTTAAAACTTCAAAAGAAACGCCACGGATTTGACATTCTTTTCTAATATCATCACCATCTGGCAATAGAAAAGAACCACCACGATAATTTAATAACCAGTTGACTTTATAACTTTTAGCTAAAGCCCAATAGGTAATTCCGTAGGCTTTTAAATGATTTTGTTGTCCTTCATTGTCCATTGGTAGTAGCACAGAGGAAGCCCTTGCTTGAAAACTAGAGAAAATCATAAAAATGACTAGTGCCAAAAACTTAAATTTTGAATTCATTAAATAGTTCTAATTCGTTGATTTACTAATAACAAACCAAAGATAAGGAAAAGATGAAATAACTAGATGTTAAAATATAGGTAATTCTACGTAGGCAAAACCAGGTAATTCTACCTAGTTTTAAAAACAGGTATTTTTACTCTAAAATATAAGATACAAACCATATAATTTAGTAAAAAATTAATGATATGAATATTTACCCGATGTTTGAGAAAAAAGACAACAATACCTTAAGGCTAATTGGATTAGTTTTACTAGGAATTACGATTTGTATTTACGCTGTTTTAGTGGCTAAATTTTTATTTATAAATTAAATTTTTTTTGAATTCAGTTCGAATAATTTTCCTCTCCTAGTCCTTAGGAAAACCTGATTATTCAATTTATATTCAACAATTCTTTATGTATTTAAATTGTTCGAACTGAATTCAAAAAAAATTACAAATCTATTTCCTCTAAAGTGATTATATTATTTTGGATAGCGTAGACTACTAATCCAGCAATATTTTTCGTTTGTGTTTTTAATAATAAATTATTTCTATGTCCTTCTGCAGTCCTCGGACTAATGCTTAATTTCTCTGCTATTTCAACCGCATTAAATTGTTTACAAATTAATTTTAACACTTCAATTTCCCTTGTGGTTAATTGTGTCGTATCAAAATCGCTTTTAGAAGGATGTTTTCCAGAAATAATATCTTTATAAATGACTTTCATAACTTCATCATTATAATAAAAACCTTTATTTGCTACTTCATTTATTGTCAGCACTACTTCTTCAGGTGATGCATTTTTCACAATGTAAGAAACCGCTCCAACTTGAATCATGTTTGAAATAAACGATGGTGTATTATAACTCGTTAAGGCAATAATTTTTAATTCTGGAAATTCTGCATGTAAAATTTTTGTGGTTTCTACTCCATTAAGATTTGGCATTTTTAAATCGGTAATCACAATATCTGGTAAAGTTTCCACGGATTTTAAATAATCTACCAATTCTTGACCATCATTAGCTTCGAAAACGATATTAAAACTAGGTTCACGTTGTAATAAAAACGAAATCCCTTTTCTAAACAGCACCTCATCATCTGCTAAAACTATATTTATTTTAGTATTCATTTTTAAAAATTAAATTCAATTTGAACACCTTTACTTATTTCTGACTGGACATTTATATTTCCACCTAAGAAATTGACTCTACTTTCTATATTTTGCATTCCGATTCCTCTTTTTTGATTTCCTAAACTTGCATTAAAACCAATACCATTATCAGTATACATACAAGTGTTTTGTTTGTTTTTACTTACAAAAGTAATTGAAATACTAGTTGCTTTTCCATGTCGCATTGAATTATTTAATAATTCTTGTAAAATTCTGAAAACATGTAATTGCTTATTGACATCTAAAGCACTGAATTCTAATTCATTTTCATAATAAATTTGAACATTTTTAGCTGTTGAAAATTCTAAAACTAATTCTTCGATCGCAGCATGTAATCCAAATTTCTCAAAAACTGGAGGCAATAAATCGTGTGCAATTCGACGAGAATTTTCTAATGCTTTCTTAGTTAAATTAATAATATTATTAGTAATTTCCGTGAATTCTACTTCAGATAAATTAGGCGTTTTTAGCAAATGCGTATTTAAAGAAACGATATTTAATTTAGAACTGATATCATCGTGTAAATCTTGAGCAATTCGCATACGTTCTTCTTCCTGCGTTTGAATTACCGATTGCAATATTTCCTTTTGGTAATGAATTTCTTGATTCTTTTTCTCAACAGCTATTTGTACGATTTTCTTACGAGAAAAATAAAAGAAAAGCACCAAGGTTAAAAAAACACTAAAAAAAGCAAATAATATAAACAAGAATGCTTTGATGATTTGATCTACTGCTAGTTGATTAACTTCCATATTATTTAGTTTTAAGTTTTTTCAACTGATATAAAAGAAAGAACGAAAATACAAATCCTAAAGGATCAAGAATTTGCAATGATTTATTCATCGTTTTATTAAATTCAATCATATAAGTATGATTTATTGAAATACTATGTAATGGCCAAGTTATATAATTTAAAAAATTCATAATTAGATACATAAGAATTCCTAAATTAGCATAATAAAGTTCTTGTGGATAATCATATTCATTATATAAATATACTATTCCATATACTATAATTGGGAAAACAGTTATATAAATATCTTGATAATGAAAAACAAAAAATGATTCTGGAAATACTAAATATTTTATTGATAAATATCCAACTACAAGAATTAGCAATATTTCAACTAAATTTCTCCATTTTTTACTATCAAAAGAATAAGAATAAAAAAGGCTTAAAAACCCAAATTGAAAGAGAAATATGATGTTGATAAAAAAATGGTTATAGATTTTAAACCAAGGATGAAGTTTATCGCTTATAAAATTCAAACTTACATTAATTATAAGAAAAAGCGAAAAAATCTTATAGGCTTTACTTTTGTTTTTAAAACCTATAAGATAGAGTATCGCTACAATAAATGATAAAATATGTATATAATATTTTAATTTCAATTTTTAAGGATTATATAAAGGACTATTAATATCACAATCAGAAGGACAAGGTTTTGTGCCACTATAAATAGTATCTGTCATATCGTTACCACTTCCATCTACTCCAACAAACATTAATTTTTGTTGACCTTTTGTATCAACTCCCATATAAGCTCTAACATTTGCAACTTCGGGAATGGCAAGTAATTCTGTTAAAACATCTAATGGAATTAAATGTGCTTTTGCTAATGGTTTTGGCGGATTCGTTTGCCATGACTTTGCCCATGCTTCTGCATCGGCTAGAGGGATGATGTAATTTGGCATAGTTGTTAAATTTTTATAGTTAATTTCTTAAAAATAATAAAAAAACTAATACAAAAATCAAAAAATTAACAAAAATTTCAATTAAAACGGAACATCACTATTTTCATCAAAATTACTATTCATACTGCTACCAAAAGCATCATTTGGAGAAGGTAAATTTGGAGTAGCAAATGGGTTTGTTTGTGAATCTAAATTCATTTTAGAAGTAAAGGAATCATCATAAGACATTCCGAAATCATCTAAATTATCAAACTTACCAAATTGTCCTAAGAATTTTAAACGAATGTTATCTAAACTACCATTTCTATGTTTAGCTACAATAAATTCAGCTTGATTAGTCGTTGGAGCTGCTTCTTCATCATCCCAATTGTCAATTTTATAATATTCTGGACGATAAATGAACGATACAATATCAGCATCTTGCTCAATCGCACCCGATTCACGTAAATCTGATAATAAAGGTCTTTTACTTGATCCACGAGTTTCCACGGCACGAGATAACTGAGAAAGTGCAATTACTGGCACACTTAATTCTTTCGCTAAAGCTTTTAAACTTCGAGAAATCATCGAAATTTCTTGCTCTCTGTTTCCACCACCTTTTCCAGATTGACCAGCAGACATTAATTGCAAATAGTCAATTACAATTAGTTTAATTCCGTGTTGTGAAACCAAACGACGTGCTTTCGCACGTAAATCGAAAATAGATAATGAGGGTGTATCGTCAATATATAAAGGTGCTTTTTCTAAATCTTTAACTTTTACGTTTAATTGTTCCCATTCGTGAGGTTCTAAATCTCCTTTACGAAGTTTTTCAGATGTTAATCCGGTTTCACTCGAAATCAAACGCGTAATTAACTGTACAGAAGACATCTCTAACGAGAATAATGCTACAGGTTCGTTATTCGTAACGGCAATATTTCTTGCCATTGACAATACGAAAGCGGTTTTACCCATACCTGGACGCGCTGCAATAATAATTAAATCGGAGGGTTGCCAACCTGATGTTAAATCATCTAATTTTCTAAATCCTGTTGGAATTCCGGATAAACCTTCTTTGTTTGATATTTCTTCAATACGTTGTTTGGCTTGGTTTACTAAACTCTGAGCCGTTTCGTATCCTTTCTTAAGATTTCCTTGAGTGATTTCGTATAAATTCGTTTCGGCTGTATCTAATAAATCGAAAACATCCATTCCTTCATCGTAACAATCTTCAATTAATTTACTTGAAATAGAAATTAAACTTCTTTGAATAAATTTCTGAAGAATAATACGAGCATGGAAAACAATATGTGCCGAAGAGGCAATTTTTTGTGTAAGTTGGATCAAATAAAAATCGCTACCTGCCATTTCTAATTTACCATTTCTTTTCAATTGTGCAGAAACAGTTAATAAATCGATTGGTTGTGGTGGTGTGCTATGGAACAATTGGTTAATTGCTTCGTAAATATATTTGTGCGCTTCTTTATAAAAAACATCTGGATTTAGTAAATCGATTACTTCACCTGGTGCTTTTATATCAATTAACATAGCTCCTAAAACTGCTTCTTCAATATCTACAGCTTGAGGAGGTAATTTTCCTTTTTCTAAATTAATAATAGTAGTTTTATCTACTCGAACAGGGTTTATATTTAACGATTTTTCCATAATGCGAATGTAAGGTAATTAGTAGAAAAAATAAATTTAACTTGTTAATGAAACACTGTTAACAACTTACTACTATTTGTTGATATGTCAAAAAAAACGCCTTGTGATTGACAAGGCGCTTTATAATATATTTTACTTATTTATCGGAGAATTCTCCCATATTACAGTATTTATCCATTCTTTGCGCTACTAAATCTTTTGTTGATAAGTCTTTTAATTCCTTATATGATTTGGTAATGTACTTTTCAACAGTTTTGAACATCGTTTCTTTATCACGATGCACACCTCCAAGAGGTTCTGGGATAATATCGTCAATTAACTTTTGCTTTTTCATATCGATAGCCGTTAATTTTAAAGCTTCAGCTGCCTGTTCTTTAAATTCCCAACTTCTCCATAAAATAGAAGAACAAGATTCAGGAGAAATTACAGAATACCATGTGTTTTCTAACATAAATACTCTATCACCTACTCCAATTCCTAAAGCTCCACCAGAAGCACCTTCACCAATAATGATTGAGATAATTGGTGTTTTTAAACGAGCCATTTCAAAAATATTTCTTGCAATCGCTTCTCCTTGTCCACGCTCTTCAGCTTCTAAACCAGGATAAGCTCCAGGAGTGTCAATTAATGTTAATACAGGAAGGTTGAATTTCTCTGCCATTTTCATTAAACGTAAAGCTTTACGGTAACCTTCAGGATTCGCCATACCGAAATTACGCAATTGACGCATTTTCGTATTGATTCCTTTTTGTTGCCCGATAATCATATACGACTGACCGTTGATTCTTCCTAAACCACCAACCATGGCTTTGTCATCTTTAAAATTTCTGTCTCCGAATAATTCTAAAAATGTACCGTCAGTTAAGTTTGTAATATATTCTAAGGTATAAGGTCTGTTTGGATGACGAGACATTTGTACCCTTTGCCAAGCCGTAAGATTTTTGTATATATCTTTTTTAGTTTGTTCTAATTTTTCTTCTAGTTGTTTACAAGTTGCAGAAACATCAACATCGGATTCTTGCCCTAAAACAACGCATTTTTCCATTTGATCTTCCAGCTCTTTTATTGGCAATTCAAAATCTAAATATTCCATAAAAGTTAGTTTTGTTTAATTTGTTTGTAATGACAAAGATACTATTTAAAAATTATTTGAATAATTTTTGAACCCTTATCTAATTATTTTTTTTGTTATTTCGTATTAATCCATTCAAAATCACCGTGATAAGAATAATTGCTGCACCTATATAAAAGGAGAAACTCATTTGTTCGTTTTTCTCGAAAATTAAGACGGCTAAAGCGATTCCGTATACAGGTTCTAAATTTATAGTAAGCATTACTGTGTAAGGCGAAATGAACTTCATTACTGCAACTGAAGCAATAAATGCATATGCTGTACAAATAGAAGCTAAAACAAACAACCACATTAAATCTGAAGCTGTTATGGTGAAAAATTCTGTAGTGAATTGTCCGCTAAACAATAGAAATGCACTTAAAAATAACACACCACCAAACAATTCGTAAAACGAAACAATTGTAGCATCAATTCTTTGCGCAAATTTCCCGTTAATGATAGAAAAACTAGCGGATAAAAAAGCAGAAGTTAAGGCTAAAAGCACACCTTGCATGGTGCCCGACATATTATCACTAAAACTTTTTTGAATGAAGTTGGGTTCGGATGATTCTATTACAAAATATAAACCTATAAGAACCACTAATCCAAAAACGATTTCATACCAAACCATTTTTCTTTTGTAAAAAATAGGTTCTAAAATGGAAGTAAAAAAAGCTCCTGTGGACAAGCAAGCTAATGTAATGGATATATTAGAAACTTTAATGGCTTTAAAAAACGTAATCCAATGCAGTGCAATTATTAGACCTGAAATCAGTAATAAAACAATGTCTTTTTTGGATAATTTGAAACTTGTTTTTTTATAATAAATGTAGCCTAAAATTAGTAAAACCGCTAACGACATGCGCCACCAAACTAATGGCAAAGCATCTAATGAAATTAGCTTACCTAAGACAGCTGTAAATCCCCAAATAAATACAATTAAATGAAGATGTAAGTTATGTTTTAAATTAACGTCTGGCATTTCTTAATAAGTAAAAAGCTAATATTCCGAAAATAAAGTTTGGAAACCATACAGCAACTATTGGAGGAATACTTGAACTTTCTGCTAATGTTCCAAAAATTTTATCAAAAAACACAAAAGAAAAAGCTACCAAAATACCAATAGCTAAGTTGACTCCCATTCCACCACGTCGTTTCATTGCAGAAACCGCCACAGCAATAATTGTTAATATGAATGCTGAAGCTGGAATACTAAATTTCTTATATAAAACCACTAAGTACACATCTAAATTAGAACTTCCTTTTGCTCTTTCTTTATCGATAAATTTAACTAAATCGAAAATATTCATGGTTTCAGCTACATAAACCGTAGGCGTTAAATCGTCTGGCTCAAATTCAAATTTTCTGGTTATTTTTTCTTGTTTTTCAATAACATCACCGTTCTTACCAACTGTTCTTTTTACATAATTAAACAAAGAATAATCTTTTGTTTTCTCATTATATTTTACACGATTGGCGTATAATTTATACTCTAATTTATTGCCATTAAATTTTTCGTAAATAAAATCGAAACCCGTTTTTGACAACACATTATAACTACTTACATACATATATTCATTTGGCGTAACTTGTCTGAAAATATCGGAAGTCTGCCTAGTTTCTACATTCTTTTTAAGATACGTATACCTAAAATCCCAGTATTTTTCGCTGGCATCTGGAAGTATGAAGAAACCCATTAATAAAGTTACGAAAGAAACTAAAGTTGCACCGATAAGATAAGGTCGTAAAAATCGTGTAAACGAAATTCCAGAACTTAAAATCGCAATAATTTCACTGTTATTGGCCAGTTTTGAAGTAAACCAAATGATGGATAAAAACAGGAAAATAGGAAATAATAAATTGGCAAAATAAATGGTAAATCCGTAATAGTAAACCAAAACATCTTTAAAAGCGACTTTATTTTCAATCATACGATTGATTTTTTCCGACACGTCAATAATAATTCCAATAGGAATAAACATAAACAACATCGCTGTAAATGTGATCAAGTATCTTTTAAATATGTACCAATCTATTTTTTTCATATTATTTTTTTGGTGTTTCTTGTTTTGAAATTAATTCAGATTGTTTACACAATCCCTTTTAAACTTTTAAACACTAACCTTTTAAACAAAATTTTATAATCTCGTTGTTACTTGTTTTACCATTTTTTCTTTCCATTCTCTGAAAGTTCCAGCTAAGATTTGTCGTCTTGCTTCACGAACCAACCACATATAGAAACCAAGATTATGAATCGTAGCAATTTGTTTTCCTAAAAATTCGTTAGCAATAAACAAGTGACGTAAATAAGCTTTTGAATAATCCGTATCTACATATGTGTGTGCCATGGTATCAATTGGAGAAAAATCTTCTTCCCACTTTTTGTTTTTGATATTGATAAATCCTTCAGAAGTAAACAACATTCCGTTTCTTGCGTTACGAGTTGGCATTACACAATCGAACATATCAATACCTAACGCAATATTCTCTAAAATATTAGCTGGTGTACCCACTCCCATTAAATAACGTGGTTTATCTTTTGGTAAAATAGCCGTTACTACTTCTGTCATGGCATACATTTCTTCTGCTGGTTCCCCAACTGAAAGTCCGCCAATTGCATTTCCAACTTGATTTCTACTTGCAATAAATTCAGCGGATTGTTGACGCAAATCTTTATACGTACTTCCTTGAACAATAGGAAAAAAGGCTTGAGAATAATCGTATTTAAAAGGCAACGTATCTAAATGATTGATACATCTGTCTAACCAACGATGTGTCATGTGCATAGAACGTTGTGCATATCTATAATCGCAAGGATATGGCGTACATTCATCAAAAGCCATAATAATATCGGCACCAATTGTACGTTGCGTTTCCATTACGTTTTCTGGAGAAAAAAAGTGATAAGAACCATCTAAATGCGATTTAAACTTCACACCTTCTTCTTTTATTTTTCTTCGTCCAGACAAAGAATAAACTTGGTATCCACCAGAATCGGTTAAAATATTTCTATCCCAATTCATAAATTTATGTAAACCTCCCGCTTTTTCTAAAACGTCTAATTTTGGTCTTAAATATAAATGATAGGTATTTCCTAAAATAACATCTGGATTAATATCGTTTTTTAATTCGCGTTGGTGAACACCTTTTACAGAAGCAACTGTACCAACTGGCATAAAAATTGGTGTTTCAATTACACCGTGATCTGTAGTTATAAGTCCTGCTCTGGCTTGGCTTTGAGCATCAGTTTTTAATAAATCGAATTTCATTATACTATTTTAATGGGCAAATATAATTTAAAAGATTAGAAGTTAGAAGTTAGAAGTTGGAAGTTTTTACAACTTTACAATAAAATTAACGCTTCAAAGCATTTTGCTTGAGAAATGTTTTGAAGAAATAAAAAATAGTATTACTTTTGCATCCACTTTAACTAACCTCTGGCGAAAGACGCGTATGTTACTTAAAATTAATGATTTATACATATTATTATGTCAAATTTAATGGATTTCGTTCAAAACGAAATGGTATCAAAAAAAGACTTTCCTAACTTTAGCGCTGGAGACACAATTACTGTGTACTACGAAATTAAAGAGGGTGAAAAAACAAGAACTCAGTTTTTTAAAGGAGTTGTAATTCAAAAAAGAGGATCTTCTTCTACTGAAACGTTTACAATTCGTAAAATGTCTGGAGCAATTGGTGTAGAGCGTATCTTCCCAGTTAACATGCCAGCTTTACAAAAAATTGAAATGAACCAAAAAGGTAAAGTACGTAGAGCTAGAATTTACTACTTTAGAGAACTTACTGGTAAAAAAGCAAAAATCAAAGAAAGAAGAGGTTAATCTTTTTATTTGTACTTATAAAAAATCCCGATTCTGTCGGGATTTTTTTTTATCCCTATTTTTCGTATATCAAAATTATCAATTCTGTATTTTTTCGAACTTAAATTATCAAATTCGAAAATGTAACGTTAATTGTATTTTAGTGTTTAATTTAGTCTTCGAATTTCTTATATTTGCTAACCTAAAATTTTAGAAACAAACAAACTACATAAATCATGTCAAAAATTTTTTATACCATTACGGATGAAGCACCAATGTTGGCAACTCACTCGTTTTTACCAATAATTAAAGCTTTTACAAAGACAGCAAATATTGAAGTGGAAACCAGAGATATTTCTTTAGCAGGAAGAATTTTATCTAACTTTCCAGAATATTTAAAAGACAATCAAAAAGTAGCAGACAATTTAGCCGAACTTGGTCAATTAGCTACAACACCAGAAGCAAACATCATCAAATTACCAAACGTTTCTGCTTCTATTCCTCAATTAAAAGACGCTATCGCAGAATTACAAGCACATGGTTTTGCTATTCCAAATTTCCCAGAAGATCCTCAAAACGATACCGAGAAAGAAATCAAAACCAAATATGCTAAAGTTTTAGGTTCTGCTGTAAATCCGGTTTTACGTGAAGGAAACTCTGACAGACGTGCTCCAAAAGCCGTTAAGAATTACGCGAAACAAAACCCACATTCAATGGGAACTTGGAGTGCCGATTCTAAAACAGAAGTCGCACACATGAATGAAGGTGATTTTTATGGAACTGAAACTTCAACTACCGTAGAAAATGATTCGAAATTCAGAATTGTTTTTGAAGGAAATGATGGTTCAACAACTGTTTTAAAAGATTTTTCAAATTTAAAAGCTGGTGAAGTTATCGATAGTTCAGTAATGAATTTAAGAGCTTTAAAAGAATATACAAAAAAAACAATTGCTTACGCAAAAGAAAAAAACGTGATGCTTTCTGCACATTTGAAAGCAACGATGATGAAAATTTCTGATCCAATTATTTTTGGAGCTATTGTTGAAACCTATTTTGAAGATGTTTACACTAAATATGCAAACTTATTCAAATCTTTAGACATTCATCCAAATAGTGGTTTACAAGATTTATACAACAAAATTTCTGGAATTTCTGAAGAAGAAGCCATCAAACAAGATTTAGCAACTGCACTAGCCAAAGGACCAAAAGTAGCAATGGTAAATTCTGATAAAGGAATTACTAATTTCCACGTTTCGTCTGATATTATTGTTGACGCCTCAATGGCTGCCTTAGCAAGAAGTGGTGGAAAAATGTGGAATACAGAAGGAAAAGAAGAAGATACCATTACCATGATTCCAGATCGTTCGTATGCAGGTTTTTACACAGCAGTTATTGACGACATGAAAAAAAATGGTGCTTTAGACCCAAGAACTATGGGTTCTGTACCAAATGTTGGTTTAATGGCTCAAAAAGCAGAAGAATATGGTTCGCACGACAAAACGTTCCAATTGTCTGCAGCTGGAATTGTTAAAGTGGAGAATGAAAACGGAGCAACTTTACTTTCTCAAAAAGTAGAAGCTGGCGATATTTTCAGAATGTGCCAAACTAAAGACGCACCTATTCAAGATTGGGTAAAATTAGCGGTTAATAGAGCACGTTTATCTGATACTCCAGCATTATTTTGGTTAGATAAAGACAGAGCTCACGATAGAGAAATTATCAAAAAAGTTGAGAAATACTTAAAAAATTACGATACAACTGGCTTAGACATCAGAATTTTAGATGTTAAAGACGCGATGACAGAAACGTTAAAAAGAATTAGAGAAGGAAAAGATACCATTTCTGTTTCAGGAAACGTTTTACGTGATTATTTAACAGATTTATTCCCAATTTTAGAATTAGGAACTTCTGCAAAAATGCTTTCAATTGTTCCATTAATGAATGGTGGTGGATTGTTCGAAACTGGTGCTGGTGGCTCAGCTCCAAAACACGTGGATCAATTTGTGGAAGAAGGTTATTTACGCTGGGATTCATTAGGTGAAATTTTAGCTTTAGGTGTTTCTTTAGAACATTTAGGTCAAACTTTAAATAACGAAAAAGCATTAGTTTTATCTGATACTTTAGATCAAGCTACAGAAAAATTCTTAGCGAATGACAAATCTCCAGCTCGTAAAATTGGACAATTAGACAATAGAGGTTCACACTTTTATATCGCTTTATATTGGGCTCAAGCTTTAGCTGCTCAAGATAAAAACGCAGAATTAAAAGCATACTTCACTCCTATTGCTGCAGAAATGACAGCAAATGAAGCAAAAATTGACGCAGAATTAATTGACGCACAAGGTAAACCACAAGAAATTGGCGGGTATTACCAACCAAATGAAGACTTGTTAAACGCAGCAATGCGACCAAGCGCAACTTTAAATGCCATTATAAATAAAATGTAAATTTTGTTTGATTAAATATTTCAAGGCGATGTGAATTAATTTTACATCGCCTTTTTTATTAACTACAACTTAACATATGTTTCGTAACATTATTGCGAAATTTGCGTCAAATTCTGAAACTATTTACGATGAAAAAAATCAGCTTTCTTATACTCCTATTCTCCTTATTTATCACAACTGCTTTTTCACAAGAAAAAGTTACACTTAGCGGAATTGTAAAAGATCAAAAATCTAACGAAACATTAATTGGAGTTACCATTTCATTTGAAAACAGCACCATAAATCGAACTTCATTAACCAATGAATACGGATTTTATTCTATTTCTCTTCCAAAAGGTGAATACACCATTCAAATTAATTCTTTAAATTATGCTGGATTCTCTGAAACGATTAATTTAGAAACTAACACCAAAAAAGACTTAATTTTAACCGAAAAAAACAACGAAATTGAACAAGTTGTAGTCGTTGGAAATTCGAAAAAACTACAAATTGACAAACCAGAAATGAGCGTCAACAAGCTAACCATCGCACAAATAAAATCCATGCCAGCTATTTTAGGTGAAGTAGATGTCATAAAATCTATTTTAACTTTACCTGGTGTAACAAATGCTGGTGAAGGACAATCAGGATTTAACGTTCGTGGTGGTGCTGCCGATCAAAATTTAATTTTATTAGACGAAGCTACCATTTATAATTCTTCGCATTTATTTGGATTTTTCTCTGTTTTTAATGCCGATGCAATTAAAGATTTAAAATTATACAAAGGTGGAATTCCAGCGCGATTTGGTGGAAGAGTCGCTTCTGTTTTAGACATTTATCAGAAAGAAGGAAATAGTAAAAAATTCGGAATGACAGGTGGAATCGGATTAATTTCTAGTAGAATTTTAGCTGAAGGTCCGATTGTGAAAGACAAAGGTTCTTTTTTAGTGGCTGGAAGAAGTAGTTATGCGCACTTATTTTTGAAACTTGCCGACAATGACAACACTGCTTATTTTTACGATTTAAACACCAAAATCAATTACAAACTAAACGAAAATAATAATTTATTTGTCTCAGGATATTTCGGTAGAGATGTTTTTAGTTTGAACAAACAATTCATAAATACGTATGGAAATTCCGTTTTAAACGTGCGTTGGAATCACTTATTTAATAATAAACTATTCTCAAATGCTTCCTTCATTTATAGTGATTATTATTACGGATTGACATTAGATTTCATCGGTTTCAATTGGGAAAGTGGCATTAAAAACTATAATTTCAAATACGATTTCAAACATTATTTATCAGATAATTTCAAATTATTTTATGGTGCCAATGCCATTTATTACGATTTCAATCCCGGAAGAATTGAACCTATAGATTCAGATTCTGGAATTAACGAAAAACAATTAGCCAAGAAACACGCTTTCGAACCTGCTTTTTACATCGATGCAGAACAAAAATTAACCGATAAACTTTCTATTAATTACGGATTAAGATACAGTATGTTTTATCGATTAGGCGAAGAAACTGTAAACATTTACGCCAACAATCAACCCGTAACTTATGATGCCGATTTAGGCATTTACGAAAAAGCAACACCAATTGACACCAGATATTATGGTAAAAACAAAACAATCGCAAGTTTTGATAACTTAGAACCTCGAGTTGCTGTAGCATACACAATTAACGATAAGCAATCTGTTAAAGCGAGTTATAACAGAATGAGTCAGTATTTACATTTGATTTCGAATACGCAGTCGCCAACTCCATTAGACATTTGGACTCCAAGTGATAACTTCTTAAAACCTCAAATTTTAGATCAATTTGCCGTTGGTTATTTTAAAAACTTCAAAGATGGCGATTATACTTTAGAAGTCGAATCGTTTTACAAAACCGTAAAAAACCGATTAGATTATATTGATGGCGCCGATTTAATTGCCAATGAAGCCATCGAACAAGTATTACTTCCAGGAAAAACTCGCGCTTATGGTTTAGAAGTAATGATAAAGAAAAACGTGGGTAAACTTTCAGGTTGGATTTCCTACACACTGTCTCGTTCAGAACAATTAACAGAAGGTAGAACACCAATTGAAACCGGAATAAACAATGGAGATTGGTACAAAACAGGTTGGGATAAAACCCATAATATCTACGTAACTGGAAGTTACAAACTCAATAAAAAATGGAGTTTTGGAAGTATTTTCACTTATCAAACAGGGCAACCTGTAACTTTTCCAACGGCGCAATATCAATATCAAGGTATAAATGTTCCTGTTTATGGAAATAGAAATCAAGATAATTTACCCGCATATCATCGTATTGATGTTTCAGCCACTTTAAATCCAACCAAAAACAAAGGTAGAAAATGGCAAGGTGAATGGGTTTTCTCTGTGTACAATTTATATGGAAGAAAAAATGCAGCTTCCATCAACTTCCGACAAAACCAAGATACAGGATTGAACGAAGCCGTGAAATTATCCATTTTCGGAATGGTACCAAGTGTTACCTATAATTTTAAATTTTAAGACCATGAAAAAACTATCAATATATTTCATCTTATTTCTAAGTATCATCACTGTTTCATGCGAAGAAGTGGTTGATGTAAATTTAAACAAAAGTGAACCAAAACTAGTTATTGACGCTTCTATTAAATGGGAAAAAGGCACTACAGGAAATGATCAGACCATTCGTTTAACTACTACTGGCGATTATTTTAACAACACCGTTCCAGCTGCCAATGGCGCAATCGTTACTATCACCGATTCGAATGCTATTATTTATTCTTTTATCGAAGATGGAGCAACTGGAAATTACAAATGCACCAATTTCAACCCAGTTATAAATGAAGTGTATACACTTTCTGTTAGTTATAAAGGACAAAACTATACTTCTACTGATAAATTATATCCAGTTCCAACGATTATATCAATTGAACAGGATTTAGGAGGTTTTACAGGCAATGAAATCGAATTAAAATATAATTTTCAAGATAACGGAGCCGAAGAAAATTTCTATATGGAAGAATATAAAGTACCATTCAGACCTTTTCCTCTTTTAGGCGTTTTTAATGATGAATTTACCAATGGAAACGAAATGTTTTCTTTAATTATCGATGAAGATTTAGAAGTTGGACAAAACATTAATTTCACGTTACACGGTATTTCAGAACGTTATCACAATTATATGAATATCTTAATTGGCATTTCTGGTGGATTAAGTAACGGCCCTTTCAGCACACCACCAGCAACCGTAAAAGGAAATATCATCAATCAAACTAATGCAGTTGATTATCCGTTAGGGTATTTCAGATTATCTGAAGTAGATGTAAGAAACTACGTAATTCAATAACATAAGCAACATTTGTTTTCAACACAGATTTAGGAAATTATATTAATTTTTTATAATTTCTTAAATCTGTGTTTCTTTTTTTGAGTCAAACTCCTAAAGTCAATAAAAAACTATAACTTTGAAATCAGTATTAAAGTTTCCAGCTAAGAAAACTTGAAACTTGAAACCTTAAACAAAAAAACATGTCTTCACACCACATTGTTCGCGACGATCAAGAACCTGCTTTAATAATTGCGAATGGTTTAGAATGCAATAACGAATTGTTAGGACAACTTTTAGAATGGTCACCTTATGTAATTGTATTAGATTCTGCCATTGAACGGGTGATTGAATTAGGCATAAAAGTAGATGTTTTATTAGGAGATTTTGACAGAGATTTTGATGCTCATTATTACAAAGAAAACCATTATCCTATTGAAATTGTTCACACACCAGATCAAAATAAAACCGATTTACAAAAAGCCTTCGATTTTTTAATAGAAAAAGGTCATAAAGCTGTAAATGTAGTTTGGGCAACTGGCAAACGTGCTGATCATACCTTAAACAACTTATCCACTTTAGCATCTTACCGAAATGATTTAAAAATTGTTTTGTTAGATGACCATTCTAAAGTCTTTTTACTATCTAATTCCTTCAAAAAATGGTATCCAAAAGATGCAATTATTTCACTGATTCCTTTGGGAAAAGTGGAAGGAATTACAACAGAAAATCTTTTTTATCCATTACAAAACGGAAGCTTAGAATTAGGTTATAGAACAGGAAGTAGTAACCATGTTACCGAAGATGGAATCGTTACTATCACTCATGAAAAAGGAAATTTACTTTTGATTGAAAGTTTTGAATAATATTAAAACTTAGACTAATTATAAACTGCTTAAGTTGTAACAAATGTTACAATATTACCTATTTTTTTTCGTTACGTTTACATAAACAATTACAGATGAAAAAATTAATCGCCATAGTACTTTTGTTAGTAAATATTGGGTTTGCGCAACAAACAGGAACTTTTATACAAAAATTAGAAACCGCCAAAACGGAAAATAAAAATGTTTTACTTTATTTCTCTGGTTCGGATTGGTGTGCACCTTGTGTGAAATTTAAAAAATTTATTGTCAACACTCCTGAATTTCAAACTTTTGCAACAGAAAATTTAGTAATTTATAACGCCGATTTTCCTAGACTTTCTAAAAACAAATTAGCGAAAGAAGTAGAAAAAGAAAACGAAACGTTAGCAGACAAATACAATTCAAAAGGCATTTTTCCTTTAATATTATTATTAGATGCTGAAGGAAATGTCATTAAAAAATGGGAAGAATATCCCAAAGAAACAGTTGAAGAATTTATTGGTAAATTGAAAAAATAATGCGTTACAAAAAGAATCTAAAATTGATGGGAAATCGGTTTGAGATTTCTATTTTGGCCAACGATGAAGATTTCGCCAATGCCACAATTGATTTAGCAGTAGCCGAAATCAGCAGAATCGAAAAGCTACTTACTACTTTCTCAACAGATAGTATTACATTTCAAATTAATGAAAATGCAGGAATTCAACCCGTAGTTGTTCCAAAAGAAGTTTTTGATTTAATTTTTCGGTGCCAAATGATTTCGAAAATGACACAAGGCGCATTTGATATCAGCTACGGAAGTATCGATAAAAAATTCTGGAATTTCGACTTAAACATGACGTCTTTACCAGATAAAAATGTAGCCAAAAAAGCAGTTGAACTAATCAATTACGAAAACATCATTCTCAATGAAAAAGACAAAACCGTATTTCTAAAAAACAAAGGAATGCGTATTGGTTTTGGTGGAATCGGAAAAGGCTACGCTGCAGAATGTGCCAAAAAAATATTGCAACAAAATGGAATTGAAAGCGGAATAGTAAATGCTGCCGGAGATTTAACCGCTTGGGGTTATCAAGAAAACGGAGAAGCTTGGACCATCGGAATTGCAGATCCAAATAAAAAAGAAAGTGTATTTTCTACATTTAATATTACAAATACTTCGGTAGCGACTTCAGGAAACTACGAAAAATTTGTACTAATTGACGGAAAAAAATATTCTCACACCATAGATCCGAAAACAGGTTATCCTATTTCTGGAATTAAAAGCGTGACCATAATAGCAGAAAATGCAGAAATTGCTGATGCATTAGCCACACCAGTAACCGTAATGGGAATTGAAGTCGGTTTAAATTTTATCAATCAAATTCCGAATATTGGCTGCATAATTATCGATGATTACGATAAAACATATAGTTCAAAAAACATAAATATTACCTAAATGAGTAAGAAATTAGTATTTGTATTTGCTTTAATAACTTTAGCCAGTTGTTCAGAAGTAAAAGAATATCAGAAATCGAAAATTAACGATTCTGATATGGAATTAGCTGCGAGAAAATCGGAGAAATTCGAAAACACATTTATGTTGTATCGCGAAGCAAGTTCTGGTGCCAATGGTGGAAAAACTGGTGGTGGTTGTGGTTGCAATTAATATTTTAAAGAAATGAAAAAACGTATCATATCTGCCGCATTCTTAGCTTTTTTATTATCCAATACAGTAAAAGCTCAAGACACAAAATCGGATTCAATATAATCGCAAAAACGAATTGTACAAAAGTATAAAACGAATTGTGCGATTTCCAGACAAATATAACACAAAGGCATCACATAATCGTGATGCCTTTTTAAATGCTAATTAACCAACGTTTAAATTGAATTTAACCACCTCACCACTCAATAACTCCTTTGTGTTGTCTATATTGTTGTCATAGATGTGCACATTACCTAAAAACAATGTAATCGACTTCAATTGTATACCGATTTGCTTACTTATCAAGTACAAATGATAAATATCTGAAGGCAAACCTAAACTCGCATCACTTGAGCGCTGATATGCGCTAACAATAAGTTTACCTTTTTCTATTTGGAACTGAATCAAACTAAGGCAAGGCTGTTGATTGCTTTCTGTGTTGTTAGAACCCAGAAATAATACATAATTCTTAGATGTACGCTTTTCTTTATTGATTTTTTCAATCAACTTAGGTAATTGCTCAAAATAGGTTGGATAACTATTTACTAATATTGGACCGCAATAATCCCACCAACTCACACCGATATTCCTATACGCCTCTGTAGAGCGTTCACCAGCCATAAACAATACTAATTCATCTTTTAGCTTCTTTTTAGCAACAGAGTGTCCCTCAAACAACTCCAGTAAGTCAATTGGCTTTAATTCTAAAGTTTGGTTTAGTAAATACGTTATTGATCCTTTTTTATTGGTTTGGACTTTGCCTTTATCAATAATTTTCGATAATATTTGATGGTACTTATTCATATTTGTAAAGCATTATATCAGTGTAACTTGACTGATATGTAACAGTCGCATTCATTGTTTGCGTTGATGCTCCTGTAAATGGATTTGACATTGGTGTTTTAGTTTCAATCCATTCGCATAGCTCAATAATTGATGACTTGTTTGATGTGAAATAAAAGTATTTTGTGCCATTCAGAACTTCCAAAACATCTAAATAATCACGAAGCTTCCAACAATTCTTATAAGTACTCACATCGGTTGACAAATACGGTGGGTCAACTAAAAAAATAACATTTTCAGTGTCCTTGTATTTTGTAAATAATTCTTTGTAGCATTCAGTTACAATTACTAATCCGTCTAAATATCCGTCAACATCATAGTTAGATTGTCTAACCGTATTGTATAAAGTTTCTTTTTGTAATTGTTCAAATGAAAGAACATATTTCATACTAAAAAGTATCGAACTGGATAATGTAATATAATCAACATAGCCGCTTTTTTCTTCTTGCTCCACCCTTTTAAATACCTGATCTCTTTTGTCGCCAATAATTCGTTGGTCTTTTGGATAATCTTTCAGAATAACTCTAATATCCGCAATAAGTTGATTAGTCTTATCTACGTTTTTAAGTCTTAAACTAAAATTATCATAGTCATTATAAATTACTTTTGCATTTGGATAATGTGATTTTACGGTATGACTTAACAAGCCGCTTCCGCCAAACAAATCTACATAAGTAGCTGTATTTGAATAATTTTCTAATGCTGGCTTAAATTGTTTTAAGAATTTTCGTTTTTGCCCATAAACGGCAAAGGTGCCGATGTAAAAATTTTCTTTTTTAATTCCATTCGATTTTTTGATTGATGATTGATTATTAATTTTTGATGACTATATTTGCACTTCTCACACCTATAACAAAAAAAGCCAACGACAACTAGAAGACTTTGTCCTCCAGTAGCCGTTGGCTCGTTTGTTTAAAAAGGTGTGAGAAGCTTTTTTTAATGCTGGAGGATTTTTTACTTCATACTCCATTGAAGTTATATCTCTACGATACTATTTTTACAATGCTCTTTATCGAATTTGTCCAGGATAAAAACAATAATTTTTCCAAGTCGACTTAGCGTGTTATTACGTTGGTTTTTTCCTAATGCGCTGCTAATTGTTTCGTTTACATTTCCGAATTTGTACGGTTCTATTTCAATTATTCTATCGTAAGACCAGTATTCTTTTTTCACTTTTACCATAGTGGCGTTTAAAAACGTTCGAAAGTTTCTATTGCCAAACTTATCAATATCAATTGCAGTTTCTTTAAAATAAGAGTTACTTAAACCGTGTTTAAACGAAACTATTACCCAATTAATTGGCGTTAAAATTATCCATAAGATAGTGGCGATGATGTAAAGTAATATTCCCATAATTATTCAATTTTATTTCCTTCTACAAAAATTTCGTCTTTGATTGCATCAGAAACGCCTAACATGTTGGCAAGATTAATGAAGTCTTTATGGTATCGATTGAAGCTTACGGCATCTTCTAAACGATCTATGAGTTCATCTTTATCATCTTGCGAAAAAGTTTTATTTAAAGCTAAATTTTTCAAGTATTCTAAAATAATATCATACGAATAAATAGTGCTTCTACGAATTTGAATCTTAAACTTCATGCGTGAAATTTCTTCTGGAACTTTAGGTTTTTTAGTAAATTCTTCCCCGATTTCTATCCAATTTCCATCTATAAAAAAAGAATTTGATTTTCCGTTATATAATTCGGAAACTGCTTTTTTGGTAATTGGGATTTTTTCGTCTTCGTAATTTCCTGAAAATCTATTTTCGTGTCCTTCAGGTGGGTTTTTTAAAACTGTTGCTTTCATCTTAAATAATTTCTTCTAATTCAATTAAAAAACTATTTGCTTGGATTGTTAAATATCCTGTGTCGGTTTTCAAAAGGACGGTTAAAAAAGAGCCTTTTTCTAAAGTTTGACTTGGATAAATATCAGAAGTGTTTGTAAACTCGTTTTTTCTAGTTCCAGCATTACCGTTATTTATTAAAAATTTCGCTACGGTTCTATTATTTATTGTATAAACTCCCGATACATCAAAAGCATAAATACTCATTGTAATATCTACACCTAAATTATTATGATTACACAAAACTCTTTTTATTTTTGACTTAAAAGGAACGATAAATCTTAATGTTCGATAATCATACAACAAGTCATTGACCTCGTCCATACCACCTTGTATATATCTACCGAAATCTGTAAATGTTGAACCAAATCTTTCAAAAGGAGTTAAATTTATAAAGTGTTGAGCTCCGTTATTTTGGTATAATTCGAAGTTTATAAAATGACTTCTTAAACCACCGCCCAACTCACTAACAGGCTTCATACCCTGAGTTCCATCAGCATTTTTCACATAAACTTTATCTACATCAACTGTTGAAACTTTGTCTAGTTTTGCTGGATCATCACCCCAGCTTTTAAAAAAATCAATTATATTATTAGTCATTACCTTAAGCAAAATTTTTCCATTATTAGGAATTATAATACTTGAATTACTATCGAAATTAAAGGGAACAATTGCTGTTAAATTATTGTGTAATAATTCAACATTATGACCGCTTCTGTTTATTAAATAAATTGGTTTTCCTTTATGAGGCCATTCCGCTAAAGTTGGATTAGCTGCTAAATCTATTAAAGAAAATCCTTTTACTGAAGTCAACGAACCAGTTAATTCTATTGTCCCAAAACCACTTACGTTAAAAGGAATTTCAACATCAGCACCTGAAGCATTGAAAGTATATACCTTGTCGTAATCTTTTTTATTGAATATATTTCCTATAGTTGGAGTGTCTGGCTCACCAACTTCGGAATCATTTACAGGAATAAAAGTATATTCTAATGTATTTACTGGTTTCGTTGGAGGAACTGGGTTATCAGATACTTCAACGCCTTGTACTAAAACAAATTGATTATTCATGTTTAAAACAACTCTATCAGTTCTAACCATACCTGCAGCACATAATGGAATGGGTATTTCAATATCTGCTGAATTAGTGAACTCTTGAGCTTTTATATTCCAACGTGAATTAGCAAGAGCTTTAAATACATTATCCTGTTTTATGAATCCACTATCAACAACTATAGTATTGATTTCGGAAAATTTATCAAACAATTCTGTATGAGCATTTGGATCATTGAAATGCTCATTAACTGGCGTAAGCAATTCGTTTAAGCCTTCAATTTTAGCGACAGGTATGTTTTCATCTTTATGATGATAAGAATCTAACCAAGCCCAAAATTGTGATTGTGTTGGAAACATTCCTGTTTTAAACCAGTTCTTTAATGTATTTTTTGATGTTGCCATTATCCTACGTATTTAATGAAATGAACTACTCTGTAAGGTGACATATTAGTATGTGCTTTATCTTCACCCCCTGATGGTATATTTTGTGTAAACATTGCGCCCGCGCCTGAACTCGCTATACTTGTACCACCTGGTTGTACAGTTTCGTTACCGACGGTTCTTGTTAAATTATAATTTGGTAATTCTGGCTTAGTCAATTTATGCTCACGTTTTCCGCCAGTATTATTTAAAATTTCTAATCCATAATTTGTATTGTCTGATCCTTGTGTATAAGACGGATCCACACCAACAGGCATACGTCCTCTTAATGGTAAGTATTCCGCCCAACCAACAGGAATTTCTACAGCTGGTCTGTCCCAAATTGCTATCATTCCTACGGGAATTGCATCAGGTTGCGCCTCTAAAGTTTCAACACGAGTAGTTAAATTTTGTATCAATGTTGTCAACTGAGTAGTTGTTTCTGGACGTTTAAAATCAGCCCATAAAATACTTCCAACACCAGTTCCAAACTGTACGTGTTTTATTTCTTTAATTTCTTTTGTGGTTAAATCTTCAAATTCGGCGCTTTGAGTTGTGGTTATAATAACAACACTACCTTGAGCCGTACCGCCTAAAAAAGGATAAATTTCTCCATCAATATGAACAAATCCGTTACTAATGTTTGAGCCCGTAGCAACACAACCTGAAATAATTGTTTTTGGACCAGCTAACGCACCTAAACAATTAAATATTTCAAAGGCTTTTTGCATACCCTCAAGTATGTTAACTTCAAATGGAAATCCGCCTGTTTGTAAAAAATTATATGTATTCATTTTATATTGGAATAATTAGATATCGTTTACTTGCTAGTCTATATAATTCAACTATGTGTTTAATTTCGTAAATGCTGGATGCAATGATTTCTGGCGGAACATGAACATAAAAATCTACTCCCGTGCCAAAATATTCAGAACTGGTTTTAATGAAAATTTTACCTAAATAAACTGGCTTATTTTCTGATGTTGTATAAATGTAATCTCTTGGAAAAGAATCTCCATCACTTATATATATCCGTCTTAAACTTGGGTCTAAAAAATCATTTAAAGCATTTCTCAATGAATAAACTTGACCTGTGTGATTAATTATATACCAATCACGTTCACGCTTTGAAAGCCATTGAATATGCAGCAATTGAATTGGCAAAACCAATGCCGACAAAAAGGCTAATATTTTAGGTTTTCGCAAAAATGTAGGCGTTAATAGTGCTGCTAATTGATTATAATTAATATTAAACCACATAAGTAATATTCGTAAAATCTGTTATTTTAAAGTAGCCCGCTTCAGGTGTTTTTGAAACTGAAATATTTGTAAAATCAATTTCATTATATGCCTTTGAATTCATAGATAAGATATTCACATTATCCACTCCTGGTAACTCACGCAATCTTTCAATTAAATCGTTTATTACTAATTCGCCATTAAAATCTAATTGCTTTAAATATTGATTAATTCGTAGCTCTACAGGTCTATCACCGTCTAAAATGCTTTGCCCATTAGCGTCAATTACTAAGGGATTTCTAAACACTTGCATAATTATTTTTAGTTCGTCTGCTGGGTAGTTTACAATCGATAATTTAACACCCGCCCATTTAAACCAGTCCTCCATATAAGCAATAAAGGCACTTTCCTGTTCTGGAGTTAGCTCCTGCAGCTCGCCGCCAACTTCGCCCGCCGTTTTTATAATCAAGCGGGCACTTTGGCTGGATTCTTTGACCGAGCAATATTTTATAATTTTTGAAGCTTCAATTTCTTCTGGAGTGTAACCCGTATTATCAAATTCAATTGAGTCTGGCAATAATGGAAATCCGTATTGAAAATTTAAGGCTGCGTTTTTGTAATCATTTGGTCGCCCAGCTTTTTGCTCATTTATTGCTGTGTCAATTTGAGCAGAATGGATGTCGAAAAGTTTTTCAAGTGACCAGATAGCAAAAGAAACTATAAATATGATCAGTCTATAAATTGAAACTCTACTTGTAGAATTTAAATCCTGCAAATTTTCATTAGATGCAATTTCATTTAATATTTGTGCTTGTATTTCGTTGATACTTCTTGCCATTTTATGATACTTTGAAATTATTTTCTATTTGCATATATCCTAGTCCACTTTCGTTTAAAACATCAATTAACTCAGCACTTAAATAAGTTGCGATTTTTTGGCTTTTGTTTTTAAAATATCTTGTTAAATCTGGATTGTTGTGTTCAGATAATTTTATGTCTAATTTTTGTCCTGGCATTAATTCATCTGTAATAGAAACACCATTAACTAATGCTACGTCAAAACAAGCTAAACAAGTACCATGCTCTTGAATAGCAATATCAATCAACGATTGTTTTTCAATTACAGTCATTTAAGGATGTTCTTTTTTATATTTATTAAATTCTCGAACTTTATCGTCGTACATTTTTTTATATAAAATGGTTTGTTTTTTATGATACGCGATTTCTTGCATTAATAATTGTTCTTTATTTTCAAAAAGAATCGCTATGTTTTTTGCTTGTAATTCAATATCTAAATACTTTTTTTGATATCGATCTCCTAAATCGTCCAGTGAGTCTTTATATAGCTTTACTACTTTTGAACCGTTATCAATTTCGGTAGTGTTTATATCGGCGTTTTGTTTTCTTTTAGTTATAAACCATGTAATAAAAGATGTAATAATTAGTATTAATATTTGACCGATGTAATCTTTAAACAATTCTACCATAACTAATTTTTTGTTTTATATCTTGAAAATTTTTATTATCTAAATTCATTTGTGTTTCAAGATGTCTTTCAATTTTTTCTTTGTCAAAACCACCTCTAATCATTGTTACTAAATTTGCTCCAATCAAAGGATCACTTTTCAATTCGCCTTGGTTCATTTGTAAAATAATACCAACTTCTTGTATTTCGCTTTCGCCAATTAAAAAATCACCATTTATAATTTGCAAATCATTCTCATTACCTAATAAAATATCCTTAGCCTTTTCCATGCTTAATTGTTTGATTTTCTATATTAGAAAAATTTGATTTTGCCAATCCAACAAAAGTTGATGAAGCAGTTTTTAAACTCGCGCCACCATCATTAGGTACTGGTGTCCAGTTTTGAAATGCCATTTGTATTTTTTCTATAATTAAGGTGTTTTTGTCCAATTGAGTTTTTAACTCTTTTGCATTTACAACACCTCCAAATTCATCACCATTAATTGTCATTAAACCATCGTTTAAACTGAATTTAAAACCCGATTTATCAATGATTTCAATTTCTTCAATTTCTTCACACAAAATCATAAAACAAGCTTCACCATTATGAATTGCTCCAACAAGTGCAATTGTTCCAATTTTTGGTTTAATATTAAATGATCCAATTCCTAAAACAACATCATGGTATTCCAAATTATTCAATTCGCCAATTGCAGTCATTGTCTTATTGTCCCAATCAATTTCACTTACTTTTACCCATTCCGTTTGAACAGGTATTTTTGAATGAATTTTATTAGCTAATAACTTTTTAAATTCTAGTAATTTATTACTCATTATTCTGCTTTTTTATCTAAATATATTTCTTGATGGTACTTTGGAGAATCGTCAAAATTCTTTACCACTTTTTTAATAAAATACAAACCTTTTCTATCTGGATATTCATTACTAATCAATTTAGCTTTCATTCCATGATGAACGCTTGGCGACCCAAAAGCAGTTATATGACCTTCAAAGCCTTCAACTTTAAATTTTTCATAATCTGCTTTTACAAGTTTTAAAACTTCGGCTTCTAATTTTATATTATAATAAGACAAATGTTGTTCTGTGCCTTTATCATCGCCAAATTCTGCTGTTATTTTTCTTCCGTTTGGTAAGGTGGAAACCCCTTTGATTTTTATTAAAACGTCTTCTTTATTTTTGTACTGTAATTGATGATCAACAATGTTTTGATTAAAATTAAAAACAACAGGAATTGCCGTATCATCTGTATAAATTTTACCAACTACTAATGTTCTACCTTTAAAATAGCTGTAAATGTTTATACCTTGTAACTCTTCCAATACTTTTGCTGTAGTAGTATTTGGAAACCTTTTTGTCCCTATATTAATATCAGCGACATCAATTTCAATTCCTGCAGGAATTATGGCTCTGACTAAATCAATTAGCTTTGTTGAACGCATTGAAATGTTTACTTGATGCTTTTTTAACAAATACATATAATCATCACATTTGATAACTATTGGAAAATCTGCAGAAACTTCATTTATAAAACCATCAAACTCTAATATCAAATTTTCGTCATAACCTAAATAAATTAAAACAGGATCACCTTTTTTAAAAATGGTTTTTACATTTTTTTTATCAAAGTCCTTTACGTTTCTGGGTAATTTTATAATTGCTGTATTAGTCAAATTTTCCCATGTTTCTTCAATAGTAACTCCGTTTACTTTTCTAATTATTATTTCCTCTCGGTTTTCTCGAGCTGGAAATATAATTTTAGAAACCATAGCCACTGTCATACTGTTGATTTTATATTTAATTCAATTGGTTCGTCTGATAATGCGTTTATTGTAAAAGCTCTAATATTTGGCTTACCTCGCATTCCTTCAATAGAAACACTTAAAATTGTTAAATAATTAATGTTTTTTTCTCTGAAAATTGGACTGATAACACCTATTGAATCCGCTAATGTTTCCCAACTTATTACTTCTTTTTCTTGGTCTTTTGGTTTTTTAAAACCTTGAGGCTGTCCAGATTCTTCAATAAAAAAACCATTTATTGTAATCTTCCAATCATCAAATCCATATTGTTCTTTTACGGTTCCACGACCACCGTTAACTTTGGTAACTCCAATTATTTTTTCACGATTAAATGAAACTACCGTTGAAATTGGTAAACGAAAATCCGATTTTTGAATATCAACTATTTCGCCATTTGTATTGTATGCTTTATAAGTTCCTTCCAAAAACGTTATTGGTGAAACTATAGGAGTTCCTAAAGCTGTAACATCAGTAACTTCATCGGATTCAATTACGGAAATTCCATTAAACAGCCCGTTAGGGTCGTTAGGTTTGTCCTCAATTTCAATACCATACGAATCACGTATTTTTAGCCCAAAGGCTTCTAAAAACAAATTCGGGATGTTATATTCTGTTGCCATTAGTTTGCTGCTATTAATGCGTCTTTAATTGTGTCGTTTATTCTACCAACCACATGCTCTGTAATTTTTTCAAAATTTTTCAAATCTTCTTTTGCTACTTTGTAAGT